>NZ_JBIAMB010000004.1:0-463616 GCF_042873895.1 Streptomyces sp. NPDC004435 | reverse complement strand
GAGTTCCGTATCAACGGCGAGGACCCGGGCCGCGGTTTCCTCCCGGCCCCCGGCACGGTCACCCTCTTCCAGCCGCCGACCGGCCCCGGTGTCCGTCTGGACGCGGGTGTGGAGTCGGGCAGTGTCATCGGCCCGGCCTGGGACTCGCTCCTGGCGAAGCTGATCGTCACCGGCGCCACGCGTGAGCAGGCGCTGCAGCGGGCGGCGCGTGCGCTGGAGGAGTTCCGGGTCGAGGGCATGGCCACCGCCATTCCCTTCCACCGGGCGGCCGTGGTCGATCCCGACTTCACCGCCGATCCGTTCCGTGTCCACACCCGCTGGATCGAGACGGAGTTCGTCAACGAGATCAAGCCGTTCGCTCCGGCCGGTGCCGACGCGGACGAGGACGAGACGGGCCGCGAGACGATCGTGGTCGAGGTCGGCGGCAAGCGTCTGGAGGTCTCCCTCCCGTCCAGCCTGGGCATGACCCTGGCCCGTACCGGTCTGGCCGCCGGCGCCAAGCCGAAGCGCCGCGCCGCGAAGAAGTCCGGTCCGACCGCGTCGGGTGACACCCTCGCCTCGCCCATGCAGGGCACGATCGTGAAGATCGCGGTCGAGGAGGGCCAGGAGGTCAAGGAGGGCGACCTGATCGTCGTCCTGGAGGCCATGAAGATGGAACAGCCCCTCAACGCCCACAAGTCGGGCACCATTACCGGCCTCAACGCCGAGGTCGGCGCCTCCGTCACCTCCGGCGCCGGCATCTGCGAGATCAAGGCCTGACGGCCCGAAAGCTCACAGGGAAGGGCCCGCAGGCAGCCGCCTGGGGGCCCTTCGCCGCGTTCGGGGCGGGAGGGGACGGCGGCTCACTGCGTACGGCGGGGGACGGACGTGCTCACGGGGCGGAGCCCCCGCGCACGGGCCCGGGGGCGGGGCTCAGCGGCGGCGCAGGTCCGCGACGCGGGCCGTGCGCTCCAGGGGCTCGGCGCCGAGACCGGGGCCGGGACCGCGGAACTGGCCGGTGGGCATCCTGCCGCCGCGCTGGACGGGGAGCGGCATCTCCCGGCGGCCCCGGACGCCCGGGGGCAGCTGCTCGGGCGCGGGGACGCCGCTCTGGCCGGTGCCGGCCACGGCGATCTGCACGCCCTGGTCGGCGAGGGCCTGGAGCTCGGAGGCGGCCCGCTCGTCGTGCGGCGGGGGCTCGTCGGTGACCAGGCGGGTGATGACGTCGGTCGGCACCGTCTGGAACATGGTGTCGGTGCCGAGCTTGGTGTGGTCGGCGAGGACCACGACCTCGGCCGCCGCCTGCACCAGCGCCCGGTCCACGCTCGCGGAGAGCATGTTGGAGGTGGAGAGGCCGCGCTCGGCGGTGAGCCCGCTGCCGGAGAGGAAGGCGCGGGAGACCCTCAGCCCCTGGAGCGACTGCTCGGCCCCGCTGCCCACCAGGGCGTAGTTGGAGCCGCGCAGGGTGCCGCCGGTCATGACGACCTCGACCCGGTTGGCGTGCGCCAGGGCCTGGGCGACGAGCAGCGAGTTGGTGACCACGGTGAGGCCGGGCACCCGGGCGAGCCGGCGGGCCAGCTCCTGGGTGGTGGTCCCGGCGCCGACGACGATGGCCTCGCCCTCCTCGACCAGGCTCGCGGCGACGTCGGCGATGGCCGTCTTCTCCGCGGTCGCGAGATGGGATTTCTGCGGGAAGCCGGATTCTCGCGTGAATCCGCCCGGCAACACCGCACCGCCGTGCCGGCGGTCGAGGAGTCCTTCTGCCTCCAGGGCCCGTACGTCACGGCGCACGGTCACTTCGGAGGTCTGGACGACGCGGGCGAGCTCGCGGAGCGACACGGCCCCATTGGCTCGCACCATTTCGAGGATCAACTGGCGACGTTCTGCAGCGAACACAAAACTGACAGTAACGTGCGCCGCCGGTGCTTTTCAGCACTATGGGCCGGATTGCGGAAGATACACACAGGCGGGGCCCCCAAGTGGTATGGGGAGCCCCGCCATTGATCCGTTTTGTGCCCCGGCTATGCCCCGTCTTGCCGGGGGTTGTCCGAGTCGGCGAACCGTTCCCGCAGGCGGGGACGGTGATCGCCGGAGGTTTCGGGGGAGGGTCAGCCCTCGCCCGAGGTCTTTCGGGTGTGCAACTGCCGTGCCACTTCCGCGATCGAGCCCGACAGGGAGGGGTACACGGTGAAAGCATTTGCGATCTGTTCGACCGTCAGATTGTTGTCGACCGCGATCGAGATCGGGTGGATCAGCTCGCTCGCCCGGGGGGCGACGACACAGCCGCCGACCACGATGCCGGTGCCGGGGCGGCAGAAGATCTTCACGAAGCCGTCCCGGATGCCCTGCATCTTGGCGCGCGGGTTGCGCAGCAGCGGCAGCTTGACGACCCGGGCGTCGATCTTGCCGGCGTCGACGTCGGCCTGGGTGTAGCCGACGGTGGCGATCTCGGGGTCGGTGAAGACGTTCGAGGACACCGTCTTCAGGTTGAGCGGGGTCACCGCGTCGCCGAGGAAGTGGTACATCGCGATCCGGCCCTGCATGGCGGCGACCGAGGCCAGCGCGAAGATCCCGGTGACGTCGCCGGCCGCGTACACGCCGGGGGCGGAGGTGCGGGAGACCCGGTCGGTCCAGATGTGCCCGGACTCCTTCAGCCGGACCCCGGCCTCCTCCAGGCCCATGCCCGCGGAGTTCGGGATGGCGCCGACGGCCATCAGGCAGTGGGTGCCCGAGATGACCCGGCCGTCCGCGAGGGTCACCTCGACCCGGTCGCCGACCCGCTTGGCGGACTCGGCGCGGGAGCGGGCCATGACGTTCATGCCGCGGCGGCGGAAGACGTCCTCCAGGACGGCGGCGGCGTCCGGGTCCTCGCCCGGCAGGACGCGGTCGCGGGAGGAGACGAGGGTGACCCGGGAGCCGAGCGCCTGGTAGGCGCCGGCGAACTCGGCGCCGGTGACACCGGAACCGACCACGATGAGCTCCTCCGGGAGCTCCTTCAGGTCGTAGACCTGGGTCCAGTTCAGGATCCGCTCGCCGTCCGGCTTGGCGTCGGCCAGCTCGCGCGGGTGACCGCCGGTGGCGATCAGCACGGCGTCGGCGGTCAGCGTCTCCTCGGTGCCGTCGGCCGCCGTCACGATCACCTGGCGGGAGCCGTCCACGGCCTGGCGGCCGGAGAGCCGGCCGCGGCCGCGCAGGACCCGGGCGCCCGCCCGGGTGACGGAGGCCGTGATGTCGTGCGACTGGGCCAGCGCGAGACGCTTCACCCGTCGGTTGACCTTGCCGAGGTCCACGCCGACGACGCGGGCGGCCTGCTCCACGTGGGGGGTGTCGTCCGCGACGATGATGCCCAGCTCCTCGTAGGAGGAGTCGAAGGTGGTCATCACCTCGGCCGTGGCGATCAGGGTCTTGGAGGGGACGCAGTCGGTCAGGACGGACGCGCCGCCGAGGCCGTCGCAGTCGACGACGGTCACCTCCGCGCCGAGCTGGGCGCCCACCAGGGCAGCCTCGTATCCGCCGGGTCCGCCGCCGATGATCACGATCCGGGTCACTGGGATCTACGCCTCGCGCTCTCGTTCTGCGGGGGTGTGCGGCCCCCGTGGGCTGCAGTGCGTACGCCATTGTCCCGCACGCTTCAAGTGCGTACTCCATTCTCCCGTACGCCGCCCGGTCCCTCGCGCCGGGGCCGGAAAAGCCGGCCCCGGACCGCCCCGGGAGCACCCGTACGGCCCTCAACCTCGGCGTTCGCCGGATACCGGCGCCACTCCCGTACCCTCGGTCCCATGTCGCTCTACGCCGCCTACGCCGGCAACCTCGACGCGCGGCTGATGAGCCGCCGCGCCCCGCACTCCCCGCTGCGCGGCACCGGCTGGCTGAACGGCTGGCGGCTCACCTTCGGCGGGGAGCAGATGGGCTGGGAGGGAGCGCTCGCCACCCTCGTCGAGGCCCCGCGCCAGCAGGTCTTCGTGGCGCTGTACGACATCGCCCCGATGGACGAGGACTCGATGGACCGCTGGGAGGGCGTCGGGCTCGACATCTACCGGCGGATGCGGGTGCGCGTGCACACCCTCGACGGCGAGGAGGCGGCCTGGGTGTACGTGCTCAACGCCTACGAGGGCGGGCTGCCGTCCGCCCGCTACCTGGGCGAGGTCGCCGACGCCGCGGAGTCGGCGGGCGCGCCCCACGACTACGTGATGGAGATCCGCAAGCGCCCCTGCTGAGGGCGGAGCCGGAGCCCCGCCCGGGGTGCTTTCGTCGGAAACGACAAGACAACGATCGCATGTCCGTCCGCGCCGTCATCTACGCGCGTAGGAATTCTCGGGCTAGGCTTCTTCGCGAACGAATTCCGTCCGGGGTCACCTCCCTCGGACCCCCTCCCCGAGGCGAGAAGAGCCAGTGAACGCTACTGCCACCCCGTACGAGGCCGCCGAGGCCGCGGCCGCGCGTCTGCGCGAGCTGACCGGAGTCGAGAACCACGACGTCGCCCTGGTCATGGGCTCCGGCTGGGCCCCGGCCGTGGACGCCCTGGGCGCCCCCGAGGCCGAGTTCCCCGTCACCGAGCTCCCGGGCTTCCCGCCGCCGGCCGTCGAGGGCCACGGCGGCAAGGTCCGCTCGTACAAGATCGGCGACAAGCGCGCCCTGGTCTTCCTCGGCCGCACCCACTTCTACGAGGGCCGCGGGGTCGCCTCCGTCGCCCACGGCGTCCGCACCGCGGTCGCCGCCGGCGTGAAGACCGTCGTCCTGACCAACGGCTGCGGCGGCCTGCGCGAGGGCATGCGCCCCGGCCAGCCCGTCCTCATCAGCGACCACATCAACCTGACGGCCGCCTCCCCGATCGTCGGCGCGAACTTCGTCGACCTCACCGACCTGTACTCGCCGCGGCTGCGCGCGCTGTGCAAGGAGGTCGACGAGACGCTGGAGGAGGGCGTGTACGTCCAGTTCCCCGGCCCGCACTACGAGACCCCCGCCGAGATCAACATGGTCCGCGTCATGGGCGGCGACCTCGTCGGCATGTCCACCGTCCTGGAGGCCATCGCCGCGCGCGAGGCCGGCGCGGAGGTCCTCGGCATCTCCCTCGTCACCAACCTCGCCGCGGGCCTCTCCGGCGAGCCGCTCAACCACGAGGAGGTCCTCCAGGCGGGGAAGGACTCGGCGGCGCGCATGGGCGAACTGCTGACGCGGGTCCTCGACCGGATCTGACGCTTCCGTCACGGGGGCGGAGCGACCGGCAGCGGTGCGGGTGGGGCCGCTGCGCGGGGCCTCTCCCCCACCCCGCCCCTTCCCGGAACCGGGGCTCCGCCCCGGACCCCGCGCCTCAGACGCCGGCGGGGCTGAATCTCAGCCCGCCCGGCGTTCGAGGGCACGGCCGCAGGCCGTACGGGGGTCCGGGGGCTCGCCCCCAGTTCGGGAAGGGGCGGGGTGGGGAAAGGCTCCGCGCAGCGGCCCACCCCCGCACCCACCCGCACCCGCTCACGCACCACGACTCACCCCGCCGCAGACGAAAGGCGCATCACCGTGACGCAGGACGAACTCCTCGCCCGGGCCCAGGCGTGGCTCGCCGAGGATCCCGACCCCGAGACCCGGGAGGAGCTCGGCGCGCTCCTCGACCGGGGGGACACCGACGAGCTGGCCGTCCGGTTCGCCGGGACGCTGCAGTTCGGCACCGCTGGGCTCCGCGGCGAGCTGGGCGCCGGGCCCATGCGGATGAACAGGGCCGTGGTCATCCGGGCCGCCGCCGGACTCGCCGCGTACCTGAAGAAGGAGGGGCAGACCGGCGGTCTGGTCGTCATCGGCTACGACGCCCGCTACAAGTCGGCCGACTTCGCCCGCGACACCGCCGCCGTGATGACGGGCGCCGGGCTGCGCGCCGCGCTGCTGCCGCGCCCGCTGCCCACGCCGGTCCTGGCGTACGCCATAAGGCACCTGGGCGCCGTCGCCGGCGTCGAGGTGACGGCGAGCCACAACCCGCCGCGGGACAACGGCTACAAGGTGTACCTGGGCGACGGCTCGCAGATCGTGCCGCCGGCGGACGCCGGGATCGCGGCCGAGATCGACGCCGTCCGGGCGCTGGCCGACGTGCCGCGGCCGGAGGACGGCTGGGAGACCCTCGGCGAGGAGGTCCTGGAGGCGTACCTGGCCCGGACCGACGCCGTGCTGACCCCCGGCTCGCCGCGCAGCGCGCGCACCGTCTACACGGCCATGCACGGCGTCGGGAAGGACGTCCTGACGGCGGCCTTCGCCCGGCACGGCTTCCCGCCGCCCGCGCTGGTCGCGGCGCAGGCCGAGCCCGACCCGGCGTTCCCGACGGTCGCGTTCCCGAACCCGGAGGAGCCCGGGGCCATGGACCTGGCCTTCGAGGCGGCCCGGGCCGTGGACCCCGACATCGTCATCGCCAACGACCCGGACGCCGACCGCTGCGCCGTCGCCGTGCCGGACGCGTCCGTGGACGGCGGCTGGCGGATGCTGCGCGGCGACGAGGTCGGCTCGCTGCTCGCCGCGCACCTGGTGCGCAAGGGCGCCACCGGTGTCTTCGCCGAGTCGATCGTGTCGTCCTCGCTGCTCGGGCGGATCGCCGAGGCGGCCGGGGTCGGGTACGAGGAGACGCTGACCGGCTTCAAGTGGATCGCCCGGGTGGACGGTCTGCGGTACGGGTACGAGGAGGCGCTCGGCTACTGCGTGGACCCGGAGGGCGTCCGCGACAAGGACGGCATCACGGCGGCGCTGCTCGTCGCGGAGCTGGCCTCGGAGCTGAAGGAGCGGGGCCGGACGCTGACGGACCTGCTCGACGACCTGGCGGTGGAGCACGGGCTGCACGCCACGGACCAGCTGTCGGTGCGGGTGGAGGACCTGTCGGTCATCGCGGACGCGATGGCGGCGCTGCGCGAGAAGCCCCCGGTGCGGCTCGCGGGTCTCCCGGTGGTCTCGGCGGAGGACCTGACCAAGGGCACGGAGTCGCTGCCGCCGACGGACGGTCTGCGCTACCACCTGGACGGCGCGTACAAGGCGCGGGTGATCGTCCGCCCGTCGGGCACGGAGCCGAAGCTGAAGTGCTACCTGGAGGTCGTGGTCCCGGTCGCCGACGCGAGCGGTCTGGGCGCGGCGCGGGCGACGGGCACCGAGGTGCTGGGCGCGCTGAAGAAGGACCTGGCGGCGGCCGCGGGGCTGTGAGCCGGGCGTGAACGGCGAGGGCCGGTACGGGATCTCCGTACCGGCCCTTCGCCGTGCCCCCCGACCGCGCTATCCGAAGCGGCCGTTGACGTAGTCCGCCGTGCGGGGGTCGACCGGCGCACCGAACATCCGCTCCGTGGGGCCGTGTTCGACGATCACGCCGGGCGTGCCCTGTTCGGCGAGGAAGAAGGCGCAGGAGTCGGAGACCCGGGCGGCCTGCTGCATGTTGTGGGTGACGATCACGATCGTCACCTCGGACTTGAGCTCGGCGATGGTCTCCTCGACGCGCCGGGTGGAGGTCGGGTCGAGGGCGGAGCAGGGCTCGTCCATGAGGAGCACGCGGGGGCGGACGGCGAGCGCGCGGGCGATGCAGAGGCGCTGCTGCTGGCCGCCGGAGAGGGCGCCGCCGGGCTGCCGGAGCCGGTCCCTGACCTCGTTCCAGAGGCCGGCGCGGGTCAGGCACTCCTCGACGAGGGCGTCCTTCTCGTCCCGGCCGGCCCGGACGCCGCCGAGCTTGAGGCCGGCGAGGACGTTCTCGTACAGGGACATCGCAGGAAAGGGGTTGGGCTTCTGGAAGACCATGCCGATCTCGCGGCGGGCGTGGGTGATGCGGCGGCCCCGGTCGTAGATGTCGGCGCCGTCGAGGAGGACGCGGCCGGCGAGGGCGGCGGAGCCGATGAGTTCGTGCATCCGGTTGAGGATGCGGAGGAAGGTGGACTTGCCGCAGCCGGAGGGACCGATGAGGGCGGTCACCTCGTGCGCGGGCATGGCGAGCGAGACCCGGTCGAGGACCTTGCGGTCGCCGAACCAGGCGGAGACGGCCTCGGCGTCGAGCGCTCCGGCGCGGCCCGCCGGCGGCTTGCCGGCGGGGACGGGCGGCAGGGTGACGGTGTCGGCGAGCTCGGTCACGGTGTCATCAGCTCCACGGCTTTCAGAGGAGGTTGGGCAGGAGGCGGGTCAGCTCGCCGGAGACGAGGACGCCGAGGGCGAGGAGCACGGGGGTGGCGGCGATCCAGGTCTGGCGGGGGCCCCAGCGGCGGCGGGCGACGACGGTGAGGACGGCGGCGAGGAGGAGCGCCTGGGCGCCGAGGAAGATGTTCGGCCAGGCGGCCGGGTCGCCGGCGAGCGGTTTCTCGGCGTCGGTGATCCAGCCGGGCCGCAGCGGCCGCGCCGGGCTGGGCTGGACGTCGGAGCGCAGCTTCGCGTCGACGAAGAGGAAGTTCTCCGGGGTGTACGCGCCGCCGTCGGCCGTGACCAGGGTCAGCCGGCCCTCGCCCGCGCCGGGGGCGGCGAGGGTGGGATCGCCGGGGCGGCGGACGCCCACCACCTCGTAGACGGCCTCGCCCTGACCGGTCGTCACCTCGACGCGGGCGCCGGGCGGCAGCCGGTGCAGGTCGTTGAAGGGGCTGCCGTATCCCCACTGGCGCCCCATGAGGACGGCCGTCCCCGCCTGGCCGGGCAGCGGGGTGTCCCGGCGGTGGCCGGGGCCCGACATGAGGACCTCCGAGGTGGTGCCCTCGGCGACGACCTCGCGCACGCCGAGGACCGGGATGCGGAGCAGGGCGACGGGGTCGCCGAGGGCGACCGCCCTGCCGTCGTAGGTGGTCTGCCCCACCGGGGCCGTGCCGAGGGCGAGTTGCTCGCGCAGCTCGTCGTAGGCGGTGGACTGGTCGCGGGCGTGCTGGAGGTGTCCGACGACGGTGAGGTTGGCGGCGAAGCCGATGAGAAGGGCGGCGAGGACGCACAGCGCCGCCCCGGCCAGGCCGAGCCCGGCGCGGGGGGCGGCTGGTGCCGGTGCGGTGGTCACGGCCGGGCGACCGCCTTGCGGCGGCGGGCCTCGATCACGGCGGCGGCGCCGAGCAGGCAGAGCGCGAGCGCTCCGGCCGCGGCGGAGGCGGCGGACGCGGCACCGGTGGCCGCGAGCCGGCCGCCGGTTCCCCCCTGGATGCCGGTGCCGCCGCCGGAGGCGGGACCCGTGCCGGTGGAGCCGTCTCCGGTGGTCGCGTCGGAGCCGCCGGAGGAACCCCCGGAGGCGGAACCCGAGCCGGAGGAGCCGGAGTCGGAGCCGCCGTCGTCCGTGGTGGCGCCCGGGGACGGGGTGGCCGGCTCGGAGGCGGAGGGAGTCGCCGACTCGGAGGGGGTGACCGATGCGGACGGAGTGGCCGACTCGGAGGGGGTCACCGAGTCGGAGGGGGTGGGGGTGGCGGTGGTCCCGGTGGGGTGGGGAGTGGAGGGGGTGGGCGTGGTGGGCGTGGGCGTGGTGCCGGTCGGGGTGGGCGTGGGCTCGGTCACGTACAGGGTGTAGACGTGGGAAGCGGGGGTGTGGGCCTCGGGGTCGGTGGGAGTGAACGTGGCGACCACGGGCAGTCCGTCGTTGTTGACGGCGGGCTCGGTGACGGTGACCTCGGCCTTCCCGGCGACGACGTCGGCGGTGCCGATGTCGACGAGTTCCTCGTTCACGAACTTCTGGAAGGTCACCGTTCCGGCGGCCTCCTGGGGCTGGAGGTGCGCGATGATCCTGGCGGGCTCGCCGGCGACGGCCGGCTCGGGGTCGGACCTCACCTCCAGCAGGGTCGCCCGCTGCGCGATCGGGGCCCAGGTGTCACCGGTGACCTGGACCATGGTGGAGAAGAAGTGCTCCGTCTCGACCCCGGTCGCGGTCTGGCAGTAGAGGCGGAGTTCGTACCGGCCGTCCAGCGGTCCTTCGGGGATGAACCACCTCAGGCCCTCCTGGAGCGACAGCGGATCGGCCCCGGTGTCGAGGGGCCGGGTGAAGGGGCCGTCGCTCAGGGGCTCCCCCACGGTGGTCATCGCCAGGCGGTGGAAGTTGCCGATGGGCCCGGGCTCGACCACGACGAGCCGGCCCCTGACGTAGGGCTTCGCGGGGTCGGCCGGCGCGGGGCAGGCCGCGGGGGTGGCGACCCCCGTGCCGAGGGGCTTGTCGGTGAGGGAGCCCGAACCGCCCTGAAGGGTGAAGGTGCCGTGCAGTGTGGCGGCCTTGGCGGGGGCGGCCATGGCCAGGACGACGGCGAGGGTGCCGCAGAGGAGGGCGAGCGCCATGAGGAGCGCGACGGGTGATCGGTGTGGTGCGGGGCGGTTCATCCGGGTCCCCCAGGAATCGGTTGCGGAAGCGGGCGGGTCGGCGGACCGGGTGGCGGCTCCCGGTCCGGGTCAGGAAGCGGTGGCGGTCGGCGCCCGCCCGTGAGGACGGTGCCGGGTGCGGGTACGCCGTGGGGCCGGGCACCCTGGGGTGCCCGGCCGTTGCGCGGTGACGGGGAGCCTGGTGGTCAGCGCTCGCCCTTGAGGGTCGTGGCGCCGCAGGCGGTGCCCAGGGTGCCGAAGCCGTAGTTGGCGATGGTCGCGCCGGCGGCGCAGACCTTGGAGGACGAGCCGACGAAGGTGGAGGCGATCGTGGCGTTGGTCAGCTTCGCGCTCGGGACGACGTTGTAGACGTCACGCGTGAAGGGGAAGGCCAGGTTGAGCGACTTGTCGGCGTTGCGCGGAGCGACGGTGTTGACGGAGCCGAGCACGGCCGTGCCCCGGCGGTCGGCGACGACGAGCTTCTCCTGCGCCGTGTACTGGGCGACGGAGTAGGGGGCGATGTCGCCGTCGGTGTCGAGGACGGTGCCGTCGTTCTCCTGGACGCCCTGCTGGACGCAGGCGCCCGGGGTGGTGACGCCGATCGCGGAGAGGAAGAACTGGCGGGTGCCGGAGTTGGACTGCGGCAGGATCGGCGTGAGCGTCACACCGTTGAGGCTGGTGAGGTTGCACTCGTAGATCGACTTGAGCTGGGCCGTCGTCAGGTCGGACGGCAGGGCGCTGCTGGAGCGCTTGGCCCAGGACACGGCGTCCTTGGCGAAGGGGATCCAGGTGAGGTCCGTGGTGGAGGTGTCGACGGGGCCGCGCGAGGAGCGGGCGAAGTCGAGGCAGCCGGAGGCGGTGTCCACGGCGTTGCGGAGCGCGTCGATGCCGGCCGAGGAGCCGTTCGGGCGGTTGATCACGCAGCCGGCGGACTTGGTCTTGACGGTGGCGGAGCCGGTGGCGTCCCAGGAGGCGATGATCTTCTGGTTGACCGCGTTCAGGACGACGTTGCCGAGGCCGTTGAGCACGTCCTGGGTCGTGTCGGAGCCGACACCGGCGAGCGTGCGGTACTGGGTGACCGGGTTGGGGTCGGCCTGGGCCGCCGGGGCGACGGCGACACCGAGACCGAGGGCGGCCACACCGAGGGCGGCACCGATACGAGCGCGGGAATTGACGTTCACTTCTGATCTCCTCCGTGCATACGGATGTCTTTGAATGGACGCACAAGGCACACGCGAATCCGGATCTCGTATTTCCGGGCCGGCCCGTCGGCCGGCCGGGAACAACAATTCCGCACAGGCCGATGCGGGAACCACCACGTTCAGTCGCTCTTCAGGTGACGAAATCCTTTCCTAGGTGAATCCGAGGGGTTCGGGCGGCGGCCGGCGAACCGGAGGACGGCGGGTCCGGCGAGAGCGGCGGCGGCGCCGACGACGAGTACGCCGAGGAGGATCCAGCGGATCCAGCCCAGGATCTGGGAGGGGGTGGTGCCGGTCGCCGAGGCGGCGAGCCGCTCACCGGGGCCGGACGGGGCGGGCGGCGGAGCGGAGGACGGCGCCCCGGTGCCCGTACCGCCGGAGGGGGTGGGCGGGGCGGTGGAGCCCGTACCCGAGCCCGGTCCGGAGGAGGAGCCGGTGCCGGATCCGGAGGAGCCGGAGGCACCGGCCGGCGGTTCCGCTCCGGCGGGCACCGGCGTGGACGGTTCCCCCGCGCCGCCGCCGGAGTCCGCGCCGGGGTCCGGGCCGCCCGGCGTACCGGACGGTGTGCCCGGAGCGGTCGGCCGCGGCACCGGTCCCCGTTCCAGGAGGTCGGCGGCGGCGACGGCGCGGGCGCTGAGCTCGGCCGGGAGCGGGGCGTAGCCGAAGGGCAGGTCGCCGGGGGCCGTGCCCTGCCGCTGGCCGGGGCCGGCCGCGTACCGCATCACGCGCGCGTAGTCCCGGCGGGCGTCGGCGGGCAGACCGGTGGAGGCCGCGGCGTAGGTCACGACGGTCAGCGGGTAGCCGCCCGCGCGGACCCGGGCCGGGTCCGGGGCGAGGACGCCCGGCACCGCCGAGTCCCGGAACTGGCCGACCGCCTCGAGGAGGGCGTCGGAGGTGGGCAGGACGTAGGTGCCGTCCGCGTCGGGCAGGGCGGCGACCTTGAGCTGATAGCGGGCGGCGGAGGCGCTCTCGGTGATGCCGTAGGCGCGGCGGGAGCCGGGCAGCGGCGCCGGGCCGACGAGCTTCAGCCCTCCTGAGGCGGTGTCCAGGTCGGCCTCGTACTTGCTGTTGTGGCTGCCCCGGCGGGTGCCCCGGGCGACCTCGTGGAGATCGCCGGCGTACGGCGAGCGTTCAAGCGCCCCGTACGCGATCGTCTTCCCGGACAGGCTCAGCACGGTCTCGGTCGGGTCGGCCTTCGGGAACTCGTAGAGGCTCGTCCCGGGCAGGCCGAGGTCCGCGTAATGAGGATTGACCTTCATCCCCCACGGGTCCGGCTTTCCCTCCAGGAATGCGCGCGCCTCGCGATTTCCGCGCAGGTAGTCCCAGACGACCTTGGAGGCGTCGGAACGCTCGGCGGAGAGCAGGATTCCACCCGGGTAGTTCATCGCGGCGGGCGGATGTTCCTTGAATCGCGGATTCAGGTCCAGGAATTCCGGATCGCGGACGATGGAGACCGGATTCGCCTTGAGGTGGTCGGGCGGCGGCAGGTCGGAGGTGCTCACCCGGACGTCGTACGGATAGGACAGCGTGAGCAGCTTCGCGAGGAGGCGGGGGCTGAGCCTCAGGTCCTTCACGAGCCCGATGTCGTCGGCCTCCCAGAAGAAGCCCACTGTCAGCCCGCTGACGGCGACCGGCGCGTGGACGAAGCCCGGCGCTCCCCCGCCCGGCGCTCCCCCGGAGGGCTCCGGCGGCTCGACCGGCTCGGGCGGCTCGACCGGCTCGACGGTGAAGCCGAGGCCCGGGGAGTTGGCGGTCGGCGCGAGGAGGCCGGAGCGGACCGCCTCCTCGCCGCGCTGGGAGAAGGTGAAGCGGGTGGCGCCGCCCGCGCAGAGGGCCGACTGCCAGGAGGTGACGGCCTCGGTGACCAGCTCGGAGCCGGTCATACGGCGCTCGGTCCGGTCGGTCGGGCAGGGGTCGCCGACCGGCAGGAAGCCGAGCGGGAAGACGAGCCGCTGCTCCCAGTTGGTGGTGGAGAGCGGCGAGCTCTGCGGCCTGAGGTTGTTCTGCGTGCCGTCGGGGTCGTAGGAGCCGCGCGGCACCACGACGAGCCAGCAGCCCCGGCCCCGGAGCCCGGCGCCGGTGCCCTGCGGGTCGCCGCAGCCGAGGTGGGGCGCCTCGCGGGACGACTGGAGGTTGAAGCCGGCCTCGCCGGTGCCGTCCGGCTGGGTGACGAGGTAGGGCTCCTCGTTGGTGTCGACGGGGCTGAAGTACGTCCAGTCGGTGCTCTTGCCGGTGGCCGGGCCGGAGACGGGGGTGAAGGGGACGAAGGGACTGGTGGTGTTGCCGGGGAACTCGGGGTCCGGGATGTCCTCGGCGTACTCCTTCTCCCTCGGGTCGGTGCCCGCGACGAGCACCCGGCGCCCGACGTGCGTACCGACGTTCAGGCCGCTCAGCGAGAGGGCGCCGAACTGGCACTGCTCCCGGCGCGGACCCGCCGGGTCGTCGCCCCAGCACTGCATGATCTGGAGGAAGTCGGTACCGCCGACCGTGGGCCGGCCGCCCTTCCAGGTGACCTGGACGCCCTGTCCGCGCAGGTTCCGCGTCTGGTGCACGGTCACCTCCAGGCCGGAGAAGTCGTCGTACGGGCCCCGGCCGCCGCGCTTGGTGACGGCCGAGCTCCCGGAGTCGGTGGCGGCGACGGCCCGCGGGTCCTGCGGCAGCGGAAGCAGCGCGAGGACGAGCGCGAGGAGCAGGGCCCCGAGCCCGAGGGACCGGGAGCGGGGGACGGGAGACCGTCCGGAGGCCCGCGGGCGGAGGCGGGTGGCCGGGGTGCCGCCGGCCGCGGGCCGCGGCGTCGCGTCGGGGTACCGCATCACCGGCCACCCCCCTGGCGGTCCGCGCGCGCGGCCAGCAGACGGCCGACCAGCGGCGGGGCGATGACGGTGGCGAGGAGCAGGAAGGCCGAGAGGACCATCAGCAGACCGCGCAGGCCTGCGCCCGAGTCGGCAGCGAGGGTCACGGGGGTGCCGACGACGGGGTTCCCCGCGAAGGCGTCCCCGCCCCCGCCCCCGGCGCCGTCGCCGCCGCCCGCCGCCGCTCCCGCGCCGCCGTCCGGGACGATGTCGCCGGTGTCGGGGTCCACGACCGGGCCGCCGCTGCCGCCGGAGGCCGCGGCACCCGCGCCTCCGGAGCCGGAGCCGGTGCCGTTGCCGCCGGTGCCGGATGCGGCGCCGGCCGCGGTCCCGCCGGTGCCGGTGGCGCCGGTCGACCCGCTGCCGGTCCCGCCGGTGGAACCCGTACCCGGTCCCGTACCGCCGCCGGTACCACCTGTCCCGCCGCCGGAACTCCCGCCGGAGCCGACGCCGTTTGAGCCTCCGGAGCCTGAACCGCCCGACGGGGAGCCGCCGGTGGCGCCGCCGGAGCCGGAACCACCGCTCGTACCACCGCCGTCGACGACCGGGGTCGCCACTCCCCTGGCCCCGCCCGTGCCGTCGGCGCACTGCCGGGGGCCCTGCTTGTCGCAGGACTTCGGCCTCGGGGCGTTCTCGGCGAGGGTGTTGGTGCCGTCGGAGGAGAAGGTGGGGTTGCGGCAGGAGGAGAGGTCCACGCCACCGGTGGGGGCGCCGGGGATGCGGCGGACCTGGTCGAAGCCGGCCTGGACGAGGTTCTTCGGCAGCGGCGAGTAGCCGAGCTCCTCGGCCTGCTGCTGGCCCTCGCAGAGGAAGTAGCGGGCGAAGGTGCCGAGCGAGCGTCCCTTGTCTGCGGTGTGCGGGGCGCTGTCCGAGGTGGGGACGATCATGTAGCTGTAGCTGGAGAGCGGGTACGCGCGGGAGTCCGCCGAGCGGTAGACGTCGTCGAGGATCTGCGTGAGGTAGTCCGCCGAGGCGCGGTCGGTGTTGATCCGGGCCCTGAGGAGGGCGACGGCGACGGCCTGGGCGGTCGGCTCGACGTAGTGGCCCGACCGGTTGAGGACCTTGACGACGGGGAAGTGCGCGTTGACGGCGTACGAGTACTCGACGTAGGTGATCGCTCCCTCGCCCTGCGGCTGGCGGACGTGCGCCGAGACGCCGAGGGAGCCGGACTTGGCGACCGCCGTCGTGCCGGGCACGACGGGGAAGTAGGAGGTCATGCCGCAGGGGGTGGAGCGGCCGGCCCGGCGGCAGTGCTCGTTCCAGACGGCGCCGTGCTCCTTGGCGAGCCAGGTGGTGAACTGGGCGGTGGTGCCCGAGCCGTCGGAGCGGACGACGGGCACGATCCGGCGGGCGGGGAGGGTGAGGCCGGGGTTGTCGGCCTTGATCTCGGGCGCGTTCCACATGGTCAGCTGCCCGGTGAAGATCTTCGCGAGGACGGGGCCGGACAGGCGCAGGTTGGTGACCTGGCGGCCGCCGATGCGGAGGTTGTACATGAAGGCGGTGCCGCCCGCGACGATCGGCATGTAGGCGTAGCCGCGGCCGGGCGGGACGTCGGTGGCGCCGCCGTCGGTGAGGCCGTAGGGGATCTCGGAGACGGCGAAGTCGACGGTGCCGTTCTTGAACTGCTCGCGGCCCTGCGAGGAGCCGTTGGCGTTGAAGTTGACGGTCAGTCCGATGTTGGCGCCGATGTTGCGCCGCCACTGCTCGACGGCGTTGGAGCTCCAGGTGGAGCCGGAGCCGGTGATCTTGGTGTAGCCGGCGGCCTGGGCGGCGGGCGGGCCCGCGAGGAGGGCGAGCAGTGCGCAGAGCACGGTGCCCAGGCCCAGGAGGGTGCGGGTGAGCGGGACGGGCGATCTCACGACGTGCTCCTCGGAGGTGCGGACCGGTGGGGAAGGAGGGAGGCGCGGGCGAACCGGGCCGCGTCCTCCCGCGAGGCCGCCGCCCGCCGGCGCTCCTGGCGCTTCGTCAGCTGTCCGGGACCGCGTCCGCCGGCGATCCGGGCGAGCACGAAGAGGAGCAGGACGAGGAGCATCAGCACGGCGGCGGTGCCGGAGCCGCGGGCGATCATGTTCGGTTCGGGCGACTTGACGAGTTCGAAGGTGGCGAGCGGCAGGGAGACCTGGGCGCCGGCCGTCGGCAGCGCGTTGAGCTCGGCGGTGAAGCCGGCGGTGAGCAGCACGGGCGAGGTCTCCCCCACCCCGCGGGCGGTGCCGAGGATGACGGCGGTGGTGAGGCCGGAGCGGGCGGTGGGCAGGACGACGTGCCAGACCGTGCGCCAGCGCGAGGCGCCCATGGCGTACGACGCCTCCCGCAGGGTGCCGGGGACGAGCCGGATGACGACGTCGGAGGCGCGGATGATGATCGGCAGCATCATCACGGAGAGGGCGAGCGCGGCGGCGAGGCCGGAGCGCTCCATGCCCAGGGCGAGGATGACGGTGGCGTAGACGAAGAGGCCGGCGACGATCGACGGCAGCGCGGTCATCGCCTCGACGATGGTGCGGACGAGGCGGGCGAAGGGGCCGGGGACCTCGTTGAGGAAGACGGCGCAGACGATGCCGGCCGGGACGGTGAGGACCAGGGCGATGCCGACCTGCTCCAGGGTGCCGACGACGGCGTGCAGGACGCCGCCGACGTCGAGCGGTTCGAGCGGCCCCGCGAGGCTCATGTCCTCGGTGAAGAAGTTGAGGTGGACGAGGGCCTCGCGGCCCTCCCAGAGGGTGAAGGCGACGACGAAGACGAGGACCGCGAGGAGGACGAGCCCGAGGGTGCGGACGACCACGCCGGCGACCCGGTCGCGGACCGCGGGGCCGTCCTCGTCGAAGGAGACGAGCAGGGCGTACAGGCCGAGGAAGAGGGCGTACGCGACGAGGACGAAGCCGACGGGGCCGGAGAAGGGCAGCAGCCGGGCGAAGAGCAGCCAGGTGAGGGCGAGGGCGGCGGCCGCGGCGCCGAGGACGGCGTAGACGTCGGTGGCGCGCGTGCCGGAGGTGGCGCGGCGGCGCTCGGGGCCGGCCGGCGGGGCCTGTCCGGCGGGCGGTCGCAGCGCCGGCCGCTCCGGGGCGATGGTCATACGGGTTCCCCCTGTTACGCGTCGCTGGACGCGCCGGAGCGGCTGCGGGCGACGATGGACGAGGCGGCGAAGTTGACGATCAGGGTCATGACGAAGAGCGCGAAGCCGGCCGCCATCAGGGCGGACATGCCGAAGGCGGTGGCCTCGCCGTAGCGCAGCGCGATGAGCGAGGAGACCGAACTGGTGCCGGTCTGGAGCACGTGCCACTGGATGGTGAAGACCTGCGAGATGACCATGTAGACGGCGATGGTCTCGCCGAGGGCGCGGCCGAGGCCGAGCATGGTGCCGCCGATCATGCCGCCCTTGCCGAAGGGCAGGACGACGGAGCGGATCATGCCCCAGCGGGTCGCGCCGAGCGCGTACGCCCCCTCGCGCTCACCGGCGGGGGCCTGGGAGAAGACCTCGCGCATGATCGAGCAGATGATCGGGGCGACCATCATCGCGACGACGAGCCCGGCGACGAAGGTGGAGGAGGTGTAGACGGTGGGCGGGGCGAGCGGGTCGTCCGGGTCCGCGCCGTCGACGCGGAGGAAGGGGATCCAGCCGAAGTACGCGGAGATCCAGCGGGCGATCGGCAGGATCGATTCCTCCAGCCAGAACACGCCCCAGAGGCCGTAGACGACCGAGGGCACGGCGGCCATCAGGTCCACGGTGGAGATCAGGGTGCGGCGCAGCCGGGGCGGGGCGTACTCGGAGATGTAGAGCGCGGCGCCGGTGGCCAGCGGGACGGCGACGACGATCGCGACGAGGGCGATGAGGACGGTGCCGAGGAGGACGGCGGCGATGCCGAACCTCCCGGCGTCGGGCTCCCAGTTCTCGGTGGTGAGGAAGGAGCCGCCGGCCCGGTCGAGGGCCTGCCAGGCGCGGTGCAGGAGGAAGCCGCCGACGAGGAGCATCACGGCGAGGACGAGCCCGCCGCCGGTGCGGGCGACGCCGCGGAAGACCCGGTCGGCCGGGCCGGGGTCGGCGTACAGCCGTCTCGGCGCGTCGGGCGGGCCGTCGGGCCGCGGGTCGGGGGCGCCGGGCGGCGCGGGCGGATCGGTCGTCTCGGTCGTCACGGGAAGGACCCAAGCCCGGCCCGGTTGACGTGCCGGCCACGCGAGGTGAATGAGGGGCGCCCGAGAGGCAACTTCCGTTCACCATAAGGCGGTTGAGGTCCAGTGCGTGGCCTCGGCGGCCATCAGGGAGCGGAAGCGGTCATAGGCGGAGCGGCAGGTGGAGTGGCGCTCGTACGCCCTCCCGGAGAGGGCGGCGGTGCTGCCCTCGGCGTCCCGCAGCAGCCAGACCCAGCCGTGGCCGCCGGCGGTGTGCTGCACCCCGCCGCCCATGGCCGCGTGCCCGGCGCAGAGCGCCGCGAAGGCGGCCCGGCAGGCGGCGTGGTCGGTGAAGCACTGCCCCGACCGGGCCACCACCCGCCCGTTCTGCGCGACCAGCCGCCAGCCGTATCGTCCGTCGGCTCTGACGTCGACCAGACAACGTGTTCCGGACACACCGGTGCCCTTGGTCATTGCCCCCACCCCCACAGTCTCGGCACGGGCAATCTATTGACCCGGCCCGGATCGTTGGGAGCTAAACCAACTGCGCGAGGCATGCTTCACCCCGCCGTTGCCCCTAGGACACCGGCGGGGTGGGCGGCGGATCGGGGCTCAGCCGGTGGCGGCGAGCACCACCAGGAGGATCAGGCCGACGACGGCCGGGGCGATGATCTCGTACGCCCAGCGCACCTGCGGCTCGCCCTGCGCCCCGGCGCCGTCCCGCCGGCTCTCGGCCAGCTCCCGCAGGTCGGCGACGTTCTGGTCGCTGGGCGCGGTGCGCGCCGCGCTGTCCCGGACGTCGGCGGTGACCGAGGTGCGTCCGTGGGGGTCGTCGTGGGCGGCGCGGGCGGCCCTGCGCGCGGCCCGCTTCCGCTGCCGCAGCGAGACGGGGACGGCCCACAGCTGGTACTTCGCGCCGTCCTGGGTGAAGACCTCGCTGGAGTAGCCGGCCCGGATGTCGGCGACGGACGCCCAGGGCAGCAGGATCGAGCGGAAGGGGTTGCGGATGCGGAGCCGGTCCTCATTGGCGTACACGGCGGGCCGGACGGTGAAGGCGACGATCAGCGGCACGGCGAGCAGCAGCCCGGCCAGCGCGAGCCACGGCGCCCGGCCCTCGCCGCGCACCAGCGCGTCGATCACGAAGACGAGCGTCAGGACGAGGAGGAAGACGCCTCCCGCGATGGCGAAGGGAGAGCGGTAGACACGGTCGGCGGCGGGCGGCTCGGAGGGCGTGGGGCTCGTCATGCCGCCGATTGTGCCTCAGGAGGCGCCGCGGGGCTCGGGCACCCCGCTCGGGCGCCGCGGCGGTCCTCCTCGGGCCCCGGCCGGCGCAGCCTTTGAGTCGCCGGGCGGCCGGAGGGGCGGAGGGAACGGCGCTCAGGCCTTCCGGCCGGCGACGAGGTCGGCGTACAGGATGATGTTGTCCGGCCGGTGCCCGTCGACGAGTTCGCCGCCGCAGGTGATCACGCGCAGTTCGGGGCGGCGGGTGTCGCCGTAGACCCTGTCGGTCGGGAAGGCGTCCTTGTCGACCTGTTCCAGCTCGCGGACGCGGAAGACGGCGGCGGTCCCGTCCGCGCGGGTCACGGTGATCTCGTCGCCGACCCGGACCCGGGAGACGTCCTTCAGGACGGCCGGCCCGCGCTCCGTGTCGAAGTGCCCGATGAGGACGGCGGGCCCGGTCTCGCCGGGCGTGACGCCCTTGCCGTACCAGCCGATCCTGTCGGCGTGCGCGACGGACGGCACCTCGACGGTGCCGTCGGCGTTCAGTCCGAGCTCCAGGATCCCCCGGGCGTCCACGGCCGCGGAGGGCAGCTGGACCCGCACGGGCAGCGAGCGGGCGAGCGGCCGGACCGGCGCGGTGCTCGCGGTCGGGGCCGGTGCGGCGGACTCCGCGATCCGGGCGGGCGGGGTGGCGGGGCCGGTCCCGCCCGAGCAGCCGGCGAGCGCGGCGAGGACGGCCGCGCAGAGCAGGGCGGAGGCGGTACGGCGGCGGTGGTGGTGCTTCATGGGCGGGCTCCGGCGGCTGGGGTCCGTACGGCGGGCGGCCGGCCGTCACGGGGTGGATGACGGCCGGCCTGGGTGGGTGGAACGCTCCGGGCTCGGGTCGTGGGCGAGGAGCGGGGTGTGCGGGGTGCGCTGTGCGCGCGGTGTGTACGGGTGCGCGGTGTGTACGGGTGCGCGGTGTACGCGGGGTGTACGGGTCAGCCCCGGGTCGCGGCGGAACGGCGGCGCAGCACGGTGAAGCCGAGCCCGGCGGCCAGCGAGGCGGCGGCGCCGACGGCGACCAGCGTGCCGTAGCCCTCCTCGGCGGCGAGCTCGGCGCCGGCCGCGACCCCGCCCTTCGGGACGACGGAGGTCTGGCCGCCCTGCGCGGTGGTCCCGCTCCCCTGCGCGGTGGTCCCGCCGCCCTGCGCGGTGGTGCCCTGGCCCTGCGCGGCCGGGACGGCGTTCAGCGTGCAGCCCTTGGGGAGCTTCGGGAAGGCGTGCGTGCCGCCCTTCGCGTCGCCGCCCTGAGTCTTGGTGTAGAGGGACGGGGTGGCGCTGTGGGCGTCGACGATCCGGGCGACGATCCCGGCGTCCTTCGGGAGCGACGGGCGGGCGCGGTCGAGGACGGCGATGACCTTCTCGTCGCCGGCGGTGATCAGCTTCGCCTTCGGACCCTTGGGGCTCATGATCAGCTTGGCGCCGGTGCCCGCGCCGATGTCGACGAAGCGGGTGACGGTGCACTCGCCGAGGGCGTCGGGGTCGGTGTCGACCGGGGTCTCCTCGCCCTGGCCGCCGCCGCCCATGCCGTACGGCTGCGGGGCCGCCTGCCTGGCCGAGCCGGGGATGTGGGCGGCGAACTGGCCGTCCGCCTCCAGGACCACGACGGCCTTGCCGAAGCGCAGCACCCGGCGCTCGCCGTTGGCGTAGGCGTAGGGGCCGCCCTTGTCGGTGGCGGGGTCGATCTGCCGCAGACCGAAGGAGCCGTTCTTCGCCTGGAGCTCCAGCACGGTGCCGTCGGCCAGGCGGTAGATGCCCGGCCGGTTCGGGGCGACGTTGCCGACCCAGTTGTGGGTGGTGCCGTCGGGGTTCAGGACGAAGAACTCGCCGTTGTCCTGGCCGGCGACGGAGATCTCGTACGCCTTGAGGACACCGACCGGGTGGCCGTCGCGGAACAGCTCGGCGCGGTGGTTCCCGGCCTTGACCTTGTAGATCTTGGCGACGGTGCCGCCGATGAGGGTCTGGGTGCGGACCAGCGTGCCCGTCGTGGTGGCGGCCGCGACGGCGGTCACCTTGCCCGTGGAGTCCAGGGTCACCGCGTACCCGGCGAAGACCTTGGTCTCCTTCGGCGGGTGGCCGGCCCCGGCCTTCAGCTCGCCGAGCACCGCGCCGCCCTTCAGGACGGTGGCGCTGTAGTACGGGTGCTGGTCGCCCCTCGCGTACACCTCGGCCGACAGCCCGCCGGCGAGCCGGACGGTGCGGAGCGGGGCGGCGGCGGGGGCGGCGGCGTCAGCGGTCCCGGCACCGGCGGTCTCCGCGGCCTTGCCGGGCGCGGGCGCCGCCGCCTTGCCGTCCGGGGTGGTCGCGGAGGCGGGCTTCGCCGCCGGGGTCGTCGCGGCGGCCGGCTTCGGCGCCTGGGTCGCGGCGGCCGGCTTCGACGCCGGAGCGGCGGCGGCGGGCTTCGGCGCCGGGGTCGTCCCGGCGGCGAAGGCGCTGCCGGCCGCGAGGACCGGAGTGGCGGCGACACCCGCGACGAGCGCGGCGGCGAGGGCGGTGCGAAGGGCGGTGCGCATAACGACTCCCGAAGAGGTCCGGCGGTGGATGGTGCAGAGCCGCATGCCGCTGACATCCACTCGGGGAGGGCCGGTGAGTTCTCGCTGGCTGCTGATAAAGAATCTAAAGATCTTGTATGGGGGATCCGTCTGCTCCGTGTCACGAGCACGTGACAGCCGCCATCGCCCCCGACGGACCTTTCTCGCACCGCCCTTCGCGCCCCCGCGCGCCCCCGCGCGCCGCTTCGACGCGGCCGCACCACACCGCTTCGACGCGCCGCACCACGCCGTCCCGCGCCCGTGACCTCGGCCTCCTCGGACACCCTCCCCTGTACAGGTCGCTACGCGCGTAGATATGCTCGACTGGTGACCATGCCCACCACTGCATCCGCAGCAGCAGCTTTCGCCGACGTGACCGCGTCCGAGAGCACGCTGCGCCGCTTCCTCCACGGGCTGCCCGGCGTCGACGCCGTGGGCCTGGAGGCGCGCGCCGCGTCCCTCGGCACCCGCTCGATCAAGACCACGTCCAAGGCGTACGCCATCGACCTGGCCATCTCCATGATCGACCTGACCACGCTCGAAGGCGCGGACACCCCGGGCAAGGTCCGGGCCCTCGCCGCCAAGGCCGTCCGCCCCGATCCGACCGACCGCACGACCCCGACGACCGCCGCCGTCTGCGTCTACCCCGACATGGTGGCCACCGCCAAGGCCGCCCTCGCGGGCTCCGACGTCAAGGTCGCCTCGGTCGCCACCGCCTTCCCCGCGGGCCGCGCCGCCCTCCCCGTGAAGCTCGCCGACACCGCCGACGCCATCGCCGCCGGCGCGGACGAGATCGACATGGTCATCGACCGCGGCGCCTTCCTCGCCGGCCGCTACCTGGAGGTCTTCGAGCAGATCGCCGCGATCAGGGCCGAGTGCGGCGACCGCGCCCGGCTCAAGGTGATCTTCGAGACCGGCGAGCTGTCCACGTACGACAACATCCGCCGCGCCTCCTGGCTCGGCATGATGGCGGGCGCCGACTTCATCAAGACCTCGACCGGCAAGGTCGCGGTCAACGCCACCCCGGCGAACACCCTGCTCATGCTGGAGGCGGTGCGCGACTTCCGCGCCCAGACCGGCGTGCAGATCGGCGTGAAGCCCGCCGGCGGCATCCGCAACACCAAGGAAGCCATCAAGTTCCTGGTGCTGGTCAACGAGACCGCCGGCGCGGACTGGCTGGACAACCACTGGTTCCGCTTCGGCGCCTCCAGCCTGCTCAACGACCTGCTGATGCAGCGCCAGAAGATGGCGACCGGCCACTACTCCGGCCCCGATTACGTGACGGTGGACTGATCGACATGACCTCCCCCTTCGAGTACGCCCCCGCGCCCGAGTCGCGCGCGGTCGTCGACATCGCCCCGAGCTACGGCCTGTTCATCGACGGCGAGTTCACCGACGCGGCCGACGGCAAGGTCTTCAAGACCGTCTCCCCCTCCTCCGAGGAGGTCCTCTCCGAGATCGCCCAGGCGGGCGAGGCGGACGTGGACCGTGCGGTCAAGGCCGCCCGCAAGGCCTTCGAGAAGTGGTCCGCGCTGCCCGGTGCCGAGCGCGCCAAGTACCTCTTCCGGATCGCCCGGATCATCCAGGAGCGCTCCCGCGAGCTGGCCGTCCTGGAGACCCTGGACAACGGCAAGCCGATCAAGGAGACCCGCGACGCGGACCTCCCCCTGGTCGCCGCCCACTTCTTCTACTACGCGGGCTGGGCCGACAAGCTCGACCACGCCGGCTACGGCGCGAACCCCCGCCCGCTGGGCGTCGCCGGCCAGGTCATCCCGTGGAACTTCCCGCTGCTGATGCTGGCGTGGAAGATCGCCCCGGCCCTCGCGACCGGCAACACGGTCGTCCTGAAGCCGGCCGAGACGACCCCGCTCTCCGCCCTCTTCTTCGCGGACATCTGCCGCCAGGCGGGCCTTCCGAAGGGCGTCGTCAACATCCTCCCCGGGTACGGGGACACCGGCGCCGCCCTGGTCGCGCACCCGGACGTGAACAAGGTCGCCTTCACCGGCTCCACCGCCGTCGGCAAGCAGATCGCCCGCACGATCGCCGGCACCGACAAGAAGGTCACCCTGGAGCTGGGCGGCAAGGGCGCCAACATCGTCTTCGACGACGCCCCCATCGACCAGGCCGTCGAGGGCATCGTCAACGGCATCTTCTTCAACCAGGGCCAGGTCTGCTGCGCGGGCTCCCGCCTGCTGGTCCAGGAGTCGATCCAGGACGAGCTGCTCGACAGCCTCAAGCGCCGCCTCTCGTCGCTCCGCCTCGGCGACCCGCTCGACAAGAACACCGACATCGGCGCCATCAACTCCGAGGAGCAGCTGGCCCGCATCACCTCCCTGGTCGCGCAGGGCGAGGCCGAGGGCGCCGAGCGCTGGAGCGCCGCCTGCGCCATCCCGGAGGCGGGCTACTGGTTCGCCCCGACCCTCTTCACCAACGTCACCCAGGCGCACACCATCGCCCGTGACGAGGTCTTCGGCCCGGTCCTGTCGGTGCTGACCTTCCGCACCCCGGACGAGGCCGTCGCCAAGGCCAACAACAGCCAGTACGGCCTCTCCGCCGGCATCTGGACGGAGAAGGGCTCCCGCATCCTCGCGGTCGCGAACAAGCTCCGCGCCGGTGTCGTCTGGGCCAACACGTTCAACAAGTTCGACCCGACCTCGCCCTTCGGCGGCTACAAGGAGTCGGGCTTCGGCCGCGAGGGCGGTCGCCACGGCCTGGAGGCGTACCTCGATGTCTGATGTGACCCGCCTGAACGTCTTCAAGACCTACAAGCTGTACGTCGGGGGCAAGTTCCCCCGCTCCGAGAGCGGCCGGGTGTACGAGGTGACGGACTCCAAGGGCAACTGGCTGGCGAACGCCCCCCTCTCCTCCCGCAAGGACGCCCGTGACGCGGTCGTCGCCGCGCGCAAGGCGCAGGGCGGCTGGGCCGGCGCGACCGCGTACCTGCGCGGCCAGATCCTCTACCGCGTCGCCGAGATGCTGGAGGGCCGCCGGGACCAGTTCGTCCGCGAGGTCGCCGACGCCGAGGGCCTGTCGAAGTCGAAGGCGGCCGCCCAGGTCGACGCGGCCATCGACCGCTGGGTCTGGTACGCGGGCTGGACCGACAAGATCGCCCAGGTCACCGGCGGCGCCAACCCGGTCGCGGGCCCCTTCTTCAACCTCTCCACCCCGGAGCCGACCGGCGTCGTCACCGTGCTCGCCCCCCAGGAATCGTCCTTCCTGGGCCTGGTCTCGGTGATCGCCCCGGTCATCGCGACCGGCAACACGGCCGTCGTCATCGCCTCCGAGAAGGCCCCGCTCCCCGCCCTCTCCCTGGGCGAGGTCCTGGCCACCTCCGACCTCCCCGGCGGCGTGGTCAACATCCTCTCCGGCAAGGCCTCCGAGATGGGCCCGCACCTCGCGGCCCACCTCGACGTCAACGCGATCGACCTGACCGGCGCGGACGCCGACCTGGCCAGGGAGCTGGAGATCGCGGCGGCGGACAACCTGAAGCGCGTCCTGCGCCCCCGTACCGAGGACTTCACCGAGTCCCCCGGCACGGACCGCATGACCGCCTTCCTGGAGACGAAGACCGTCTGGCACCCCACGGGCTCCCTGGGCGCCTCCGGCTCCTCGTACTAGTCCCCCCTCCGCGAGGCCCCCGGGTGTCCGCACCCGGGGGCCTTGCGCATGTCCGCGATCACCCGCAAGATCCGATCATGCTGAGGGGATTGATCAAGGGAGACAACGCCTTCGTCCCGACGGCGGCGCTGCGCGTCGGCGTCCGGAGCGGGGTGGACGTCGCGGCCCTGCTGGTGACGGAGGCGGGCAGGGTCCGGGGGGACGCCGACATCGTGTTCCACGGCGCTCCGGCGCACGGGTCGGGCGCGGTACGGCTCACCGGGGGTGAGGCCGGCACGGTCTGGCTCCACACCGACCTCCCCGGCGTCGAGGAGGGGATCTCCCGCGTCCTGGTCGTCGCGTCGACGGAGGAGGGCGCGCTGCGGGACGCGCCCGGCCTGTCCGTGGAGGTCCTCGGCCCGGACGGCGGGGCGGTCGTGGCGTACGAGGTCACCGACGCGGGCCCCGAGACGGCGATGGTCGTCGCGGAGCTGTACCGCCGCTCGGGCGGCTGGAAGTTCCGCGCGGTCGGCCAGGGATACGTGGACGGGCTGACGGGCCTCGCGGTGGACCACGGCGTGGACGTGGACGAGGAGCCGCGGGAGGCCGCGGAACCGACCCCGGCCCCCACCGCCGCCCCGGCCGCGCCCGCCGCTCCGGAACAGCCCCGGGACCCGGCCCCGGGCACGCGTCTCACCCGGGACCAGATCCTGGACATGACACCGGAACAGATCCGGGCTCTGGCACTGGCCCAGCGGCAGGCCGGAGCACAGTCCGGAAACCGGTCCGGAGCCGACGCGCCCCTGACCGCGTCCACCCCGCCCGACCCGTCGGCCTGGGCGTGCGGGCCCGTCTTCGAGCCGCGCACCGCCACCGGCCGGGACAACGACGTGATCACCGTGAAGGACCTCCCGCCCGGCCCCGTCATGGTCGAGCTGGCCGTGAAGGACGGCGGTTACACGGGGCTGTGGCCCCTCGACGATTCCAACGCCAAGAAGGACTACCTGGTCAGCAGCACGGAGAAGGACTTCCGGGGCCGGGTGATCACCTCCGTCCCCGAGCACGGGCGGCTGCGCCTGCGGCTGGAGGCGCGCGGCTCCTGGCAGGTGCGTGTCCTGCCCCTGGCGGAGGCCCGGCGCCTTTCGGAGAGCCGGCTGGAAGGCTGGGGCCCTGAAGTCCTGCTGCACACCGGGGGAACGGCCGACGTCACCTTCCACTACAAGGGCAGCAGCAACTTCATCGTCTACCTCTACAAGCTGGCGGGGCACACGGACCCCACCACGCTGCCGAAGTCCGGAGGAGCCGCCGTCAACGAGATCGGCGCCCGCAAGGAGACCCTGCCGCTGCCCGAGGGCCCGCTCCTCGTCTTCCTCTCCGCGGCGGACGCCCCCTGGACCGCGCGCCTGAAGGACGTGCGGTCCCACAGCGGCGGACCGGACACCGCCGGCCCGCTGACGCAGCCCCAGCCCCGCGGGGCACTGGGCTGGCTGCGCCGGGCGAGGCGCTGAAAGGACCGGCCCTACGGCAGCAGCTTCTGCGTCAGCGGACCCGCGACCGGCAGGTCCGCGACCGCGCCGCCCTTGGTGACGTGGTCGGTGACCAGGTTCGTGCCGACCGGCTTGAAGTCGGCGACCTGGGTGCCGATGCCGTTGGCCAGCGGGTCGACGCCGGTGTTGGCCAGCGGGTCGAGCTGGAGGCGGGTCAGCGGGCCCACCCCGTGGGTGACCCCCGCCAGGGCGCCCGCGCCGGCCGCGCCGGCGTCCGTGCGGCTCAGCGAGTCGACGGGGAGCGGCACGGGCGCGACGGCCTGGGCCCCCGCACCCGCGCCGAACACGGCCGCACCCGCCGCCGTGACGGTGAGGCCGGCCTTGAGGAGGGCGCTGCGGCGAGGGGTCCGGGGGTCTGCGTGACGCGCCATGAGGTTCCTTCCGAGGGGTGAGCGGGCGGCCACCGACAGTAGTGGAGGTGTGATGCTCGATACCAACAGCCCTCCTCGGTGGTCCCCTGGACGGGGTAATGCCTCACACTGGTGTTCCGTGAGTTCCCAACCGATCCCCACCCGGGTCGTCCTGCTCGCGGGCCCCTCCGGCTCCGGCAAGTCGTCCCTCGCCGCCGCCGCCGGTCTTCCGGTGCTGCGCCTCGACGACTTCTACAAGGAGGCCGGCGACCCGACGCTCCCGCTCGTCGACGACAGCGCCGACACCGACTGGGACTCCCCGCTCTCCTGGGACGCGGACGCCGCCGTCGCCGCGATCGTCGAGCTGTGCCGTACGGGCCGCACCGACGTCCCGGTGTACTCCATCGCCACCAGCTCGCGCACCGGAAGCGACCGCCTCGACATCGAGCGGACCCCGCTCTTCATCGCCGAGGGCATCTTCGCCGCGGAGATCGTCACCCGCTGCCGCGAGCTCGACGTGCTGGCCGACGCGCTCTGCCTGCGCGGCCGCCCGTCCACCACCTTCCGCCGCCGGCTCCTGCGCGATCTGCGGGAGGGGCGGAAGTCGGTCCCGATGCTGCTGCGCCGCGGCTGGCGCCTGATGCGCGCCGAGCGCGCCATCGTCGCCCGGCAGACCGAGCTGGGCGCCCACCCGTGCGCGAAGCCGGAGGCGCTGGGCCGGCTGGCCGCCGCCGCGGCGGGCCGCCACCGCACCCCCGCGGCCCGCTGACCGCCGACCGCCGACCGCCGACCGCCGACCGCCGACCGCCGACCGCCGACCGCCGACCGCCGAGGAGACGCGAACAGCACGAAGCGGGCCCTACGAGACCCCCCGGACTCGTACGACCCGCTTCGTTCTTTTCCCCCGTGAGCCTCAGATCCCCCCTGAGGCCCTTCTTTCCCCCGTGGTGTTCCCCCGTGTTCCCCCGTGATCCTCAGGCGACGAGTTCGCCGAAGGACTCCTCCTCGTCACGGCCGAAGCTCAGCACCTCGTCCTCGCGCAGTCGCCGCAGCGAGCGCCAGATGCTCGACTTCACCGTGCCGACACTGATGTCCAGGATCTCCGCGATCTCCGGATCGGTCCGGCCCTCGTAGTAACGCAGCACCAGCATGGTCCGCTGGAGCTCGGGCAGGCGGGCCAGCGCCTGCCACAGCACCGCGCGCAGCTCGGTGCCGCGCATCGCGTCCGTCTCGCCGACCGTCTCCGGCAGCTCCTCGGTCGGGTACTCGTTGACCTTGCGCCGGCGCCAGGCGCTGATGTGCAGATTGGTCATCGTGCGGCGCAGGTAACCGCCGACGGCGGCCTTGTCGCTGATCCGCTCCCAGGCGCGGTACGTGGAGAACAGCGCGCTCTGGAGCAGGTCCTCGGCCTCGAAACGGTCACCGGTCAGGTGGTAGGCGGTGGCGTACAGGGAGGCCCGGCGCTCCTGGACGTAGGCCGTGAACTCGGCCTCCGAGCAGGAACGCTCCCCCGTGGCCTCCCCGTACACCGCTCCCCCGTCAGCGACGGCGACCATGTACGGCGCCTTGCGCTGACGCCCGACGGTACGAACGCACCCCCGTCCGTTCACACCCCCGGACTTCTCGGTGCTCCGCACGTCGTGGAGACGCGTGACCACTGCGCTGTTGGTCGTGCCGTGCAGTGTGTTCATTTCGCGCCCCCCGTCGTTCGGAGTCAGTGTTTCGGTCCGTGTGCCAAGAAGCTTGCCCGGCGGACTTCATGGCGTTGTCCGCCGACTGTCACAGACGTGTCACAGGGGCGAGGACGGAAGCGCGCCTCCGGGCGGTCGATCTCGGACGGCTCATGAGCCAGAATGGCGACCGTGCCTTTTCTGTTGCTGATCGAGGACGACGACGCCATCCGCACGGCCCTCGAACTCTCCCTGTCCCGGCAGGGCCACCGGGTGGCCACCGCCGCGTCGGGCGAGGACGGCCTGCTGCTGCTCAAGGAGCAGCGGCCGGACCTGATCGTGCTCGACGTGATGCTGCCCGGCATCGACGGGTTCGAGGTGTGCCGGCGCATCCGCCGCACGGACCAGCTGCCGATCATCCTGCTGACCGCGCGCAGCGACGACATCGACGTGGTCGTGGGTCTGGAGTCGGGGGCCGACGACTATGTGGTGAAGCCGGTGCAGGGCCGGGTGCTCGACGCCCGGATCCGGGCCGTGCTGCGGCGCGGGGAGCGGGAGTCGACGGATTCGGCGACCTTCGGCTCGCTGGTGATCGACCGGTCCGCGATGACCGTGACGAAGAACGGCCTCGACCTCCAGCTGACCCCGACCGAGCTGCGGCTGCTGCTCGAACTGAGCCGGCGGCCGGGACAGGCGCTGTCGCGGCAGCAGTTGCTGCGGCTGGTGTGGGAGCACGACTACCTGGGCGACTCGCGTCTCGTGGACGCGTGTGTGCAGCGGCTGCGGGCGAAGGTGGAGGACGTGCCGTCCTCGCCGACCCTGATCCGTACGGTGCGGGGCGTCGGTTACCGGCTGGACGTCCCTGCGTGACGAAGGGGAACAAGGGGGTCTTCGCCCGGCTGCGGCTGTCCAGCCTGCGCCTGCGGCTGGTCGTGGTGTTCGCGCTGGTGGCGCTGACGGCGGCGGTGTCGGCCTCGGGGATCGCGTACTGGCTGAACCGCGAGGCGGTGCTCAAGCGCACCCAGGACAGCGCGCTGAACGACTTCCGGCAGGAGATGCAGAACCGGGTGGCGACGCTGCCGCTGCGGCCGACGCAGGAGGATCTGCGGCGCACCTCGGAGGAGATGACGGCGGGCGGTTCCGGCTACCAGGTGCTGCTGCTCGGTGAGCGGGCGGCGGGGAAGCCGATCGTGGGGGCCTCGGACCCGGACGTGTTCACGCTGGCGGACGTGCCGGTGTCGCTGCGGGAGGCGGTGGACACCCGGCGCCCCGTGACGGAGGCGAACCCGTACCCGTACCACCTGTTCTGGCAGCGGACCGAGCGGGGCGGGACGCCCTATCTGGTCGGCGGGACGCGGATCGACGGCGGCGGGCCGGCCGGTTACATGTTCAAGTCGCTGGCGGCGGAGAAGGCGGACCTCAACTCGCTGGCGTGGTCGCTGGGGATCGCGACCGGGCTCGCGGTGATCGGTTCGGTGCTGCTGGCGCAGGTGGCGGCGTCGACGGTGCTGCGGCCGGTGCGGCGGCTCGGCGAGGCGGCTCGGCAGCTCGGCGAGGGCAAGCTGGACACCCGGCTGCGGGTCTCGGGCGCGGACGAACTGTCCGATCTCTCGCGGACGTTCAACAGCGCGGCGGAGAACCTCCAGAAGAAGGTGGCGGACATGAGCGCGCGGGAGGAGTCCTCCCGGCGGTTCGTCGCCGACATGTCGCACGAGCTGCGGACGCCGCTGACCGCGCTGACGGCGGTCACGGAGGTCCTGGAGGACGAGCAGGACTCCCTGGACCCGATGATCGCCCCGGCGGTGGCGCTGGTGGTGAGCGAGACCCGGCGGCTGAACAACCTGGTGGAGAACCTGATGGAGGTGACCCGCTTCGACGCGGGCACCGCCCGCCTGGTCCTGGACGACGTGGACATCGCCGACCAGATCACCGCGTGCATCGACGCGCGGGCCTGGCTGGACGCGGTGGACCTGGACGCGGAGCGCGGCATCGTGTGCCGGCTCGATCCGCGGAGGCTGGACGTGATCCTGGCGAACCTGATCGGGAACGCGCTGAAGCACGGCGGTTCGCCGGTGCGGGTCTCGGTCAGGACCGAGGAGGGACCGGGCGAGGAGGAGCTGGTGGTGGCGGTACGGGACCACGGGCCCGGCATTCCCGAGGAGGTGCTGCCGCACGTCTTCGACCGCTTCTACAAGGCGAGCGCTCAGCGGCCCCGGTCGGACGGCTCCGGGCTCGGGCTGTCGATCGCGAGGGAGAACGCGCTGATCCACGGCGGGACGATCGCCGCCGCCAACTCGGTGGGCGAGGACGGCGCGGTGGACGGCGCGGTGTTCGTGCTGCGGCTGCCCCGGGACGCGTCGGCGGTCGCCCGCGATCTGGGCACCGGCACCCGGCAGGGCGAAGGGGTGGACGGGTGAGGCTGCGGACGGCCGCCGTGGCGGCGCTGGCCGTGCTGGTCACGGGCTGCGGGATCAGGACGACGTCGGTGCCGGTGGACGCGGGCGCGGCCCCGTCGCGGGTGCCGTGCAACGTGACGGAGGCGGCTCCGTCCCAGGGCGTGCTGGTGCGGGCGTTCCTGGTGTGCGGGTCGCAGCTGGAGCCGGTGGACCGCAGATCGCCGCAGCCGGAGGACAAGGTGAGCGGCGACCCCGTGCGGACGGCGGCGGCGCTCCTCGCGCAGCTGCTCGCGGAGCCGTCGGAAGCGGAGCGACAGGCCGGTTTCACCACGGCGGTACGGGCTCCGCTGGAGGTGGCGGACGGCCGGGCGGACGATCCGGAGGGCACGCTGCGGCTGAGCCGGCAACCGGAGGACCTGGCGCCGGCGGCGCTGTCGCAGCTGGTGTGCACCTTCGCGGAGAGCTCGGCGGGCGCGGGTGGGCACACGGTGCTGCTCGCGGGCCCGGGGGCGTACCCGCCGAAGCGCTACCGCTGTACGACGCAGCTGCGGGAGCGTCCGGAGTCGGCTCCCGCGACGGCTCCCGTGCCGACCCCGGCCCGGACGCCCGCGGAGCCGCCGGCGGGGTGACGCGGAGCCGTCGCCGCGGACGCCGGTGGACCGAACCGGAACCGTTCCCCGCGTACGGGGCGTCTTGGGGGGCGTGCAGCGTCAAGGTTCGGGCGGGAACGCCGCCGTGGTCGTCCGCGTGACGGGGTTCGTGCTCCTGGTCGCGCATCTGCTGCTCGTCGCCTGGGTCGGACTGCTCCCACGTGACGTGGCCTGGGTGACCGCCCCGAACACGGTGCCGCTGGCCGGGCTCCGGGCCGATCTGGCGCTCGGACCGGCCGAGGCGGCCCGGCTGATCGCCGAGGGACTGCTGCTGCTCGCCCCGCTGGGGATCCTGCTGCCGATGTGCGAGGGGCGGCTCGACGTGTCCCCGTGGGCGTCGCTGGCCCGGACGACGGCGGCGGGGGCGCTGGTGTCGCTGGCCCTGGAGCTGTTGCAGACGGCGGTGCCGGGGCAGGTCGTGGACGTGGACTCGGTGCTCCTGAACACCCTCGGGGTGGCGCTGGCGCACCTGCTGGTGGTGCCCGCCGTGCGGGCGCGGCTGCGGCGCCGGCGGGAGCCGTCCGGGGGCGGTCGCCGGGGTGGGGGCCGGGGTGGGTCTCAGGGTCGGGTCGTGATCGGGAACGAGACGGATCAGGGTCTTACCCCGAGGATTCCCAGGGTTCCGATCGCCCGGTAGGCCGACGTCGCAGGCATGGCGCCGGCGGCACCATGGAGTCATCGGGAAGCCCGAGGGAGCGGCTTCTCGAAACCGACGAAGGAGCCCACCATGGCCGCACTTGTCCGCCCGCGTGAAGGCCGGATGATCGGCGGGGTGTGCGCGGCGCTCGCCCGGCGCTTCGGCACCTCCGCCCTGACGATGCGGGTGATCTTCCTGGCCTCGTGCCTGCTGCCCGGCCCTCAGTTCCTGCTCTACCTGGCGCTGTGGCTGCTGCTGCCCAGCGAGTCCCGGACGAAGGCCGCCGCCTGGTAGCCGTACCCGCACGCCGGACAGTCGGAGCACTGGTCACGAGCACGCCGAAGGGGCGCGGACCCGGGGGATCCCGGTCCGCGCCCCTTCGGCGTGGAGTGGCGCGGGTCAGCCGATCGGCAGGCCGCCGGCGCCCAGCGGGAGGCCGCCGAGCAGGCCGCCGAGCGGGGTGGCGCCGAGGGCGCCGGTCGCGGCGTCGGTCGGCAGGCTCTGGGTGGCCTGGCCGGCCGCCGCGGGGAGGGTCTTGACGCCCTGCTCGACGCCCTGGCCGAGCGCGCCCTGGCCGGCCGCGAGGGACTCGCCGGCGCCGTCGGGGAGCGTGGTGAGACCGTCGCCCAGCGGGGCGAGCTGGGTCACGGAGCCCAGCGCGTCGGCGCCGTCGAGCGGTGCCGGGAGCGGGGCCGCGGAGGCCGTGCCGGCGGCGGCAGCGGCGAATGCGGCGCCGAGGGCGGCGACACCGAGCTTCTTGGCGGCAGACTGCTTCATCTGAGGATCTTCCTTGGGCTTGGGGGGCTGAGCTTCGGGGCATCGGGCGAAGAAATCCGGAACATCCGGAACAACGGAATCCGGACAGGCAAATCAGCTCCGCAAACTAACGGTCCCGACTCCGCTCCGCAAACACCGGACAACCGCCGGGTGTCGCATCCTTCCCGGCGGTTCCGTCCCCTTCGAAGCCCCTTTTCTCAGCCCTCCCGACCGGAAGAAGCGCTGGTCGTGGCGGTCTGCCGGAAAAGCCACTCGGACTTCAGTTCGGCATATCCGGGCTTGATCACGTCATTGATCATGGCGAGTCGTTCATCGAAAGGAATGAACGCTGATTTCATCGCATTGACCGTGAACCACTGGATGTCGTCGAGCGTGTAGTCGAATGCGTCGACCAGGAGCTCGAATTCCCGGCTCATGCTGGTGCCGCTCATGAGCCGGTTGTCGGTGTTGACGGTGGCACGGAAGTGGAGCTTGCGGAGCAGCCCGATGGGGTGGTCGGCGTAGGAGGCGGCGGCGCCGGTCTGGAGGTTGGAGGTGGGGCACATCTCCAGCGGGATCCGCTTGTCGCGCACGTACGCGGCGAGCCGGCCGAGCCGCACCTCGCCGTCCCCGCCGACCTCGATGTCGTCGATGATCCGGACACCGTGGCCGAGCCGGTCGGCGCCACACCACTGGAGCGCCTGCCAGATGGACGGCAGGCCGAACGCCTCGCCGGCGTGGATGGTGAAGTGGTTGTTCTCCCGCTTGAGGTACTCGAAGGCGTCGAGGTGGCGGGTGGGCGGGAAACCGGCCTCGGCGCCCGCGATGTCGAAGCCGACGACGCCGTCGTCCCGGTAGCGGTTGGCGAGCTCCGCGATCTCCAGGGCGCGGGCCGCGTGCCGCATGGCGGTGAGCAGCGCGCCGACCCGGATCCGGTGCCCGTTGGCCCGGGCCAGCCGCTCACCCTCCCGGAAGCCCTCGTTGACCGCCTCGACCACCTGCTCCAGGGTCAGGCCGGCCTCCAGGTGCTGCTCGGGGGCGTACCGCACCTCGGCGTAGACGACGCCGTCCTCGGCGAGGTCCACGGCGCACTCGGCGGCGACCCTGAAGAGCGCCTCGCGGGTCTGCATGACGGCGCAGGTGTGCGCGAAGGTCTCCAGGTAGCGCTCCAGGGAGCCTGAGTCGGCGGCCTCGCGGAACCAGACGCCGAGCTTGTCGGGTTCGGTCTCGGGCAGCTTCGAGTAGCCCTGCTCCCGGGCGAGTTCGATGATCGTGCCGGGGCGCAGTCCACCGTCGAGGTGGTCGTGGAGCAGCACCTTCGGGGCACGGCGGATCTGGTCCGCGGTGGGGACGTGGGATGTCTGGCTCGTCATTGCCGCACTCTAGCCCCTACGCGCGTAGAACGTGCCTTGTCGCGCCCGACCGGAACGCGCATTTTCCGGTGCGGCGCGGCCGCCGGCCTGCTTAGCCTCGGCCCATGACCACCGCTCCGCAGGCCGATGAACTCCGCCGTATCCACGCCTTCGTGTCCGCCTTCACCCGTCGGCAGGCAGCCCGGACCGTCCCCTTCCCCGGCGGCTTCGCCGCGCTCGACGACGCCTACGCGCTGTCGCGCGGCGACAACCACGTCCTCGTCGACGGCCCGACCGACCCCCGGACCCTGCCCGAGGTGGCCGACCGGCTCCTCGGCCACCTCCCCCACCGCGCGGTGTACGTGCTCGACGAGACGACCGCCGCCGCGTGCGCGCAGCCGCTCGCCGCCGCCGGGTACGAGCTCTCGACCGTGCTCCTCATGCGTCACACCGGCCCGGTGCCGGAGCTCGGCGGAGCGCGCGAGGTGGATCTCCCCGCCCTGCGCGGACCGCTCACGGAGAGCTGGCGCCGTTTCCTGCCGGATGAGGGGGACGAGGTGATCCGGGATCTGGTCGAGCGACGGACCGCCCGCCGGCGCGGCGCCGACGACGTGCGGTTCCTCGCCTCCCACGACGAGTGGGGAGAGGTGGCCGCCTGGGGCGACCTCTATCTGGACGCGGCCTCGGGAACGGCCCAGATCGAGGACCTGGTGACGGCCGCCTCCCACCTGCGGCAGGGCCACGCCGGCGTGGTCCTCGACACGGCCCTGCGCATGGCCGCCGAGGCCGGCTGCACCACCGTCTTCCTCTCGGCCCTCGCCGACGACTGGCCGCGCCACTGGTACGAGCGGCGCGGCTTCACCCCGGTCGGATCCGTCCACTGCTTCGAACGCGCGTAGACCGCACGGAAGTTCGCTCGCCGGACGATACGTAACAGAGACCGCGCGTACGACTGCCGTACACCTCCGCTTCTGAGACTGTTCTGTCATGGCGCAGTACGCACTCGTGGGGACTGCCGACGGCCGGAGACCCCGGCTCGGTCGGCCTGTCGGGGTTTCGCGGTCCGTGGCGGCGGTGGGCGGTGTGGTGCTGCTGCTGCCGGACGGGGAGGCGGTGTCGGGGCGCCGGGCCTCGGCCCGGGCCCACGCGGCCGTGCTGCCGCTCGGGCGCGGACTCGCCCGCGCGGGGCGGGCGGAGGGGCTGGTCGCCCAGGTCGTGCGGTACCGGGGGCGGGGCTGGAACGGCACCGACGCGGAGCTCGCGGCGGACGCCTCCTGGGCGGTCACCGAGGCGGTACGCAGGTACGGCGACGTACCGGTCTGCCTGGTCGGCCACGGGATGGGCGCCCGGGCGGCGCTGCGGGCGGCCGGACACCCGGCGGTCGGCGCGGTCCTCGCGCTCGCGCCCTGGCTGCCCGAGGAGGACGTGGCCGCCGAACCCGAGCCCGTACGGCAGCTGGTGGGGCGCCGGGTGCTCATCGTGCACGGCACCAACGACGCCCGGATCGACCCCGAACTGTCCTTCCGCTACGCGGCCCGGGCCAAGAAGGCGAACCGCGAGACCTGCCGCTTCGAGGTCCACACGGACGGGCACGGACTGCGCCAGTACGCCGACGAGGTACGGGCCCTCGCCGCCGACTTCGTGCTCGGCGCGCTCTTCGCGCGCCCCGTCACCCGCCCGCTGACGGACGCGATGGCGGCCCCGCCGCCGATCGGCCTCCGGATGCCCCTGGCGGCCGGGTTCGGCGCCGGTTCACGCCGGCGCTGAGTCCTCCCGCGGCGGCTGCGACCCCTTCGGGAGGAGGTGGCCGCGGCGGCTCAGCAGGAACCTCTTGAAGGCGGCCACCGGGGGCGTGTCCGGGTGGCCGTCCAGCCAGGCGACGCCGATCTCGCGGACCGCGCGCGGAGCGGTGACGGTCAGCTCGACGACGCCGGGGCGGGCCACGGCCGGGGGCGGCAGCAGCGCCACCCCGAGTCCGGCCGCGACCAGACCGCGCAGGGTCTCGGCCTCCTCGCCCTCGAAGGCGATCCGGGGCGTGAAGCCGGCCTCCGCGCACAGGTCGTCGGTGATGCGGCGGAGCCCGTACCCCGGTTCGAGGGTCACGAAGGTCTCCTCGGCCGCCTCGGCGAGCCGGATGCGGCGGCGGCCCGCCAGCCGGTGGTCGTCGGGGACGACGAGGCGCAGCCGCTGCTCGTCGAGGCGGCGGCCGACCAGGTCCGGCGCGTCCGGCACGGGCGAGGTCAGGCAGAGGTCGAGCTCGCCGGCGCGGAGCCGTTCGATCATCGCCTCGCCGTAGTTCTGGACGAGGGTGAAGCGGACCTTCGGGTGGTCCACCCGGAAGGCCCGGATCAGCGCGGGCACGGTCTCCGAACCCATGGTGTGCAGGAAGCCGAAGGCGATCCGTCCGGCCGTCGGGTCGGCGTCGGCCCGTACGGTGTCGGCGGCCCGCTCCACCTCCGCCAGCGCCCGCTCGGCGGCGGTCAGGAAGCGGCGCCCCGCCGGGGTGAGCGCGACGGTCCGGCCGCGCCGGGCGAACAGCGCGACCCCGAGGTCCTCTTCGAGCCGGACCATCGCCCGCGACAGCGTCGACTGCGGCACGCCCATCTCGGCCGCCGCCCTGGTCACGTGCTCGTGCCGGGCCACCGCGGCGAAGTACGCGAGCCGCGGCGCCAGCAGCTGCCCCATGTCTTCTTCGTTACTGTTCGGTGACAGCCGCGGCTGTGACCTGTACTCATGCACCACGGGAACGATTACAGCAGATCCGTGCATTGGACGCATGAAGCGGAGCGTCCTACGTTCGACACATGCCTCCCGCCAGTACCAAGGCGGACGCCACACCCGCGTCCGCCGACACCCGCCTCGCCCCGGGCGCCCCCGGCCACCGCCGGATGAGCCTCGCGCTCTTCGCCGCCGGCCTGGCCGCCTTCGCCCTCCTCTACTCCACCCAGGCCCTCCTCCCGGCGATCTCCGCCGAGTTCGGCGCCACCGCCTCGGCCGCCTCCTGGACCGTCTCCGCCGCGACCGGCGCGCTCGCCCTGTGCGTGCTCCCGCTCAGCGCGCTGTCGGAGCGCTTCGGCCGGCGCACGATGATGACGGCCTCCCTCACCATCGCGGTCGGCATCTCCCTCCTGGTGCCCCTCGCGCCCAGCCTGGAGGTCCTGATCGCGCTGCGGGCGCTCCAGGGCGCGGCGCTGGCCGGACTGCCGGCCTCGGCGATGGCGTACCTGGCCGAGGAGGTGCGGCCCCGGGCGCTGATCGGAGCCATCGGCCTCTTCGTCGCGGGCAACTCGATCGGCGGCATGAGCGGCCGGATCGTGACCGGCTGGGTCGCCCAGATGTGGGGCTGGCGGGCGGGTCTGGCCGCCGTCGGCCTGACCTCCCTGCTGTGCGCGCTCGCCTTCCGGGCGCTGCTCCCGAAGGCCCGGCACTTCTCCCCCGTCTCGCTCGACCCGCGGGCGCTCGCCGCCACGGTGAAGGGGCATCTGGCGGACCCGCTGCTGGCGCGCCTGTACGGCATCGGCGCGCTGTTCATGACGGTCTTCGGCGCCGTGTACACGGTGATCGGCTTCCGGCTGGCGGAGGCGCCGTTCTCGCTGCCGCCGGGGGTGATCGGCTCGATCTTCCTCGTCTACCTGGTCGGTACGGTCTCCTCCGCGGCGGCCGGCGGGCTCGTCGGCCGGCTGGGCCGGCGCGGGGCCCTCTACCTGGCGGTCTCCACCACCACGGCGGGCCTGCTGCTCTCGCTCTCCGACTCGCTCGCCGCCGTCCTCGCGGGTCTCGTCCTCATCACCGCCGGCTTCTTCGCGGGCCACGCGGTGGCGTCGTCCTCGGTGAGCCGGACGGCGAAGACGGGCCGGGCGCAGGCGTCGGCGCTCTACCAGTCGGCGTACTACCTGGGCTCCAGCGCGGGCGGCACGCTCGGCGCGATCGCCTTCCACGCGGGCGGCTGGGCCGGGACGGTCGGCATCGGTCTGGTGGCGGTGCTCGGCGTCGTCTCGATCACCCTGTACGGCTCGCACAGCGCGCGCGTCGAGGCCCGGAGGATCCGTCCGGTGACGGCCTGAGCACGCTCGTGTGACCGTCGTGTCACGGCTCGGGGCCCGCCGCAACCGGGCCCCTCCCCCGTACGTCTCGAAGGGCAGGACTGAAGGGGGATGGGGAGAATCATGAACCGATTCGCGAACAGGGTGGGGAAGAGGGCCGGTATAGCCGCCGGCCTCACCTCGCTGCTCGTGCCGGCCGCCATCGTGCTGGGTGCGTCGCCGGCCCAGGCCGCGTCGTGCAACGTGACGACGGGGCCGCACCAGAAGCAGGTCGAGAAGTTCCTCGGCCGCACCGTCGACGGGCGCCAGTCGCTCGCCGACTGCAAGGCGATCCAGGCGTTCCAGGTCAAGCACGGCATCACGCCGTCCGTCGGTTTCGCCGGTCCGCTGACCTGGCGCACGATGAACACGATGATCCAGCAGAAGGCGGCCGGGACCAACCCGAACAAGGACCGCAAGTGTCCGACCAACAAGGGCCGGATCGCCTGCGTGGACCTGACCCGCCAGCTCAGCTGGATCCAGGACGGCTCGCGCCTCAAGTACGGTCCGGTGCCGGTGCGCACCGGCAAGAACGGCACCGAGACCCGCACCGGCCTGAAGAAGATCTACTGGCGGAACATCAACCACTGGTCGACGCTGTACAACGTCTCGATGCCGTACGCGCAGTTCTTCGACGGCGGGCAGGCCTTCCACTCGACCACCAAGTCGATGTGGAACCCGCCGGGCTCCGGCGGCTGCGTCAACATGCGCTCGGCCGACGCCAAGGCGTACTGGAACCTGCTGCGCAACGGCGACGACGTCTACGTCTACGGCCGCAAGCCGGGAACCTGACCCGACTGTCGGTGCGCTGCGGTAGCTTCGCTCTCACCGGTGCCGAACCCCGGCGCCGGTGAGGGGTGAGTGGGGACGCGATGGGCGAGACCGCCGTGGTGACGACCGATGAACTCGACAAGTACCGGCGTGAGCTGACCGGTTACTGCTACCGGATGCTCGGTTCCTCCTTCGAGGCTGAGGACGCGGTCCAGGACACGATGGTGCGGGCCTGGAAGGCCCTGGACTCCTTCGAGGGGCGCTCGTCCCTGCGGTCCTGGCTCTACCGCATCGCCACCAACGTCTGCCTCGACGCGCTCAACGCGGGCAACAAGCGGGCCCGGCCCATGGACCTGTCCGGGCCGACGCCCGTCGCGCAGGCGCAGCTCGTCAAGCAGCCGGAGATCACCTGGCTGGAGCCCATCCCGGACGGGCGCGTGATGCCGACCGCGGGCGACCCCGCGGAGGCGGCGCTGCACCGGGAGACCGTCCGGCTCGCCTTCGTCGCCGCGCTCCAGCACCTGGCGCCCAAGCAGCGGGCCGTGCTGATCCTGCGCGAGGTGCTCGCCTGGAAGGCGAGCGAGGTCGCGGAGCTGCTCGGCACCTCGGTCGCGTCGGTGAACAGCGCGCTCCAGCGGGCCCGGGCGACCATCGCCGAGCAGGCTCCGGCCGAGTCCGACGCGGCGAACCCGCTCGACGAGGAGCAGCAGGCGCTGCTCGACCGTTACGTGGCGGCCTTCGAGGGCTACGACATGCAGGCGCTGACCGCGCTCCTCCACGAGGACGCGACCATGTCCATGCCGCCGTTCGACCTGTGGCTCCAGGGCCACGAGGACATCGTGGGCTGGATGCTGGGCGTCGGCGACGTCTGCCGCGGCTCGAAGCTGGTGCCGACGGTCGCCAACGGCGCTCCGGCCTTCGCGCACTACCACCCGGACCCGGAGGGTGGTTACAGCCCGTGGGCGCTGATCGTCCTGGAGGTGCGGGACGGCAAGGTGGCGGGGATGGACTTCTTCCTGGACACCCCGCGCTGGTTCCCGCTGTTCGACCTGCCGGAGCGGCTGGACGGCTAGAGGATCTCGTCGAGGCCGGTGAGGCGGAGCAGGGCGGTCAGGTCGGGCCCCGCTCCGTGGAAGGTGAGCCGGTGGCCCGCCCTGCGGGCCGCGAGCGCCAGCCGGGCCAGGGCGTCCACCGCCGGCAGTCCGCCCGCGCGCGGGTCGAGTGCGCACCGTACGTCTCCGGGCGGGGCTGCGGCCAGGTCGGCGCAGAGCCGGGCGACCTCCTCGCGGGTGGGCGCGGCGGTCAGGGTCACGACGAGGGGCTGGCTGGTGTCCACGAGGGGGTGACCGGCCGGGGGGCCGGAACTCATCGCGGAGGGCTCAGGCGGAGGGGAACTCGGCGGTGTCGAGGGTGAGGCCGAAGGGGGCGGGGAGGTGGATCTCCTCGCCGAAGGGGGCGGCGCTCAGGACGCGGTAGACCTCGCCCGTGGGCTGCCCGTAGAGGGTGACGGTGGGGCCGCCGGGCGCCCAGCGGTCGACCAGGAGGTAGAGCGGTACGCCGGCCGTCGCGTAGCCGGCGGCCTTCGCGATGCGGTCGTGGTTCGCGTTCGACTGCGAGGTGATCTCCACGACGAGCTCCGCTTCCGCGGCCGGGATGGAGTGGCCGTCGAACTCTCGCAGCGCCGCCTTGGGCGCGACCAACAGGTCGGGGATGTACATGCCCGCCCGTGCGGGGATCGCGACGGCCTGCGTCTGGTAGACGCCGAGGTCATCCGGAATCACCCGGTACAGCCTGCGCTGGATCTCTTCCGCGATGCTGTTGTGCTGGTTGGCAGGTGACGGTGCCACGGTGATGATCCCCTCGATGATCTCCACCTTGCAGCCCTCGGGCCAGTCCATCTCGTGCCAGAGGCGGACGACGTCGTCCCAGCCCTGCCCGGCCTCGGCAGCGAGTGCGCTCATGGTGTGCTCCTCATTCGGTCGTCACCGATCCCAGCATGCCGAACGGGACCGGTGGGGGTCCACCGGTCCCGTTCGTCCGAAAGTGTCAATGGCACATGCCAGCGCTGTTACGCGATGCGGTCCAGGACGATCGGGGTCGCCTTGAAGTCGGTGCCCGCCGGGGCGATGTCCCAGGCGCCCTCAAGGGAGCCGAGGGCGTAGTCGAACTTCTCCGGGGTGTCCGTGTGGAGGGTGAGGAGGGGCTGGCCCGCGGTGACGGTGTCGCCGGGCTTGGCGTGCAGCTCGACGCCGGCGCCGGCCTGCACCGGGTCCTCCTTGCGGGCGCGGCCGGCGCCGAGGCGCCAGGCGGCGATGCCGATGTCGTAGGCGTCGAGGCGGGTCAGGACGCCCGAGGACGGGGCCGTGACGACGTGCTGCTCGCGCGCGACGGGGAGGGTCGCGTCCGGGTCGCCGCCCTGGGCCGCGATCATCCGGCGCCAGACGTCCATCGCGGAGCCGTCCTTGAGGGCCTTCGCCGGGTCGGCGTCCTTGATGCCGGCGGCGGCCAGCATCTCGGCGGCGAGGGCGATCGTCAGGTCGACGACGTCCTGCGGGCCGCCGCCGGCCAGGACCTCGACCGACTCGCGGACCTCGAGCGCGTTGCCGGCGGTGAGGCCGAGCGGGGTCGACATGTCGGTGAGGAGCGCCACCGTCTTCACGCCGCTGTCGGTGCCGAGCGCGACCATGGTGGAGGCCAGCTCGCGGGCGTCCTCGATGGTCTTCATGAAGGCGCCGGTGCCGACCTTGACGTCGAGGACGAGGGAGCCGGTGCCCTCGGCGATCTTCTTCGACATGATCGAGGAGGCGATGAGCGGGATCGCCTCGACGGTGCCCGTCACGTCGCGGAGCGCGTACAGCTTCTTGTCCGCGGGGGCCAGGCCGTCGCCGGCCGCGCAGATGACGGCGCCGGTGGTGTCGAGGACGTGCAGCATCTCCTCGTTGGAGAGCAGGGCGCGCCAGCCGGGGATGGACTCCAGCTTGTCGAGGGTGCCGCCGGTGTGGCCGAGGCCGCGGCCGGAGAGCTGCGGGACGGCCGCGCCGCAGGCGGCGACGAGCGGGGCGAGCGGGAGGGTGATCTTGTCGCCGACGCCGCCGGTGGAGTGCTTGTCGGCGGTGGGGCGGGAGAGGGCGTCGAAGTTCATGCGCTCGCCGGAGGCGATCATGGCCGCCGTCCAGCGGGCGATCTCGTCGCGGTTCATGCCGTTGAGCAGGATCGCCATGGCGAGGGCGGACATCTGCTCGTCGGCGACCGCGCCGCGGGTGTAGGCGTCGATGACCCAGTCGATCTGCTCGGGGCTCAGCTCGCCCTTGTCCCGCTTGGTGCGGATGACGGAGATGACGTCCATGTCGTGGTGCCTCTTTCTACGCGCATAGAGGGGGGAACGGGAGGAGCGGCCCTTCCATCGTGCCGGAAGGGCCGCTCCGGTGTGCTACTTCGCCAGGTGGTCGGGGCCGAAGGCCTGCGGCAGCATCTCCGCCAGGGTGAGGAACCCGGCGGGCGTCTCCAGGACGAGCTCGGGGCCGCCGAACTCGTACAGGAGCTGCCGGCACCGGCCGCACGGGACCAGCGACTCGCCCCGGCCGTCGACGCACACGAAGTGGGTGAGCCGGCCGCCGCCGGTGGCCTGGAGCTGGGAGACCAGGCCGCACTCGGCGCACAGGCCGAGTCCGAAGGAGGCGTTCTCGACGTTGCAGCCGGAGACCGTCCGCCCGTCGTCGACGAGGGCGGCCGCCCCGACCGGGTAGCCCGAGTACGGGGCGTAGGCGCGGCCCATCGCGGTCCGGGCCTCCTTCCGCAGGGACTCCCAGTCGGGCTCGGCGGCGGGCGTCGTCACTTGCCCTGGCCCTTCCGGTAGGGCAGGCCGTCCGCCTTCGGCATCCTCAGCCGCTGTGCGGAGAGTGCCAGCACGAGCAGGGTGGTGATGTACGGGGCGGCGTCGACGAACTGGCTCGGGACCTGGTCGGTCAGCGCGTACCAGAGGAAGAAGCCGACCGCGAAGACCGCGGAGATCACGGCGGGCACGTACTTCTTCTTGTACAGCTGCCAGGCGGCGGCGAGCACGAGGAGGATCGCGACGAGCAGCAGCAGCGCGTGGACGTTCTCGGCGCCGCCGCGGATCTTGAGGCTGTCGGTGAAGCCGAAGAGGCCGGCGCCGAGCGCCATGCCGCCGGGCATCCAGTTGCCGAAGATCATCGCGGCGAGACCGATGTAGCCGCGGCCGCCGGTCTGGCCCTCCTGGTAGATGCCGGTGGCGACGATCGCGAGGAAGGCGCCGCCGAGGCCGGCGAGGGCGCCGGACATGGTGACGGCGATGTACTTGTACTTGTAGACGTTGACGCCCAGGGACTCGGCGGCGACCGGGTTCTCGCCGCAGGAGCGCAGCCGCAGGCCGAAGGCGGTGCGCCACAGCACCCACCAGGTGGCCGGGATCAGCAGGATCGCGACGACGGTGAGCAGCGACAGGTTGGTGACCAGGCCGCCGAGGATGCCGGCGATGTCGGAGATCAGGAACCAGTGCTTCTGCTGGAGGTCCTGGAGCCAGTCGGACAACCCTGGGACGGTGATCTGGGTGATCTGGTCGATGCGCGGGGACTGCTTGGAGGAGCCGCCCTCGGCCTCGCCGAACGTGAAGTTCGACAGGTACATCGTGAAGCCGGCCGCGAGGATGTTGATGGCCACACCGGAGACGATGTGGTTCACGTTGAAGGTGACCGTGATGATCGCGTGCAGCAGGCCGCCCAGCGCGCCGCCGAGGAGGCCGAAGAGGACGCCCACCCAGGGGCCCCACTGGTAGCCGGCCCAGGCACCGAACCAGGTGCCGAGGATCATCATGCCTTCGAGGCCGATGTTGACCACGCCCGCGCGCTCGGCCCACAGGCCGCCGAGGCCGGCGAGGCCGATCGGGACGGCGAGGCGGAGCGCGCCGGAGACCTGGCCGATGGAGGTCAGGTCGTCGGCGCCGGAGATGACGCGGACCAGCGAGAAGAGGACGAGGCCGGCCGCGACGATCAGCAGGATCCACGGCCAGGTGAGCTTGCGGCGCCCGGTCTTCCTGGGAGCGGCGCTCGGCTTGGCGACGGTTCCGGTGCTCATGCCGAGACCTCCTTGTCGGTCTTGATGGCGCCGCCGGCGGCCAGCTCCTCGCCGACCTTCTGCTGCTGGCGGCGGGTGCCGTAACGGCGGACGAGCTCGTAGGAGACGACCACGGCGATCACGATGATGCCCTGCATGATCTGCGTGATCTCCTTCGGGTAGCCCTCGACGTCGAGCGACGAGGACGCCTTGTCGAGGAACGCGAAGAGCAGCGCGGCGAAGAGGATGCCGACCGGGTTGTTCCGGCCGAGCAGCGCGATCGTGATGGCGGTGAAGCCGACGCCGACCGGGAAGGACAGGCTGTACGTGTGGGTGTCGCCGAGCAGCGTGGGCATGCCGGAGAGGCCGGCGAGGCCACCGGAGATGAGCATCGAGGTGAGGATCATCTTCTTGGCGTCGACACCGCTGGCCTGGGCCGCCGACTCGCTCTCGCCGGTGGCGCGCAGGTCGAAGCCGAAGCGGGTGCGGTTGAGGACGAACCAGTAGACGACGCCGAGGGCGAGCGCGACGAAGGTGAAGCCGTAGATCTCGCCGTTGCCCTGGCCCATGTCGATGCCGGGGAACCAGCCGGACTCGGCGATCTCACCGGTGGTGAGGTCGTTGGAGCCCTCGGGCTGGACGCCGAGGTTGGCCGGCAGGATCAGCCACGCGATCAGGGAGGTCGCGATGGCGTTCAGCATGATCGTGGAGACGACCTCGGAGACGCCCCGGGTGGTCTTGAGGATGCCGGCGATGCCGGCCCAGAAGGCGCCGGTGAGGGCCGCGACGACCACGATCAGCAGGATGTGCAGGGGGCCGGGCAGCTCGACGGAGGCGCCGACCACGGCCGAGAGCATCGCGGCGAGGCGGTACTGGCCGTCGACGCCGATGTTGAAGAGGTTCATCCGGAAGCCGATGGCGACGGCCAGGGCTGCCAGGTAGTAGATCCCCGTCTGGTTGACGATCAGGACCTGGATGTCCGAGTACTCGGCGTTCTCGATCATCAGCTGGATCGGCTCGATCGGGTCGAGACCCGTCGCGAGCAGCACCAGCATGGTGAGGACGAACGAGGAGACCAGCGCGAGCACCGGGCCCGCGGCCCCGATGATCAGCTTGTCCTTGTCGATCTTCTTCATCGGGCGTCACCGTCTTCGGACTGCTCGGTGCCTTCGAGGTGGCCGGTGGCCGCGCCGGTCATGGCGGAGCCCAGCTCCTCGGGCGTGATGGTGGCGGGGTCCGCGTCCGCGACGAGCTTGCCGCGGTACATGACCCGGAGGGTGTCGGAGAGGCCGATCAGCTCGTCGAGGTCGGCGGAGATCAGCAGCACCGCCAGGCCCTCGCGGCGGGCGTCCCGGATCGCGTCCCAGATCTGCGCCTGCGCGCCGACGTCCACACCGCGGGTGGGGTGGGCGGCGATCAGGAACTTCGGGTTGTGGCTCATCTCGCGGCCGACGATCAGCTTCTGCTGGTTGCCGCCGGAGAGGGAGGCCGCGGTCACGTCGATGCCCGGGGTGCGGACGTCGTACTCGCGGACGATCCGCTCGGTGTCCTTGCGGGCGGCCTTCGGGTCGAGGATGCCGCGCTTGGAGTTGGGCGCCTCGGTGACGTGGCCGAGGATGCGGTTCTCCCAGAGGGGGGCCTCCAGGAGCAGGCCGTGGCGGTGCCGGTCCTCGGGGATGTAGCCGATGCCGCCCTCGCGGCGCTTGCGCACGGAGACCTTGGAGATGTCCTCGCCGTCGAGCGAGATGACGCCCTCGTCGGGGGTGGCCATGCCCATCAGGGCCTCGATGAGCTCGGTCTGGCCGTTGCCCTCGACGCCCGCGATGCCGAGGACCTCGCCCTTGTGGATGGTGAGCGAGATGTCGTCGAGCAGCTTGCGGCCGGCCGCGACCTCCTGGACGACCGTCGTGCTCGACGGGTCCGCGGGGGCGGCGGTGGTCAGCGGGGCGCCGGTGGCGCCGCCTTCCAGGAGGGTGAGGTTCTCGACCCGGAGCATGGCGACGTCGGTGACGGTCGACTCGCGGGTCTCCGGGGAGGGCAGCTCGCTGCCGACCATCAGCTCGGCGAGCTGCTTGGTGGTGGCGGTCTTCGGGTCGGCGGTGCCGACGGTGGTGCCGCGCCGGATGACGGTGATGTCGTCGGCGACCTTCAGGACCTCGCCCAGCTTGTGCGAGATGAAGATGACGGTGAGGCCCTCGGCCTTGAGCTCGCGCAGGTTGTCGAAGAGCGCGTCGACCTCCTGCGGGACGAGGACGGCGGTCGGCTCGTCGAGGATGAGGATCTTCGCACCGCGGTAGAGCACCTTGAGGATCTCGACGCGCTGCCGGTCGGCGACGCCGAGGTCCTCGACGAGGACGTCGGGGCGGACGCCGAGGCCGTACGCGTCGGAGATCTCCTTGATCTTCTTGCGGGCCTTGGCGCCGATGCCGTACAGCTTCTCGCCGCCGAGGACGACGTTCTCCAGGACGGTGAGGTTGTCGGCGAGCATGAAGTGCTGGTGCACCATGCCGATGCCGCGCGCGATGGCGTCGCCGGGGCTGGCGAAGGTGACCTGCTCCCCGTCGATGGCGATGGTGCCCTCGTCCGGCTTCTGCATGCCGTAGAGGATCTTCATCAGGGTCGACTTGCCGGCACCGTTCTCACCGATGAGGGCATGCACGGTGCCCTTGCGAACGGTGATCGCGATGTCCTTGTTGGCGACGACGCCGGGGAAGCGCTTGGTGATGCCGTGGAGTTCCACGGCAGGGGGGCTGGACGCGTTGATGACGCACTCTCCTTGGCCGAAAGGAGTGGGAGGCGAGGGCAGGGCGGGGCGAAGTTATCGTGCCGGTGCGACATCTACACGCGTAGCGCTGCCGAAAAGTGAAAACCCGTACGGGAATGGGCCCGGGGCCCGGTACCGGTGGGAGTCCCACCGGGGCCGGGCCCGCGGGCAACTGGTCGTGACCTGCGCGCCTTACGGGGCGGTCTTGACCGTGATCTTGCCGTCGATGATGTCCTTCTTCGCCTTCTCCACCGCGGCGATGAGGTCCGTCATGGACTTGTACTTCGGGTTCGAGTCGGCGAGGGCGACACCGTCGGTGGCGAGGCCGTAGCGGACCTCACCGGTCTGCGGCTTGCCGTCCTTGACCGACTTGATCAGGTTGTAGACGGAGTCGGAGACGTCCTTGGTGACCGAGGTCAGGATCGCGTCCTTGTACTCGGCGAGACCGGCCTGGTTGTACTGGTCGGAGTCGACGCCGATGGCCCACTTGCCGGCCTTGGACGCGGCCTCGATCGCACCGGAGCCGGCGAGACCGGCGGCGGCGTAGATCACGTCGGCGCCCTTGTCGAGCTGGCCCTCCGCGGCGGCCTTGCCGAGGTCGGGCTTGGCGAAGCCGTCGAAGTTCGGCGGCTGGGTCAGGTACTGGGTGAGCACCTTCGCCTTGGGGTTGGTGTCCTTGACGCCCTGGACGTAGCCGGCCTCGAACTTCTTGATCAGCGGGACCTCGACACCGCCGATGAAGCCGACCGTGCCCGACTTCGACGCCTTGGCGGCGGCGACGCCGGCCAGGTAGGAGCCCTGCTCCTCGTTGAACACCATGTTGGCGATGTTCTTGCCGGTCACCGAGGTGTCGTCGATGATGCCGAAGGTCGTGTCCGGGAACTGGGCGGCGACCTTCTTGATGGCCGGGGCGTAGGCGAAGCCGACGCCGATGACCGGGTTGTTGCCGGCGCGGGCCAGCGAGGTGAGGCGCTGCACCTTGTCGGCGTCGCCCTCGCCGGACGACGGCTCGGCCTCGGAGCCGTCGACGTCGAGCTCGTCCTCGGCCTTCTTCAGACCCGCGTAGGCGGCGTCGTTGAAGGACTGGTCGCCGCGGCCGCCGATGTCGTACGCGATGGCGGCCTTGGACGCCTTCGTGTCGGAGCCGGAGCCGCCCTCGGAGGAGGACTTGCCGCAGGCGGTGGCGGAAAGCGCGAGCGCCGCGGAGGCGATGCCCACGGTGGTGATCCTGGTGAACCGGCGCAAGAGGAGGGTCCCTTCAAGACTGACCGAAAGCGCCTCTTCCGGCGCTGGCTTTGCGGCGATCGTAACGCGCGTAGATGTCAGTTAAAGACCTGTTCATGAGTCGTTACCGTATCGACGCGAACCCACAGGCCAGAGTACCCGTACACGCTTCGCGATCAAGGCGCAACCCCGTGTCATCAGCCGAGATGGGGCGCGGGAAAAAGGCCGGGCACCGCTCCCCCGCGGGTGGCGGGAGGGCGGTGCCCCGGTGCGTACGTGTCAGTCGGCGTCGATCAGCGCGGCGGCGGTGAAGAGCTCCACGGCGGTCCGGATGCACCGCTCGTCGACGTCGAAGTCGCCCGCGTGGAGGTCCCGGACGCGCGAGTCCCCGGGGGTGCGGACGCCGAGCCGGGCCATCGCGCCGGGCACGTGCTCCAGGTACCAGGAGAAGTCCTCGCCGCCGAGGCTCTGCTCGGTGTCCTCGACGGCGTCGGCGCCGAGGCGGGCGGTCATGGCGTCCCGGAGCAGCTCCACGACCACCGCGTCGTTGACGACCGGCGGGACGCCGCGGACGTAGTTCACGGTGGACTTGGCCCGGTGCAGCGCGGCGACCTCGTCGACGGCGGCGTGCACCAGGTCGGGGGCGTCGCGCCAGGCGGGCAGGTCGAGGCAGCGGACGGTGCCGGAGAGCTCGGCGTGCTGCGGGATGACGTTGGGCGCGTGGCCGGCCTCGATCCGGCCCCAGGTGACCGAGAGGCCGGAGCGGGCGTCGACCCTGCGGGCGAGCACGGCCGGCACGTCGGTGGCGATCCGGGCGGCGGCGGTCACCAGGTCGGTGGTGAGGTGCGGGCGGGCGGTGTGGCCGCCGGGGCCGTCGAGGGTGATCTCCAGGCGGTCGCAGGCCGAGGTGATGGGGCCGGTGCGGATCCCGATCCTGCCGGCGTCGACCTTGGGGTCGCAGTGGACGGCGATGATGCGGCCGACGCCGTCGAGGACGCCGGCCGCGACCGCGTCGGCGGCGCCGCCGGGCAGCACCTCCTCGGCCGGCTGGAAGAGCAGCCGCACCGGGCGGGGCAGCCGGCCCTCGCGGGCCAGCTCGGCGAGGACCAGTCCGGCGCCGAGGACCGTGGTGGTGTGCACGTCGTGGCCGCAGGCGTGCGCCCGGTTGGGGACGGTGGAGCGGTACGCGACGGTCTTGGCGTCCGGGATGGGCAGCGCGTCGAGGTCGGCGCGGACGGCGAGCATGGGGCGCCCGCCGTCCCACGTGCCGATGTCACAGATGAGGCCCGTGCCGCCCGGCAGGACGCGCGGCGCGAGGCCGGCCGCCTCCAGGCGGGCCTTGAGCGCGGCGGTGGTGCGGAACTCCTGGTTGCCGAGCTCCGGGTGCATGTGCAAGTCCCTGCGGAAGGCGATCAGTTCGTCGCGCAGGGCGGAGGGCAGCGTTCCGGGCAGGGTGAACGATCCGGGCTCACGGGTCTTCAACTGGTTCACCCTGTGAAGGGTAGGCCCATCCGGTGATCAACTGCCCGTTGATCACGAAAAGTTCAGCCCCTTAGGGGAAAGAATCTCGGTTTGCCGTGCATGGGACACACTCCGTATGGGTATGGTCACCCGAATTCGAGCCGGTCGACCGCGGAGCCGGTGCGGGGGGTGAGCCGGTCGGCCCCCGCCGCCGTCCCGGCGACGCCGGCGAGGAAGCCCTGGGCCCGCGGCGAGGCGGTGGCCTTGAGCCACTCGGGTGCGATCTCGCAGACCGCCACCTTCACCCCGGTGCCCGCCAGGGCGAGCGGCAGGGTGTGCACCACGGTGGAGGGGAAGCTGACGATGGTGGCGCCGATCGGGCCGCGCCGGGCGATCAGCTCCAGCGGCAGATCCGGGCGGACCACCTGGAGCCCGGTCTCGACCGCGACCCGGTGCAGCTTCTCCGGGGTCTCCCGGCGGTGGGCGAAGTAGCGGGTGGCGCCGTGGGTGCGGGCCAGCTGCCCGACCACCCGGAGGTAGTGGTCCGCGTCGATCACGCCGGTCTCCACGAGCGAGGTGCCCACCAGATCCGCGCCGCCGGTGAGCGCGGGCGGTCCGAAGCGCTCCCGGGTCCACGCGTAGGTGTTCTCGGTGACCTCGGTGCCCGGCGGCGCCTGCACCGGCAGCGAGGTGAAGATCTCCACGCTCCGGCCGGGCCCGGGGGCCAGCCGGCGGCGGGCCAGCGAGGTGACCGGGGCGAGGACCAGCTCGCGCGGCCCGAGGTCGCCCTTGCGGTGCCAGCGGACCAGCCGCTCCCCGCCCGCGAGCTGGGCGGCGAACTCCATCGTCGCGGTGCCGTCGTCGACGACCGTGACGTGCCGGGGCCCGAAGAGGGTGAGCAGCAGCTGGACGTACCGGGAGAAGGGGTCGCCGACGATCACGCGCCCGGCGGCGCGCAGCGGCCCGCCCAGCTCCCGCAGGGTGCGCACGAGCGCGCCGCGCCCGGCCCGCGCCTCCTGCCAGTGCACGGCGAACCCCTCGTCACGGGCGAGCTGGGCCATCCGGCGCAGCTGCCCCCGCGACATGGGATCGGTCGGGGAGAGGACGACGATCCTGAGGTCGTCGGCGGCGGAGCCCTCCGGTCCCCCGGTGACCGGCGCGGGAGCCGCGCCGGCTCCCGGCGCCGAGGGGGTTTCCCCCTGCCCGGACGGATCCGGGGACTCGGGGGACGGGGCCCCCTGCCCGGACGGAGCCGGGGACCCGGGGGAGGGTGCGGGCGCCGCGGCGGCGGCCGGGGTGGTCCCCCGGCCGCGCGCGTGGGCCCACTCCAGGACGTTCAGGAGCTGGACGGGGCTCTCGACGAACGCCAGTCGGCCGGTCATGCGGAGACGGGCTCCAGGACGCGGCGGAGCTTCTTCATCGGGCCGAGCTCCGACTCGTACACCTTCTTCACGCCGTCGCCGAGCGCGGTCTCGATGGTGCGGATGTCGCGGACGAGGCGCTCCAGGCCCCCGGGCTCGACGGAGGCGGCCTGGTCCGAGCCCCACATGGCGCGGTCGAGGGTGATGTGGCGCTCGACGAAGGTGGCGCCGAGGGCGACGGCGGCCAGCGTGGTCTGGAGGCCGGTCTCGTGGCCGGAGTAGCCGATCGGGACGTTCGGGTACTCCTCCTGGAGCGTCTGGATGACGCGCAGGTTCAGCTCCTCCGCCTTGGCCGGGTAGGTGGAGGTGGCGTGGCAGAGCAGGATGTTGTCGCTGCCCAGGACCTCGACCGCGTGACGGATCTGCTTCGGCGTCGACATGCCGGTGGAGAGGATGACGGTGCGGCCGGTGGCGCGCAGCTCGCGCAGCAGCTCGTCGTCGGTGAGGGAGGCGGAGGCCACCTTGTGGGCGGGGACGTCGAACTTCTCCAGGAAGGCGACGGCCTCGGTGTCCCACGGGGAGGCGAACCAGTCGATGCCGCGCTTCTTGCAGTGCTCGTCGATCTGGCGGTACTCGTCCTCGCCGAACTCCACGCGGTGGCGGTAGTCGATGTACGTCATCCGGCCCCAGGGGGTGTCGCGCTCGATGTCCCACTGGTCGCGCGGGGTGCAGATCTCCGGGGTGCGCTTCTGGAACTTGACGGCGTCGCAGCCGGCGTCGGCGGCCACGTCGATCAGCTTGAAGGCGTTCTCGAGGTCGCCGTTGTGGTTGATGCCGATCTCGCCGCAGATGTAGACGGGCTGACCGGGACCGGCGGTCTTCGGGCCGAGGGTGCGCAGACGGGTGCTCATGGTGGTGCTTCCTTCAGTTCGGGAGAGGGGTGGGGGTGTTCAGCTCGGGTCCGAGGAGCCAGGCGGCGATCTCACGGATCGCTCCGAAGCCGCCCGGGGTGACGGTGACCGCGCGGGCCGCGGCCCGGACGGAGTCGTGGGCGCTGCCCACCGCGACGGGCCAGCCGACGAGGTGGAAGCAGGGCAGGTCGTTGACGTCGTTGCCGGCGTAGAGGACGCGCGCGGGGTCGATGGACTCGGCCTCGCACCACTCCTTGAGTGCCAGGTCCTTGCGGTCGATCCCGTGCAGGACGGGGATCTTCAGCTTCCTGGCGCGGGCGGCGACGACGGGGTTCTGCTCGGTGGAGAGGATGAGGACGGGGAGCCCGGCGCGGCGGAGGGCCGCGATGCCGAGGCCGTCGCCGCGGTGGGCGGAGACGAACTCCCGCCCCTCCGCGTCGAGGTGGACCCGGTCGTCGGTCTGGGTTCCGTCGAAGTCGAGGACGACCGCGTCGACGTCGGCGAAGCCGGGGGTGGCCGGTTCGTCGAGGAGCGGTGCCAGGGCCTTGGCGCGGGCCAGGTCGTGCGGGTCGTCGATCTCCAGGACGCGGGCCGGGTCGGTGACGACGACGGCGGTCCGGCCGAAGAAGCGGTGCCCGTGGGTACGGAAGCCGGCCGCGTCCATCGCGTAGACGGCGCCGGTCTCCAGGTATTCGGGCTCGCGGTCCTGGCGGCGCGGGCGGTGGGCCTTGTCGTGGTTGACGCCGGTGGCGCCGTCGGCCGTCTCGCGCCAGAGGAAGCCGTGCGAGGGGGCGGCGGTGAAGGCGGTGTCGGCGGCGCCGGAGGTGATCCGGGCGACGGCCTCGGCGACCTCGGCGGAGGTGAGGAAGGGGCTGGTGCACTGGACGAGGAGGACCACGTCGGCGGTGCGGCCGTGGGTGGCCTCGAAGGCGTCGAGGGCGTGGAGCACCGCGGACTCGCTGGTGGCGGTGTCGCCGGCGAGGGCGGCCGGGCGCGGCACCGCCTCGGCGCCGAAGGAGCGGGCGGCGGCGGCGATCGCGTGGTCGTCGGTGGAGACGGCGACGTCGGTGACGCCGACGGCGCCGAGGCAGGCCCGGACGGCCCGGCCGACCAGCGGGATCCCGGCGACCGGGGCGAGGTTCTTGGCGGGGACTCCCTTGGAGCCGCCCCGCGCGGGGATGACGGCGAGCACGGTGGGGCTCGGCTTCTTCACGGTCATCACAGTTCTCCCAGGCGTCGGACGACGGGGGCCACGCGCTGGACGCCGTGGCGGTAGGCGCCGCGCGCCGCCTCGCGGACGATCCGGCGCAGTCCGCTGTCGCGGGCCGGCGGCGCGGTGACGTCCAGGCGGTGGCGGGCGAGGATCCCCGGCAGGTAGCCGGGGGCCGTCTCCGCGGTGTAGTAGGGGCTGATCGGGGGGAGTCCGGGCAGCGCGAGGAGCTTCGCGACCCGTTCGCGGGCGGCGTCGAAGGCGGAGTCGTACCCGCCGTCGGACGCCACGCCCTGCCGGGCCAGCCACTCCTCTTCGGGCTCGGGCGCCTCGCCCCGGTCGAGCCGGTCGAAGGAGGCGAGGAGGCCGGAGCCGATGAAGTGGTGGTTGCCGTTGACCTCGCGGACCCCGCAGTCGGTGAGGATCGCGGTGGGGATCCGGCGGTGCAGCGCCTCCAGGGCGGCGGTGGAGGAGACGGTGACCAGCAGGTCGGTGCGGTCCAGGACCTCGCCCATGTGCCCGTACACCAGGCGGAAGTTGGCGGGCGGGTCCAGATCGCGCACCAGCCGCTGGTACGGGTGCTCCTCCAGGTGCGTGGTGTGCTCGCCGGGCTTGGAGCGGAGCTTGAGGAGGACCTCGCGCTCCGGGTGCAGCCGGGCGTGCCGGACCAGCCGCTCCAGCACGTACGCCCGCTCGGCCCGGGTGACCGGTACGGACGGCTGGGCGGCGAACACCAGGGTGTCGCGGCCCTCTTCGGGGCGGTACGGGGCGCCGCCGAGGAACGGCAGCGCGGCCTCGACGACCGAGTCGGAGCCCGCGCCGACCCCTTCGTACACGGCGCGGAACCGGTCCGCGTCGTGACGGGAGTTGGCGAGGACGACGTCGGCGCCGTGGCGCAGCAGCAGTCCGTCGGCCAGCTTCTCGTAGACCACGCCGACGTACCCGGTGACGATCACCGGCCGGCGGTCGAGGCCGAGGTCGGCGAGGCCCTGGAGGACGGCCCGGACGGTGCCGCCGACGAGCGCCAGGACGACGACGTCGTACCGCTCGCCGCGCGTCTCCGCGTCCCGCACCTCGCGCAGGAACTCCGCCCCGGTCACCTCGCGCGGGGCGGCCGTGGAGGCCCCCGTCTCGGCGAGCTGGCGGGCGGTGGGGGTGGCACGGCCGCGGAGCACGAAACCGGTCGGCTCGGTGTCCGCGGCGGTGATGCGGCGCGCGGTGAGCGCACCCCATTTCCACCGGGTGTCGGAATCCGCGAGTACGGCGATCCGTACCGCTTCACTGGAACTTGCTGGCACGTCGAGGACGCTAGAAGGGCATTCCGGTCTACGGCCCAACTGAGCCGCAACAAACGGTGAACAGCACCTCTCCGCGATCTGAAGCGGCCCGGGATTCAGCCGTTGGACGGCCCGAAATCCCCTCGGGTAAAGGCGGTTAATCAGCCCGCCGCTTCGTGTTCACCGAAAATCCCCCGGCCGGTCGGCGGAGCGGCCGGGCGGGCGCCTAGCGTCGGCCGCGTGGTCAAGCTCTCCGTCGTCGTGCCGTTCTTCAACGTGCAGACATACGCCCCCGACACCCTCGCCAGTCTGCGCGCCAACGCCCGCGACGACTTCGAGTTCCTCCTCGTCGACGACTGCTCGTCCGACGACACCCCCGAACTCCTCGAACGCGCCGCGCGCGAACTGCCCGGCGCCGTCCTGATCCGGCACGAGCGGAACGAGGGCCTGGCGACCGCCCGCAACACCGGCCTCGACGCGGCCCGCGGCGAGTTCGTCACCTTCCTCGACGGGGACGACTGGCTCTCCCCCGGCTACTACGGGCGCCTGGTCGGGGCCGCGGAGGAGCTCGGCTGCGACTTCCTGCGCACCGACCACACCTCGGTCACCGGGCGCGCCCGCTCGGTCCGCCGGGCACCCGTCCCGCGCCGCGAGGAGGTCCTCGACCCACGCGAGGCGATCCTCCCCGCCCACCGCACCACGTCCGTCGACTACCCCTTCGCCTGGGCCGGCATCTACCACCGCAGGCTCCTCGACCGGGGCCTGCTGCACTTCCCGCACGGCCTGCGCACCGCCGAGGACCGGCCCTGGATCTGGCGGCTGCACCGCGAGGCGGAATCCTTCGCCGCCGTCGGTGAACTCGGCGTCTTCTACCGGCGCGGAGTGGCGACCTCGCTCACCCAGATCGGCGACGTCCGGCAATTGGATTTCATCCGCGCATTCGACCAGGTGATCGCGGAGACCGCCCAGGACAGGGAAGCGGACCGCTTTCTCCCGAAAGCCGTCCGCACCTATTGCGCGGTCATCGCCCATCACATCGGCTCGATACAGAAGTTCGAACCGGACGTGGCCCGGCAGCTGAAGGCGATGAGCGCGGGCGCGCTGCGCCGCATGCCGCAGGACGTCCTCGAACAGGCGCTGACCGCGATGGGCGGCGACCGGGCCGCCGTCCTGCGCAAGCTGCGCCGCCGGCGCCCCGCACCCCCGCCGCCGGCCCCGCCGGGCGGCCGCGGCCCGGCCGGCACGACCCCCTCGGAGGTGGCCGCGTGAGCACGGCCCGCACCACCCAGATCTTCGCCGCCTCCACCCTCTACGGGGCGGTCACCCTGGCCGCCGCCATAGACAGCGGCTGCTTCGGCACCGCCGCCCGGCGGATCCTCCTCGTCACCAACAACGCGCCCGTCCCGGAGACCACCCCGGCCTTCGACGAGGCGGAGGGCTTCGGGCGGATCCGCGACCGCTTCGACGAGGTGGTGTCCTGGAACGAGACCATCTCCCCGCTCCACCCCGGCGGCTGGACCCCGCGCGGCCAGGACGTGCCGATGCTCCAGCGCCACCTCCACACGGTGTGGGGGCTCGGCGGCGGCCGGATCGAGCTGGTCCTGGAGTCCATCCAGGTCACCCCCGCCCTCGCCCTCGCCCAGCTGCTCCCGGAGGCGGCGATCACCGTCTACGCGGACGGCCTGATGAGCTACGGGCCGACCCGCAACAAGATCGACCCGCTGATCGGCGGCCGGGCCGCCCGCCTCCTCCACCTCGATCTGGTGCCGGGGCTGCGGCCGCTGCTGCTCGGCGAGTTCGGCGCAGTGCCGGAGACCGTCCCCGTGGAGGCCTTCACCAAGGCCGTCGCCGAGCTCGCCGGCACCGACGCGCCCGCCACGGGCGACGAGGGCCCGGCCCTGCTCCTCGGCCAGTACCTGGCCGCGCTCCACCTGATGACGGCCGCCGAGGAGGAGGAGCTGCACCTGAGCATGGTGCGCGGCGCGGTCGCCCACGGCCACCGGCGCCTCGTCTTCAAGCCGCACCCCACCGCCCCCGACTCCTGGACGGCCTCGCTGGCCGAGGAGGCGGCCCGGCTCGGCGCCGAGCTCTCGGTCGAGACCCGTCCGGTCCTCGCCGAGGTGCTCTACCGGGAGCTGCGGCCCGCGCTGGTCGTCGGCTGCTTCTCGACGGCGCTGATGACGGCCCGTACGTTCTACGGCCTGCCGGTCGCCCGGGTCGGCACCCGGGAACTGCTCCAGCGGCTCACCCCGTTCCAGAACAGCAACCGGATCCCGCTGACGGTGGTCGACGCGGTCGTGCCGTCTCTGACGCCCGGCCCGGAGGACGAGGAGCCGGTGACGGACGCCGCCCGCCTCGACGACCTGGTCGCCGCGGTCGGCTTCGCGATGCAGCCGAACATAAGGGCCGATCTGCGGGAGGCGGCGGTACGCCATCTGTCCGGGCCGTACGCCGAGCGCACCCGGCACCACTTCACCCGCCGCCGGCTCACCGTCCTGGACCTCCCGGGCGGCCTGCCGGTCCCCCGGCACCCCCGGGTCCGCCGGCTGGCCCGCCGGGCCCTGCGGCTGCGCAAGGCCCTGAAGAAGTAGCACCCGCCGGACCGGCCCGGGACCTGTGCGGAGGTCCCGGGCCCACCGTCCTCACGCGCGGGTGATCGGCTCCTGGAGCTCGGTCACCCAGCCGGCCGGGTCCTCCGGGCACTCCAGGTACAGCTCGCGGGCGTAGCCGGCGGAGGCGTGGCCGTTGACGTCGATCCAGGAGGCGAGGGCCTGCGCGGTCGGCAGGATGTCGTCCATGGCTCCGCGGTGGACGACGGTGGCCGCCTCGTCGATGCCGGGCAGCACGTGCACGCGCACCCCGTCCGCCTCGGTGCCCTCGGGCACGGTCATGCAGGCGTGCACGACGATCGACCCGTCGCCCTCGCCCGCGTCCTCGTAGTACGCGATCCCCGGCCCGAAGCCGGTGACCCCGGCCGCCTCCAGGCGGCCGCACAGCTCCCCGTACAGCGGCCCGATGACGGGCGAGATGGCCCCGGGCTCGAAGCCCGCGGCGACCGCGCTCAGCTCGGCGACCCGCACGGCGGGGATCTTCTTGACGACGACGTCCTGCGTGGACATGCGTCCCTCGCTCTCGATGGCTCGGAGCCTCGCGCCGACCTGGGCGAGCCGGGCCCGCGACGCTTCCAGGGCCGCTTCCAGCTCGGCCTGGCGCAGTCTCAGCATCCCGCGCAGCTCCTCCGCGCCGATCTCGTCCCCGAGGATGGCCCCCACCTGTTCCAGGGTGAAGCCGAGGTCCTTGAGCGCGATGACGCGATTGAGCCGCGCGAGCTGGTCCGCCGTGTAGTGGCGGTACCCGCTGTACGGGTCGACGTGGGCCGGGCGCAGCAGTCCGATCGCGTCGTAGTGACGCAGCATCCGGACCGACACCCGCCCGTGCCGGGCGAAGTCTCCGATGGTGAACATGACGCCCCTTACTCAAAACTCTGACACAGGGGGAGAGTCAACGGAGGAGCGCGCCGCACTGCGAGCGCCGGGCTTCGACCCTCACACCGTTTGAATGCTCCCATCCCTGCTTCGGGATGGGATTCCCGGCTCGGGCCGCCTCCTGGAGCCGCGCTCCCGGAGGTCTCACACCCTCGGCGCCGGCCGGGTCCAGACCTGCCCGGACGAGCATCACGCGGGCCGAGTTCTTGTCCCTCGGGGACGTCGCTCCGCACGCGCCGCACGTGTAGGTACGTTCCGACAGCGGCAGGGCGTGCTTGGCTCTCGCTCCGCACCGCGCGCAGTCCATGGTGGTGTGGGCCGGGTGCACGAGGCGGACGTCCCGCCCGTGCTTGCGGCCCATTTCGAGCAGGGCGTTCTTGGTGGCACCGATCGCCGCGTCGGCGGCCTTCCGTGCCATCGTGGTCCTGGTCAGGAACCGGGGGCGGAAGTCCTCCACCGCGATGGCGTCGTGGTCACGTACGACCTTCTTAGCCCACTTGCGGCCCGTGTCCAGGCGCTGCCTGGCGACCTTCTGGCATGCTTTCGCCCGCAACCGTTTCGCCGCCCTGTACCCCTTCGAGGCCGCCTTCCCCCGGTCCGGCTTGCGGCGGGCCATCATCCGGTCGTACCGCGACAGCCGCTCCTTCGCCTTCCGGCCGAACTCCGGATGCGGAAGGTCGTGGGCATCACTCGTGGTGGTGGCGATCTCCTTCACGCCCCAGTCGATGCCGAGCACCGCTCCGGTCTCGGGCAGGGGCCGGATCGTGGCGGGAACCACGAAGGAGGCGTACCAGTGCCCGACGGCGTCCCGGTGGACGCGTACGGATGTCGGATCGGCAGGCAACACACGCGACCACACCACCGACAGCACGACCCCGCCCGCGAGGTGCAGGCGTCCGTCCTTCAGACGGAAGCCGTTCCGCGTGTAGTTGAGTGTCGGATCGGCCCCGCGCTTCCTCTTGTACGTGGGAAGTCCCGCCCGCCGCCGAACGGGAAGGCGCTCCTTGATGTCCTTCAGCGCCTTCGCGCGGGCCCTGCCGAAGTCACGGATGAGCTGTTGCTGTGGTACCGACGCCCCCTGGGCGAGCCAGGGAGTGATGGCCCGCGCCTCGGTGAGCATCCGGTCCAGACTGGCCGGCCCGCACTTCTCACCGGCGGCATGCGCCTTCATCGACCGAGCGACGCACTCGTTCCAGATCCACCGGCATCGGTCCCACTCCCCGAGCAGCGCGGCCAGCGCCGTGGACGACACGCGCAGCCGGTACGAGTACCGGGCGTGCGCCGTGCCACCGGCTGCTGTGGAAGAGGTCGCCATGATGCGACGGTATGACCGGACTTCGGCTGTGCCTTCGAGTATCCAAAGGCTTCACACGAACGGGCGAACGGACGGCGTCGGCCTCAGGCGGCGCTGCTGAGGGAGAGTTTCACGGCGAAGCCGAGGAAGAGGGCACCGGCGGCGGAGGTGGCGCCGGCGGAGAGGCGCTTGCGGCGGCGGAAGGCGGCGGCGAGGCGGGTGCCGCTGAAGATGAGGGTGGTCAGGTAGAGGAAGCTGCCGAGCTGGAGCAGGCCGCCGAGGACCAGGAAGGAGAGCGCCGGGTAGGCGTAGGAGGGGTCGACGAACTGCACGAAGAAGGAGATCAGGAAGAGGATCGCCTTCGGGTTGAAAAGGCTGATGATCAGCGCACGCCGGTAGGGGTGCTCGTTGGAGCCGGTCTCGGCGGCGGTGCTCTCGGCGGCGGTGGGTTCGCGGCGGGAGCGCCACATCTCCAGGGCCGCGCGGAGCATGCCGTACGCCATCCAGGCCAGGTATCCGGCGCCCGCGTACTTCACGACGGTGAAGAGGAGCGGGGTGGTCTGGAGGAGGGAGGCCGCGCCGAGGGCGGCGAGGGTCATCAGGATCGTGTCGCCGGTGAAGACGCCGGCGGCGGCCTTGTAGCCGGTCCGGGTGCCCTTGCGGGCCGCGACGGACAGCACGTAGAGCGAGTTCGGCCCCGGCAGGAGAATGATGAGGACGAGCCCGGCGAGATAGGTCGGCAGATCGGTGACACCCAGCATGGGCGGAGTGTCGCACATGGGTGCGACACTCCGCAGTGACCTGTGTCTATGTGATACGCGGGGGGCTGCGGGGGCGGCTAGAAAACGTCGCCGGGGACGTACGTGCCCCAGACCTCGCGCAGGGCGTCGCAGACCTCGCCGACCGTGGCGCGGGCCCCCAGCGCGTCCTTCATCGGATAGAGGACGTTCTCCGTCCCCCCGGCCGCCCGCTTCAGCGCGGCGAGCGCCGTGTCGACGGCCCGCTGGTCGCGCCCGGCCCGCAGCTCGGCGAGGCGCGCGGCCTGCTGGGCCTCGATGGCCGGGTCGACGCGCAGCGGCTCGTAGGGCTCCTCGACGTCGATCGTGAAGCGGTTGACGCCGACGACGACCCGCTCGCCGGAGTCGGTCTCCTGCGCGACGCGGTACGCCGAGCGCTCGATCTCGCTCTTCTGGAAGCCGCGCTCGATGGCGTCGACCGCGCCGCCCAGCTCCTCGACCTTTGCCATCAGCTCCAGGGCGGCGGCCTCCACGTCGTCGGTCATCCGCTCGACGACGTACGACCCGGCGAAGGGGTCCACGGTGGCGGTCACGTCGGTCTCGTAGGCGAGGACCTGCTGGGTGCGCAGCGCGAGGCGGGCGGACTTGTCCGTCGGCAGGGCGATGGCCTCGTCGAAGGAGTTGGTGTGCAGGGACTGCGTCCCGCCGAGCACGGCGGCGAGGCCCTGGACGGCGACGCGGACGAGGTTGACCTCGGGCTGCTGGGCCGTCAGCTGCACGCCGGCGGTCTGGGTGTGGAAGCGGAGCATCAGCGACTTGGGGTTCCGGGCGCCGAACTCCTCCCTCATGACCCGTGCCCAGATCCGGCGGGCGGCGCGGAACTTCGCGACCTCCTCCAGGATCGTGGTGCGGGCGACGAAGAAGAACGAGAGGCGGGGCGCGAAGTCGTCCACGTCCATGCCGGCGGCGACGGCGGTGCGGACGTACTCGATGCCGTCGGCGAGGGTGAAGGCGATCTCCTGCGCGGGCGACGCCCCCGCCTCGGCCATGTGGTAGCCGGAGATCGAGATCGTGTTCCACTTCGGGATCTCGGCCCGGCAGTACTGGAAGATGTCCGCGATCAGCCGCAGCGAGGGCTTGGGCGGGAAGATGTACGTGCCGCGGGCGATGTACTCCTTGAGCACGTCGTTCTGGATCGTGCCGGTCAGCTGGTCGGCGGGCACGCCCTGTTCCTCGCCGACCAGTTGGTACATGAGGAGCAGCAGGGCGGCGGGGGCGTTGATCGTCATCGACGTGGAGACCTTGTCCAGCGGGATCCCGTCGAACAGCACGCGCATGTCGTCGACCGAGTCGATGGCCACGCCGACCTTGCCGACCTCGCCGCCGGCGATCGCCGCGTCCGAGTCGTGGCCCATCTGGGTGGGCAGGTCGAAGGCGACCGAGAGTCCCATGGTGCCGTTGGCGATCAGCTGCTTGTAGCGGGCGTTCGACTCCACGGCGGTGCCGAAGCCCGCGTACTGGCGCATCGTCCAGGGGCGGCCGGTGTACATCGAGGGGTACACGCCGCGGGTGAAGGGGTAGGCGCCCGGCTCGCCCAGCTTCTCGGCCGGATCCCAGCCCTCCAGCGCCGCCGGCCCGTAGACCGGCTCGATGGGCAGTCCCGACTCCGACTCGCGCGCCATGGCTCGTGCCTCCTGATCGTGCTGCCGCCGCTCGCGGCCGTACCGTCCCTCGCGACGGACTGTAGTGGCGGGCGTGCGACCCGGTGGAGGGCAGCACGCCGGGACCTTTCTCACAGCATGAGCGCTTGCTCGCGTCCGTGCGCAACCGGAGGCGGACGGGAAGCATCCCTATGGGCACAGTTCATTCCCCGGGGGGCATCCATGAAGCGTTCTTCCGCCATACGCAGAGCCGTTCTCGCCGCGGCCGCCGCCGCACTCGCCGTCACCGGCTGCACGGCCCAGGCGGTCGGGTCGGACGGCAAGCCGCCGTCGCCGGCCACGACCTCCGCGGCGCCCGCGCCGTCGTCCTCGGAGCCGTCCGCTCCGTCCTCGTCGGCGCCGGCGCCCTCGTCACCGGCTCCGTCGGCGCGGGCGCTCATGAAGGACGGGGACGAGAACGAGCAGGTGCGTGAGCTCCAGGCGCGGCTGCGTCAGCTGGACCACTTCGACCGGGCGCCGACCGGCTTCTACGGCACGATCACGGCGAAGGCGGTCACGCGCTTCCAGGAGATGCGGGGGCTGCCCGGGACGGGTTCGGTGGACGGGACGACGTGGGAGCGGCTGCTCTCCCTGACGAAGAAGCCCACGGCGGACGAGCTGAAGCCGTCCACCACCAACGAGCTGGACACGCCGGACGCCCGCTGCATGACGGGCCGGGTGCTCTGCATCAGCAAGGAGAGCCGCACCCTGGCCTGGATGATCGACGGCGAGGTCGTCTCCTCGATGGACGTCCGCTTCGGCTCGGAGAACACGCCGACCCGTGAGGGCATCTTCCTGGTCGACCGCAAGGTCCGTGACGACTGGTCGAAGCTGTACCACACGCCGATGCCGTTCTCGATGTACTTCAGCCGGGGCCAGGCGGTGCACTACTCGTCGGACTTCGCGGCGCGCGGCTACAACGGTGGCTCGCACGGTTGTGTGAACGTCCGGGACCGGGCGAAGCTCTCGGCCCTCTTCGACCAGGTGAAGGTCGGCGACAAGGTCGTCGTCCACTGGTAGCGGGCGGGGCGCGCGGCGGGGAAGAAGGGGCGCGGGTGGGACCGGGGGAACGTGTCCCACCCGCGCCGGGTGCGCGGAGCCGTAGGTACGGGGGGAACCCCGGCTCTCTGCGCGGCCGATGACCAGTCGGCTCACTCTGTACTGCGCCGACGGGCCCGAAAGTGTCACACCCCCGTTTCGGGGGCTCCCACCGGGCAGAGGGCGAGGGCCGTGACGAGTGTCCGGTCCACGGTGCCGCCGCGCCACGTCCGGTCCCTGGGGTTGTCCTCCGGGTCCGGCGAGTCCTGGCCGTGCGCGCGGCCGGTGTCGGCGGGGGCGGGGACGATGCCGTACGAGAGGTCGGGGCGGTTCCGGTCCCCGGCGTCGCCCTCCTCGCGGCGTGCGTCGCCGTCCTTCTCCCGGTCCTTGTCGCCGTTCTTGGCGTCGCCGTCCTGCTCGCCGCCGGAGCCGGAGCCGGAATCGGATCCCGAGCCGGATCCGGAGGAGCCGGATCCGGAGGAGCCGGATCCGGAGGAGCCGGTGTCGCCCTTGTCGGTGGCGCCGGCGAGGAGCCTGTCGCAGTAGGCGCGCAGGGGCTCCTCGTTCCGCAGCAGCCGGGAGAGGCGTTCGCGGGTGGTCGCGTCGAGGCGGCCGGAGCGGTACTCGCGGCAGGCGGCGATCGGGCCCCGGCGGGCGTCGTCGCCGGCGCCGCTCGTGGCGGTGGGGGCCGTCGGGCCGCGTTCGGGCCGGTCCTGCTCGGGAGAGGTGACGCCGGGCCGGGGGGTCGCGGTGGTGGTGTCGGGCCGGGCCGCGGGGCTCGTGCCGGGCGCGGTCGTCCCCGCCGGTGTGCCGGGGTCCGTGCTCCGCGAGGGGTCCTCGTCCCGTTCGATCGCCGGGGTCGGCAGGCTCGACCCGCCGGACCCGCTCGGCTCGGGCGGGGTGGCGGTCTCGGCGGCGGTGACCGTGCGGGAGGGCTCCTGGTCGACCAGCGGGAGCACTCCGGTGCTCGCGGCGACCGCCACGCCGCCGACGGTGACGGCGGCGAGCGCGGTGGCGAGTCCGTATCGCAGGGAGCGGCCCCACCGCCGGGCCGGGCGGGGGACGGAGGTGAGCCGCACCCTGCCGAGGTCGGCGGAGTGGGCGGGGTCCTGGTCCGGGGCCGGGGCGGGTGCGGCGGTGGCGGCGCGGGCGGCGGTGGCGGTGCGGAAGGCCGCGAGGGCGGCCTCCTCCCCGGCGAGCGGGACGCCGGGGGCGGGTGCGGCGGCGGTACGGGCCGCGGCGAGGGCGTCGGCGAGGGCGTCGGCGCGGGCACGGTCCGAGGGATCGACGGCGTCGACGGGCTCGCCGCGGAACAGCCGCTCCGCGGCCTCCGGGTCGAGCCACTGGTACCGCTCGTCGGCCATCACATGTCCTTCTGCGTACGCGGACGCCATTGCGTCACACCGCCGGGGGCTATGAACCCCGTGTTCCGGCCGCGCTGGGGCGGCACCCCGTCGAGGGGCTGTCCGCCGTCGGGGGAGCCCGGACCGGACGCGCCGGACGCGCCGGCGGTGCCGTCGACGCCGAGGAGTTCGGCGAGTCGCTTCAGGCCGCGGTGGGCGGCGGTGCGGACGGCGCCGGGGCGCTTGCCGAGGGCCTCCGCGGCGCTCTTGGCGTCGAGGCCGACGACGACGCGGAGCACGACGGCCTCGGCCTGGTCCTGCGGGAGGCGGGCGATGAGGGCGAGGGTGTCGCCGGTGGCCAGGGCCTCCAGGGCCTCGCCCGCGGTGTCGGATTCGGCGGGCTTGTCGGTCAGTTCGGTCTCGTCGCCGCCGGAGGCGGGCCGCCGGCCGCGCATCCGGATGTGGTCGAGGGCCCGGTTGCGGGCGATCCTGGCCGCCCAGCCGCGGAAGCGGTCGGCGTCGCCGCTGAAGCGGTCGAGGTCACGGGCGATCTGGAGCCAGGACTCCGAGGTGACGTCCTCGGCGTCGGCGTCGCCGACCAGCGTGCGCATGTAGCCCAGCAGACGGGGATGCACGGCGCGGTACACAGTCCGGAAGGCTTCCTCGTCCCCGTCCTGCGCAGCGAGCACCGCGGCCGTCAGCTCCGCGTCGTCCCCCAGCACTCCCCAAACCCTGTCCGTCGGTCGCGTTCTGCGCGCGCGTCAGCACGTCGGTCGCGTCGTCGGGGCTGGTCATCGCCGCCGAGTCCGCCTCGCGCTCCAGCACGCTACGTCGATTCCGGGCGTCACGTCCACGCGGGTCCGCGCACCTTGTACAACTTGCAACCTTCACACCGGGGGCGGGCGGGTGTGACAGAAAACGCACCACCGGCGCTGTAGGGAGTACGGAGCCGTGCTGCGGCTCCGTGGATGACGACCGGGGCCTCTCCTGTGGGGGGTGGCGGCCCCGGTCGTCTCCCTTTTTCCGGGCCATGTCCGCCCCGTTTCTCCCATCTTCACGCGATACGACACATCACTCGAAAGAAGTCATGGCACACGACTGTCAACCACTCGTTGACAGTCGAGGGCTGTCAACCTAGGGTTGCCTCATGACGCAGCCCGTGGTTCCGAACGTCAGCATCCGTCTCGACGAACTCATCGAAGCGATCAAGAAGGTCCACCCGGACACCCTGGACCAGCTGTCCGGCGCGGTCATCGCGGCGGACTACCTCGGCGAGGTCGCCGACCACCTCATCGGCCACTTCGTCGACCAGGCCCGGCGCTCCGGCGCCTCCTGGACCGACATCGGCCGCAGCATGGGCGTGACCCGGCAGGCCGCCCAGAAGCGGTTCGTCCCCAAGGACCCGGACACCGAGAAGATGGACCCGAACGCCGGGTTCGCCCGCTTCACCCCGCGCGCCCGCGCCGTCGTCGGGGCCGCGCACGACGAGGCCGTGGCGCGTCGCCACGCCGAGTCCGTCCCCGGCCACCTCGCGCTCGGGCTGCTCGCCGAGCCCGAGGGGCTGGCCTTCCTGTGGATCGCCGCCCAGGGCGTCACGGCCGAGCGGCTGCGCGAGGCCGTGACGCCGACGCTGCCGGCGCCCTCGGAGGAGCCGCCGGCCCTCGTCCCGTACGACGCGGCGGCCAAGAAGGTGCTCGAACTGACCTTCCGCGAGGCACTGCGGCTCGGGCACAACTACGTCGGCACCGAGCACATCCTGCTGGCCCTGCTGGAGCACGAGGACGGCGACGGCCCGCTGAGCGGCCTCGGCCTGGACAAGGAGACGGCCGAGCGGCAGATCTCCGAACTCGTCGCCTCCGCCGTGGTCGAGGCGCCCCCGCAGGGGTGAGGTCAGGCGGTCCTGGCGCGGCGGGAGACCACCGCGCGCAGGACTCGGCCGCCCTCGACGGAGAGCTCGCGGGCCCGGCGCAGTCCGGTCGGGCCGTGGGCGACCGAGTCGAGGACGGCCAGCTGGCGGCGGAGCTCGCCCGCGTGCAGCGGCCCGTCGTCGGTCACGTCGTGCAGGCGGTGCACGGCGAGCGCCACCGCCGAGCACCGCTCGGCCCACTCGCGCAGGGGCGCCTCCGCCCAGTCGGCGGGCACCCCGTCGAGCATCGCCCGGACCATCGAGACGATCCCGCCGTCACCGGCGGCCGCGCCGCCGGCGCCCTCCAGCTCGACCCGGGCCTTGGCGACGGACTCCGTCCACGCCCCGCCGCCCCCGCGCGCCACCGCCGCCCACACCGGCCGCAGCACCTCGGCGCGCTCCGGCGCGAGCAGGGGCAGGCACCGGTCCAGGCAGGCCAGCCCCGCGGCGGCGAGGCCGCGCTCGTCGGCCCCGTCCATCCGCTCCCGCAGACCCCGACCCGTACTCGACGTCATGGACGCCTCCTCGCCACCCGATGCGGACGCGACGCGTGCCGCGCCTTCGCTGCATACTGCGCCCGGCGGCCGGATTCCGTCACTCCTCGTGGCGCGAAAATCTCACCGAGTCCGCGAGGGACTTCTCGTCGAAGGGATCGCGGCCGGGGCGGCCGGCGCCCGGTCGGTCTCGCGGTCCGCCGACGTGCCGACGTCCGCGACCGGTGGCGTCGCGAGCGTCCTGCCGGCAGCGCTCAGCCCCGCACCTTCGTCGCCAGCGCGCGGAAGTCGGACCAGCTCTGGGTGGGTCTGCGGGAGTCCCACACCTTCTGGGAGAGGGCCGCGAGAGGGAGGCGGATGCCGGCGGCGACCTGCTCCGGGGTCTGGGCGTTCGCCAGGTCGCACCAGACGGCGAACCGGGCGCCGAGGATCTGGGCGTCGTAGCGGGCCGGGACCGGGGTGGTGCCGCGGACGACCAGCGGGGTCCACTGCTCGTAGATGCGGCGGCCGGTCGGATAGGTGAACTGGTTGGGCTCGCCGAGCACGTAGTAGAGGTACTCGTCGTTGAGGTTCACCAGCCTGCGGCCGGCCTGGAGGTACGGCAGCGGGGGCCGGGCGCCGAACTCCTTGCCGGTCCAGTACTCGACCTCGATGTCCTTCGCCGCGCTCACCACCCCGCCCGCGAAGAAGCCGTCGTTCCACGCCTTGAGGGTCTTGCCGGTCGGGCGGACGGTGGCGGCGCGGTCGTTGAGCCAGTCGGTGGCGAGGTCCTGGACGCGGCCGGACGGCCCGTACGCCTCCCGCGCCGCCCGCGCGAGCTGCGGGTAGCTGGCCTCGGGGTCCTTCGCCATCAGGGCCACGTACTCGTCGGCGCCCAGGTGCCAGTAGGCGCCCGGGAAAAGGGCGGTGTACTCGCGCAGCAGGTCGTCCACGATCCGGGCGGAGTCCGGGTCGGAGATGTCGACCGCCCCGCGCGGCGTGCGGCCGGTGGCGCTGACCAGCTGGAGGTCGGGGTGGGCGTCGATCACGGCGCCGAGGTGTCCGGGCGAGTCGATCTCGGGGACGACGGTGACGTGCCGGCTCGCGGCGAGCGCGAGGATCCGGCGGACCTCCGCCTTGGTGAGGTGCTGCGCCGAGACGACCTCGGGGTGCGAGTCCGACTCGATCCGGAAGCCCTGGTCGTCCGAGAAGTGCAGCCCCAGCTGGTTGAGCTTGAGGTCGCCCATCTCCCTGATCCGGTCCTCCAGCCAGGCGGCCGTGAAGTGCTTGCGGGCGATGTCGACGTTGAGCCCGCGCTGCGGCTTGGCCGGCCGGTCCGCGACGGTGCCCTCGGGCATGGCGCCGGCCGACCTGACGGACTGCTTCAGGGTGCGGGTGCCGTAGAAGACACCGGCCTCGTCCGGGCCGGCGATCCGGACCCGGCCGTCCTTCACGGCGAGCGTGTACGACTCGGGTGCGCCCTTCCCGCCGAGCGCCAGCTCGACGTCACCGGGGCCGGCTGCGGCCTCGCCGCGGTAGCGCAGGCCCAGCTCCTGGGCGATCAGCCGGCCCTCGTCGGCGAGGCCCGCGCTGTCCGCGCCGAGGACGACCCCGGCGCCGGGTCCCGGCTTCCAGCCGGGGCCGCGGGCCGGCTCGTGGGAGCGGACGGCGGGGACGGTGCGGGGGGCGGTGGAGAGCGGGTACGTCCGGGTCGGCGTGGGGGTGGGCGTCGGGGTCGCGGACGGCTGGGCGGCCGTGGTCCCCGGAGTCGTGACGGAGGGTGCCGCGGGGGCCGCGGAGGGGGAGCCCACGCCGGACGGAGAGCCGTTCGAGCAGGCCGCCACGGTGGTCAGGGCCACCGCGGCCGCCAGCAGGGCGGGGCCGCGCAGGGGGCCCCGTGGGGAGTACCGCATCACACGGCATCCTCTCTCACCCGCGGCGGTCCGGCCATCCGGCGGGTCCCGGTCCGAACGGAACCTCCGCGTCCATCACACGTTCCTAAACTCTCCCTTCCGGGTGAAATTCGCGCACCCGTCGGACACTTCGCCCGTCCCGTCGATAACGTTGCGTCACGCCCACCCCATTCGTCCCGCCGTCCCGGAGCCCACGCTGACCAGCGACACGCACGCCCCCTGCCGCAAGCCGGGCCCGGCGGACGCGCCTGCCATACCCGCCCAGAAGTCCTCCGGCGCCCCGCACGGCCTGCTGCTGCTCAACGCCGCCGCCCCCGCCGAGGCGGTCGGGCTGCTGCTCTCCTGCTGCCGCAGCCTCCGCTGGGCCGAGCGGATCGCCGCGCACCGGCCCTACCCCACGGTGGACGCCCTGCTGGCCGCCGCCGAGGAGGCCGGGTACGACCTGACCGGGCCCGATCTGGACGAGGCGCTGGCCGCCGAGTCCTCCGCGCCGCACCCCGACGCGCCGCCGGCCGCCAGGACCGCGCTGCACGCCGCGCACGCCGCGTACGAGAGCCGGTTCGGGCACGCGTTCGTCATCAGCCTGAACGAGGTGCGGCCGGGCGAGCGGCTGGACGCCGTCCTGGCCGGGATCCGGTCACGTCTCGGCAACGAACCGGACGAGGAGCGGGCCGTCGCGGCCGACGAACTGCGCCGGCTCGCCCGCTCCCGGCTCGCCTTCGCGCTCGCCCAGGGGCTCACCCACGGCCGCGCGGAGCTGTGATTCTCCCCGGAAAGGGCCGATTCCGCCCCGGACGATAGTCCGTCCGTGCCTGTTTGATCACACTGACGGACCCCGCGCGAGCGAACCGACAAGTCGTCGCTACGATGACCGGGGCCGGTGGACCGTACCCGGCCGGGCCAGACCGACAGAGAAGCCGGCCGGGCCCCGATCCCCGCTCCCGGAGGGTTTTTCCGTGCCGGCTGGAACGCTGTACCGCGGCCGGGAAGGAATGTGGTCCTGGGTGGCTCACCGAGTCACCGGCGTCCTCATCTTCTTCTTCCTGTTCGTACACGTGCTGGACACCGCTCTCGTCCGCGTCTCCCCCGAGGCGTACGACGAGGTCGTCGCGACCTACAAGACGCCGATCGTCGCTCTTCTGGAGTACGGCCTGGTCGCCGCCATCCTCTTCCACGCGCTGAACGGTCTCCGTGTCATCGCCGTGGACTTCTGGTCCAAGGGCCCGCGCTACCAGAAGCAGATGCTCTGGACCGTCGTGGGCATCTGGGCCGTGCTGATGGCGGGCTCCGTCTACCCCGTCCTCGGCCACGCCGCACGTGAACTGTTCGGGAGCTGATCTCAGACATGTCTGCTGACACCACCTCCGCGATCGGTCCCGTCGAGGGCGCCTCCTACGACGCGGACAACCCCGCCCCGTACATCGAGGCCCCGCGCAAGCGCACCGGCAGGACCCCGCGCGCGACCCGCGGCAACTTCGAGATGGCCGCGTGGCTCTTCATGCGCCTCTCGGGCGTCGTCCTCGTGGTCCTCGTCCTCGGCCACCTGCTGATCCAGCTCTTCCTGGACGGCGGCGTCTCCAAGATCGGCTTCGCCTTCGTGGCCGGCCGCTGGGCGTCCCCGTTCTGGCAGGTCTGGGACCTGCTGATGCTGTGGCTCGCGATGCTGCACGGCGCCAACGGCCTCCGTACCGTCATCAACGACTACGCGGAGCGCCCCAACACGCGCCTTTGGCTCAAGGGCCTGCTGTACACCGCCACGGTGTTCACCATCCTTCTGGGCACGCTGGTGATCTTCACCTTCGACCCGAACATCCGCTAGGCACGGGGCTGAGGTAACCACGCCATGAAGATCCACAAGTACGACACCGTCATCGTCGGCGCCGGCGGCGCCGGCATGCGCGCCGCCATCGAGGCGACGAAGCGCAGCCGCACCGCCGTGCTGACGAAGCTCTACCCCACCCGCTCCCACACGGGCGCCGCGCAGGGCGGCATGGCCGCCGCGCTGGCCAACGTGGAGGAGGACAACTGGGAGTGGCACACCTTCGACACGGTCAAGGGCGGTGACTACCTGGTCGACCAGGACGCCGCCGAGATCCTGGCGAAGGAGGCCATCGACGCCGTCCTCGACCTGGAGAAGATGGGCCTGCCCTTCGGTCGTACGCCCAACGGCGACATCGACCAGCGCCGGTTCGGCGGTCACTCCCGCAACCACGGCGAGGCCCCGGTCCGCCGCGCCTGCTACTCGGGCGACCGCACCGGCCACATGATCCTCCAGACGCTGTACCAGAACTGCATCAAGGAGGGCGTGGAGTTCTTCAACGAGTTCTACGTCCTGGACCAGCTCATCGTCGAGGTCGACGGCGTCAAGAAGTCCGCCGGCGTCGTCGCGTACGAGCTGGCCACGGGCGAGATCCACATCTTCCAGGCGAAGGCGGTCGTCTACGCCTCCGGCGGCACCGGCAAGTTCTTCAAGGTGACGTCGAACGCCCACACCCTGACCGGTGACGGCCAGGCCGCCTGCTACCGCCGCGGCCTGCCCCTGGAGGACATGGAGTTCTTCCAGTTCCACCCGACGGGCATCTGGCGCATGGGCATCCTGCTGACGGAGGGCGCCCGCGGTGAGGGCGGCATCCTCCGCAACAAGGACGGCGAGCGCTTCATGGAGAAGTACGCGCCGGTCATGAAGGACCTCGCGTCCCGTGACGTCGTCTCCCGCTCCATCTACACGGAGATCCGCGAGGGCCGCGGCTGCGGTCCCGAGGGCGACCACGTCTACCTGGACCTGACGCACCTCCCGCCGGAGCAGCTCGACGCCAAGCTCCCGGACATCACCGAGTTCGCCCGTACGTACCTCGGCATCGAGCCGTACACGGACCCGATCCCGATCCAGCCCACCGCGCACTACGCCATGGGCGGCATCCCGACCAACGTCGAGGGTGAGGTCCTCTCGGACAACACCACCGTCGTCCCGGGCCTGTACGCGGCCGGCGAGGTCGCCTGCGTGTCGGTGCACGGCGCCAACCGCCTCGGCACCAACTCGCTGCTCGACATCAACGTCTTCGGGCGCCGCGCGGGCATCGCCGCCGCCGAGTACTCCCACAAGCACGACTACGTCGAGCTGCCGGAGAACCCGGAGTCGCTGGTCGTCGCGCAGATCGAGAACCTGCGCAACTCCACGGGCACCGAGCGGGTCGCCGACGTGCGCCGCGAGCTCCAGGAGACGATGGACGCCAACGTGATGGTGTTCCGCACGGAGCAGACCATCAAGACGGCCGTCGAGAAGATCGCCGAGCTGCGCGAGCGCTACAAGAACGTGTCCATCCAGGACAAGGGCAAGCGCTTCAACACCGACCTCCTGGAGGCCGTCGAGCTGGGCAACCTGCTCGAACTGGCCGAGGTCATGGCCGTCTCGGCCCTGGCGCGCAAGGAGTCCCGCGGCGGTCACTACCGCGAGGACTACCCCAACCGCGACGACGTCAACTTCATGCGCCACACGATGGCGTACCGCGAGGTCGGCGAGGACGGCTCCGAGACCGTGCGTCTCGACTACAAGCCGGTCGTGACGACCCGCTACCAGCCGATGGAGCGTAAGTACTGATGGCCACCCCCGTTCTGGACAAGGTCGAGTCACCTTCCCCTTCGTCCCCCTCCTCCCCGTACATCACGGTCACCTTCCGGATCCGCCGCTTCAACCCCGAGGTCTCGGACGCGGTGGTCTGGGAGGACTTCCAGGTCGACATCGACCCGAAGGAGCGTGTGCTCGACGGTCTCCACAAGATCAAGTGGGACATGGACGGCACGCTCACCTTCCGTCGCTCCTGCGCGCACGGCATCTGCGGCTCCGACGCGATGCGGATCAACGGCAAGAACAGGCTCGCCTGCAAGACGCTGATCAAGGACATCAACCCCGAGAAGCCGATCACCGTCGAGCCCATCAAGGGCCTCACGGTGCTGAAGGACCTCGTGGTCGACATGGAGCCCTTCTTCCAGGCGTACCGCGACGTCATGCCCTTCCTCATCACCAAGGGGAACGAGCCGACCCGCGAGCGCAAGCAGTCCCCCGAGGACCGCGAGCGCTTCGACGACACCACCAAGTGCATCCTGTGCGCCGCGTGCACGTCGTCCTGCCCGGTCTTCTGGAACGACGGCCAGTACTTCGGTCCGGCCGCGATCGTCAACGCGCACCGCTTCATCTTCGACTCGCGCGACGAGGGCGGCGAGCAGCGCCTGGAGATCCTGAACGACAAGGACGGCGTGTGGCGCTGCCGCACCACGTTCAACTGCACGGACGCCTGCCCGCGTGGCATCGAGATCACCAAGGCGATCCAGGAAGTGAAGCGCGCGCTGATCACGCGTCGCTTCTGACCTGCTCCGCGTGGTGCGAAGGCCCCGTCTCCCTCCGGGAGGCGGGGCCTTCCGCCGTCCGGGGCCGGTGTCAGCCGCCGACCAGCGGGACCAGTCTGAGGAAGACGACCTCGGTGGCCGGGCCCAGCGTCACCCACTCGTCCGGGTCCTCGATCTGGCGGTCGCCGACCAGGACCAGGAAGCCGTTGCGGGCGAAGGCGTCCAGGGCGCGGGCGAGCGCGGCCTCGTACCCCTCCGGTCCGGTCTCCAGGGCCACCCGGCGGGCTATCAGTTCGCGCAGCGGCAGGCGCTCCTCGGCGACGGCGAGGGGTGCGGTCGCGGTGCGGTCGCCGAGGGTCGTCTCGTCGACGAAGGTCACTGTTCCCATGCCGACGAGGGTAGGGACCGCCACTGACAAGCGGTCAGTGGTACCAGTGCGGGGCGGCCGGGTCCGCCTCCGCGGCGAGCATGACGCGCCGGAGCAGGTCGTTGAGCGTGGCGCGCTCGGCGGGGGCCAGGACGCCGAGGAGACGCTCCTCCTCGCGGCCGAGGACGTCCATGGCACCGAACCAGGTGGTGCGTCCGGCGTCGGTGAGCTCGACGACGACCCGGCGGCGGTCGCCGGCGGCGGGGGCGCGCCGGACCAGGCCGCGCTTCTCCAGGGCGTCGAGGCGGCCGGTGACCGAGGCAGGGGCGAGGTCGAGGTCCTGGGCCAGTTCGGAGGGGGCGGCGGAGCCGCCCCGGCCGGCCAGTTTGTGCAGGGTGTCGAACTCGTGGCGTTCGAGGTCGAAGTCGAGGAGGGACTGCTCGCGGACCCGGCGGAGGTGGACGGAGAGCTTCTTCATCCGGGTGACCGCGCCTTCGACGACGGGGTCGAGCCCGGGCAGGACGGGCCGCCAGCGGGCCACGTGGCCGTCGGTCCAGTCCTGCTCCTGGGGCGCTGAGGGCTCCGGCTGGTTCATGGGGTGATCGTACGTGCGGGGGTCGTGCCCGATCGGGGTGGCGATGCCGCGTCGCCGGGCATGTCGTCTTTGGACGGTTCGGCCGGCGGGCTCCCGGGCGTTGTCGGTGGCGGGGCCTACCGTGGTCGGCATGGTGGGGATCACGGGCCCGGTGAGCGGGCTGGACGAGGCGGTGGCCCGCGAGCGGGCCGGACGGGCGGGGGCTCTCACGGAGTTCCTGGACGGGCTCGACGCGGCGGGACGGCGTTCGGCGGCGTTCGCGCTCCAGCGTCACGGGACGCACCGGGAGTCCGCGGAGCGCGGGCTCGCCCACCTGGCCGGGCAGCGGCTCGGCTGGTCGGCCGCCGAGTGCGACCTGATGCTCGCGCGGCTCCTCGGGCGTGACGCGGATTTCGCCCCGCACGAGCTGCGCGAGGCGTTCCTGGTGGTGGTGCCGATCGCCGTCTCGGTGGCCGAGCAGGTGGAGGACTACGACCGGCCGCGGCTGCGGACGCTCCGTCTCCTGGCGGAGTCCTACCGGTGGTACGCGGACACCGACGAGTACAAGGAGATCCGGGACCGGATCGACGCGCTGCTGGCCCGCGAGGCCCCCGTGGTCGACGGCCTGCTCCCCCGGCACCTGCTCGACGGGCTCGACGACTACGGCCCCGCGATGCGGGAGGCCCATGGGGAGCTGCTGTCGGGTCCGGGGGTCGCCGCGTTCCTGGGGCACTGCGCGCTGCTCGGCAAGCCCCGGGCCACCCGGGTGTGGCGGAAGCGGGCGGCGGAGCTGCTGGCCGGGGCGGAGCGGGGTGCGGAGGTGGTGCGGCGGCTGCTGGAGGGGATCGCCGCGCAGCCCGAGCACCGGGTGCACGACCTGAACCCGTACGGCATGGGGCTCGCGTCGCTCGCCGGGGACGGCAACACCTCCCTGGTCCGAGGGCTGTTGTGGGCGGCGCCCGAGCTCCGGGAGGAGTGGGTGGTGCCGCTGATCGGGGCGGTCGCGCTGAACGCGGGGACGGGGCTCGGCGGGTCCGGGGGGATGTGCCGCAGTCAGCCGATCGCGACGGCGGCGGTCGCCGTGCTCGGTGAGCTGCCCGCCGACCGGGCCGAGGAGGCGGTGGCCGAGCTGGGGCGGCTGCCGAGGCGGGTGGTCAACCGGACGGTGGTCAAGGGCATCGTCCGAGCCCGCGAGGCGGTCTCCGCGCGGGCCGGGATGACCGCCTCGATGCTGCGGGAGCGGGCCGTGCCGGCGCTCGGTCTCGACGGGCGCGGGGCGCGGGAGGTGGCGCTGGGGGCGTACACGGCGGAGCTGGCGGTTCGGGAGCCGGGCACGGCGCTGCTCTCCTTCAGGGGCCCGGAGGGAAGGCTCCTGAAGACCGCTCCGAAGGAGGTGCGGGAGGCGCGTGCCGAGGAGCTGAAGGAGGTCAGGGCGGGGCTGCGGAAGCTGTCGGGGCTGCTGGCGGAGGAGCGGGGCCGTCTCGAGGAGCACCTGGCGGCGGGCACGACCTGGCCGGCGGAGGACTGGCAGCGGTACTACGCGGAGCATCCGGTGACGGGCGCGGTGGCGCGGGCGCTGGTCTGGGAGGTCGGGGGCGGGGACGACCGTGCGGGCTGGACGGCCGGGCTTCCCGAGCGGGCCGGCGGGGGCTGGGCGCTGGCGGCGGCGGACGGCACCGCGCGGCGGGTGGCCGCGGGTGACCGGCTGCGGCTGTGGCATCCGCTGCGGGCCGGGGACGAGGAGGTCGCCGAGTGGCGGGCGGCGCTGCTCGACCGGGAGGGGCGGCAGCCGTTCAAGCAGGTGTTCCGCGAGGTGTACCCGCTGACGCCGGCGGAGCGGGAGACCGCCTCGTACTCGAACCGCTTCGCCGGGCACGTGCTGCGGTACGGGCAGGCGCGGGCCCTGATGACGGGCCGGGGCTGGGCGGGGAGGCACCTGGGGTACTTCTCCGAGGGGGACTCCACCGAGCTGGTGAAGGAGCTGCCCGCGCCGGGTGAGCTGCCGGCCGCGGAGGGGACGCGGTGGCGGGCCCGGTTCTTCCTGGATCTGGTCGACCCGGGGGCGTACTCGGAGGGGACCGCGGTGCTCTGCGCGACCGATCAGGTGCGGTTCGAGCGGAAGGCGGGCTCGGCCGGGCCGCGGGCGTGGGAGGCGGCGCCGCTGGAGGAGGTGCCGGCGCTGGTGCTGTCGGAGGCGCTGCGGGACGTGGACCTGTTCGTGGGGGTGGCGTCGGTCGGGGCGGACCCGGACTGGCGGGACCGGGGCGCGGACCGGGCGTACGGCGACTACTGGATGCGCTGGGGCTTCGGTGAGCTGGGCGAGGGAGCGCGGGTGCGGCGGGAGACGCTGGCCCGGCTGCTGCCCCGGACGCGGCTCGCGGACCGGGTGGAGCTGACGGACCGGTTCCTGCGGGTGCGGGGGGAGTTGGGTGCGTACCGGATCCATCTGGGCTCGGGGAACGTGCTGATGGAGCCCTCGGACGCGTATCTGTGCGTGGTGGTGGACCGTTCGCGGGAGGCCGGGCGGGCGGCGGGGAAGGTGTTCCTGCCGTTCGAGGAGGACGGCGGGATGCTGTCGGTGATCCTGTCGAAGGCGTTCCTGCTGGCCGCCGACGACCGGATCACCGACCCGTCGATCACCGCCCAGCTGCGGCGGGGGCGCTGACCTCGGCGAGGTGGTCGAGGAGGAGGCGCAGGGTCTCCTCGGGGCGCTCCAGGGACGGCAGGTGGCCGGCCCAGTCGAGTTCGGCGCGGCGGGCGGCCGGGAGCAGGGCGGCGAGCTTGTCGCCCATGGCGCGGAAGTCGGGGAGGTCGTGGGCGCCGGTCACGACGAGGGCGGGCACGTCGATCGTCGCGAGGTCGTCCTCGGTGACGCCGGCGGGCTGGGCCTCGTGCTCCTCGGGGACGTCGAGCTGGAGCTCGAAGGCGCGGCGCTGCATGGTGTGGACGAGGGCGCGGGCCTCGTCGCCGGCCTCGGGGCCGAGCCACAGCTCGACGTTGAGGGCGGTGGCGGCCTCCACGTCGCCGGCGTCGAGGAGCGCCCCCTCCCGCTCCCAGAAGGCGGTGAGTTCGGGTCCCGGCCGGTGCTCGACGGGGGCGGCGGGGCAGAGCAGCGTGAGCGAGGCGGTCCGGCCGGGGTGGCGGGCGGCGAACTCCAGGGCGACCTCGCCGCCGAAGGAGGATCCGACGAGCGCGGCGCGCTCGACGCCGAGGTGGTCGAGGAGGTCGCGTACGTCGTCGGCGTGGACGTGCGGGGCGTCGGCGGGGGTCTCCCCGAAGCCGCGGAGGTCGCAGCGGACCACGCGGTGGCCGGCGTCGGCGAGGGCCTGGAACTGCCCGTCCCACATCCGGCGGTCGCAGACCCCGGAGTGCAGCAGGACGACGGTGAGGGGGCCGGTGCCGGCCGCGTCATGAGAAAGCGTCACCCGCGTGACTCTAGGGGTGGCGGTCCGCTCTGGCCACACCTTTCCCACCGCGACTTGAACGCGTTCAAGAGGAGGTCTACAGTCAGGACCACCAGCATTTGAACGCGTTCAAGGGAGCGTGGGGCATGGATCTCACTGTCGTCGCGTACATCGCCTACCTGCTGATCAGCGTGGCCCTCACCCTCTGGGTCGGCCGCACCCTCAGCCGCAACGGGCGGATCTTCCTCTCCGACGTCCTGCACGGGGACGAGAAGCTCGCGGACGCCGTCAACCACCTCCTGGTGGTCGGCTTCTACCTCGTCAACTTCGGCTTCGTCGCCCTCTATCTGAGCCAGGACGAAGCCGTCCTCGACGCCCGGGCGCTCTTCGAGGCCCTCTCCGTGAAGCTGGGCGTCGTCCTCCTCGTCCTCGGCTTCATGCACCTCGGCAACGTCTACGTCCTCAACAAGATCCGCCGCCGCGGCGTGATGGAGCGCGAGCAGGTCCCGCCCGTCGCCCCGCAGGGCTGGACCACGACCGCGCCGGGTGCCGGGGCATGACACCCGTCGGGCGCCTGACCGTGCTGTACGACGCCGACTGCCCGCTCTGCGTGCACCTGCGGCACTGGCTGCTGCGGCAGCGGCAGCTCGTCCCGCTCGACCTCGTCCCGGCCGGCTCGCAGCGGGCCCGGCAGCTCTTCCCCGACCTCGACCACGCGGCCACCCTGCGGGAGATCACCGTGGTCGGGGACCGGGGCCAGGTGTACCGGGCGTCGGCCGCCTGGATCGTCTGCCTCTGGGCGCTGGCCGAGCACCGGCCGAGGGCCCACTGGCTCGCCACCCCCACGGGGCTGCCCTTCGCCCGGGCCACCGTCCTCGCCGCCGCGAAGTGGCGCGAGGCGCTCAAGGGCCCCGGACGGCAGGACGGGCACCCCGGCGACGGGTCCTGCGCGACCGGGCACTGCGAGGTGCCCGGTCCGCCCGGTTAGGCTCGGCCCCGTGAAGGACGCGAAGGAAGAGAAGAAGGCCCCGGACGCTCCACGGGCCCAGGACGCCCCGAAAGCCCAGGACGCCCCGAAGGCCCCGAAGAGCGAGCAGACCCGGACCCTCATCCTGGAGACCGCGCTGCGGCTCTTCCGGGAGCGGGGGTACGACAAGACCACCATGCGGGCCATCGCCCAGGAGGCCGGCGTCTCGGTCGGGAACGCCTACTACTACTTCGCGTCCAAGGAGCACCTGGTCCAGGGCTTCTACGACCGGATCGCCGAGGAGCACCAGGCCGCGGTCGAACCGGTCCTGGAGGGCGGCGAGAAGGAACTGGTCGCCCGCATCCGGGGCGTGCTGCTCGCCTGGCTCGACATCGCGGAGCCGTACCACGAGTTCGCGGCCCAGTTCTTCAAGAACGCGGCCGACCCGGACAGTCCGCTCTCGCCCTTCTCGCCGGAGTCGGAGGGCCCTCGCGAGGCGGCCATCGAGGTGCACCGACGGGTGATCTCCGGCGCGTCCGTGAAGGTCGACCCCGAGCTCTCCGAGGCGCTGCCGCAGCTGCTGTGGCTCCAGCAGATGGGCCTGGTGCTGTTCTGGGTGTACGACCGCTCCGAGGGCGCCGCCAACAGCCGGCGCCTCGTGGAGCGGCTCTCGCCGGTGACCGCCCGGGCGATCTCCCTCTCCCGCTTCCGCATCCTGCGCCCGCTGGTCAAGGAGACCCACGACCTCCTCGCGGACTTCATGCCGACGGCGGCCGGGATGGCGGCGTCGGGGCGGCCCCGCAGGACCGCCCCGACGAAGAACGGGGACGAGGGCTCCTAGGAGTCCCGGTCTCCTTCTCAGGTCCTAGAGCCAGGAGAGCTCCCACAGACGCCAGATGCCGGTGCCGTCCGAGAGGTTCTGCGAGCCGCCGACGGCCTCGGTGGCGAGGACGTAGTCGTTCTTCTGCCAGAGCGGGACCAGCGGGACGTCCTGCGCGACCTGGTCCTGGATGCTCTTGAAGTCGCCGGTCGTCCGGGAGCGGTCGTCGTGCCGCTGGGTGTCGGTGATCAGCTTGTCCACGGCCTTGCTGGAGTAGCCGTTGTCCAGGGTGTTCCCGGTGCCGACGAGCGGGGCCGTGAAGCTGTCCGAGTCGGGGAAGTCGGGGAGCCAGCCGACGGTGTAGGCGTCGTAGGCGCCGCTGGTGTAGCCCTTCTGGAAGGTCTGCCAGTCGGCCTCCACGACCTTCACCTCGAAGAGCCCGGTCTCCTCCAGCTGCTTCTTGATCTGGGCGGTCTCGGCCTTGTACGTGTCGTCCTGCCGGTAGCCGAAGGTGAACCGGACCGGCGTCTGGACGCCGGCGTCCTCCAGCAGCTTCTTCGCCTTCTTCACGTCCGGTGCCGGGTAGCGGTCGTAGAAGGCCGTGCTGTGGCCGACGAACCCCTGCGGGATCAGCGAGTACAGCGGCTCGACCGTGCCCTTGTAGGCGCCGGTGGTGATGGCCGGCCGGTCGAGGATCGCCGCGATCGCCCGCCGTACCGCCTTCTCCCCCATCGGCGAGTCGGCCCTGGTGTTGAAGACGATGTTGCGGATCTCGGCGCTCTCCGCCTCGGTGAGGCGGTTGCCGCCGTGGGTGTCCAGGCTCTCCACGAAGGACGGCGGGAGCTGGCGGTGCGTCACCTGGACGTCCCCGGCCTTCCACGCGTTCGCCAGGTCGTCGGACTGCTTGTAGTACTTCACCAGGACCGGGCGGCCCGTCCCGGGGAGCGCGCCCCGGTAGTTCGGGTTCGGCTCCAGCAGGGCGCTCTGGCCGGGCTTGTACTCCTTGAGGAGGTACGGGCCGGTGCCGTCGACGCCGTTGTCCTGGCGCAGCGCGTCGGCCTGGTAGCGGTCACGGTCGACGATCGACCCCGCGCCGGTGGCCAGCTTCAGCGGGAAGGTGGCGTCCCGGCCGCCGAGGTTGAAGGTGACGGTGAGGCCGTCGGCGACGACGCTCTTCAGCGTCGGGAAGAGCGCCGCGGGACCGACCTCGTCCTTGATCTTCAGCATCCGGTCGAAGGAGTACTTGACGTCCTCGCCCGTCACCTTGCGCCCGCTCGGGAAGGTGAGGTCGCCCCGGAGCGTGCACTGGTACGTGCTGAGCTTGTCGCTCATGAACCGGCAGTTCTCTGCGGCGTCCGGGGTCGGGGTGGTGAAGCCCGGCTTGAAGGTCAGCAGCGACTGGTAGACGTTGCTGTAGATCGCCCAGGAGCCGGCGTCGTAGGCGCCGGCCGGGTCGAGCGAGGTGACCTCGTCGGTGGTGCCCACGGGGACGGGGTCGCCACGGCCCTCGTCGGAGGGCAGGAGTTGCCAGCCCCCCACCCCCGCGGCCACCAGTACTCCACAAGTGATGAGGATCCGGAGACGGACCGTCGACCGCATTGCCGTGCTTCCTTTATTCGTGCAAATACCCCAAAGAGCGACGGCCCCCGAACTGTCGCGTTTGCGCCACCCAATCACACGGTTTTCACGGGGGGAAGGGGAAACTTTCACAGGGCATGCATATGTCCGGGAAATGCGAATTTAAGTCGATGAGCAGCACGTATCGACCCCGGAGCAGGGAGTGACAATCTCCGATTACGCCTGTTTCGAGGCGAGTTGGACGACGGTGATGTCGGAGGGCGCGCCGACCCGGACCGGCGGCCCCCAGGCTCCGGCGCCCCGGGAGACGTACAGCTGGGTGTCTCCGTACCGTTCGAGACCGGCCACGGTCGGGTTGGCGAGCTCGGCGAGGAAGTTGCCGGGCCAGAGCTGGCCGCCGTGGGTGTGTCCGGAGAGCTGGAGGTCTACGCCGTGGGCGACGGCGTCGTCGATGACGATCGGCTGGTGGGCGAGGAGGACAGCCGTCCGGGAGCGGTCGCGGTCGCCGAGCGCCCGGCCGAAATCGGGGCCCCGGCCCTCGCTCTCGCCGGCCACGTCGTCCACACCGGCGAGGTCGAACCCGGCGGGGATCTCCAGGCGCTCGTTGCGCAGCGGGCGCATGCCGAGGTCGCGGACGTGGTCGACCCAGGCGTCGGCGCCGGAGAAGTACTCGTGGTTGCCGGTGACGAAGAAGGAGCCGTGCCGGGCGCGCAGCCGCGCCAGCGGCTCGGCGGCGGACCCGAGGTCCGCCACGGTGCCGTCGACGAGGTCGCCGACGACGGCGATCAGATCGGGCTGGGTGGCGTTGACGGCGTCGACGATCCGCTGGGAGTGGGCCCGCCCGAGGATCGGCCCGAGGTGGACGTCGGAGACCACGGCGATCCGGTACCCGTGCGCGGCCCGGGGCAGCTTGGCCAGCGGCACGGTCACCCGCTTCACGCGGGGCCCGCGCAGCACCCCGTACGCCCCGTTCGCGACGGTCCCGGCGGCGACGGCGGCCGCGGCACCGCCGACGACCCGCGCGACGAAGAGCCGCCGCGACACGTCGGGGGCGGGCGCTCCGGCCACGACCTCCGCCGCGGGCCGGGGGCTGGGGGCGGTCTGGGTCTCGGGAGCGGCCTGGGTCCCGTCAACGGCCAGAGCCTCGGGAGCGGCCGGAGTCTCGGGAGCGGCATCCTGCCCCGCCGCCTCCGTCACGGGCTCGGAGTCGGACTCGGGCGTCGCCCCCCGCTCCGGTACGGGAACGGGCTCGGGCACCGGGGCGGCGACCGGCTCGGCGGCGGGAGGGGCGACCGGAGCGGCCGACGGGGCCGCCGGGGCCGCGGCGGCGGCCCGCCGGGCGAGCACCCGGCTCAGCACCGGCCGCACCGCCTCGCCGACCACCAGCGCCAGCACGACGTACAGCAGCAGCGCCAGCCACAGGAACCCGGGCCAGGCCACCACCTGCTGGACCACGAACGGCACCCCGGCGCGCCCGGAGACGAGCGCGGCGATCGAGAGCAGCGGCAGCACGACCACCAGCACCGTGCCGACGCGCCGCGCCCGGCCGCCGGGCATGGTGACGTCCCGCACCAGACGGCGCCACACGTACCAGTGGACCGCGCCGAGCAGCGCGAGCACCAGGACGAGGAAGAACAGGAAGGCGATCACGCCCGGTACCTCGCTTGTGTCGGTTCGGTGGAGCGGCGGGGGACGGGGAGAACCCCAGCCGCCGGACCAGGAGGGACGGGTCGGATACTGGCAGAGACCCGCTCGCCCCATTCGGAAGGCCCCCCGTGAAACTCAGCCGACGCACCTCTTGGTTCCTGCTCGCGTTCGGCGTCTGGTCCTGGGTGATCTGGATCACCTTCGCCCGCAATCTCTTCAAGGACGCGAGCGGGCTCGCCTTCGACGATGCCGGCGACCCCACGGCGTATCTGTGGGTCCACCTCGCCCTGGCGATCACCTCCTTCGCCCTGGGGACGGCGGTCGGCGTGATCGGCCTGAGGGGCGTGCGGGCGAAGACGGGCGAGTAGCGCCTCGTCCGCGTGGATCACAGCGGGGCGGGCACCGAGAAGGGATCTTCGGTATCGCTCCGCGGCGCCGGCCGGCCGTCGGCGTCTTCTCGTCTCCGCCAGTGGAGCGTCATCCGGTCCTCGATCGCGATGTACCTACGGGTTTCCGGGTCCCTGCCGGGGCCGACCGACACACCGCTGAGGAAGAGGCCGAGGAACTCGCGTCGTTCGAAGACGTCCCAGGCCGCCCACGGAGAACCGGGGCCCAGGGGGGCGTCGCCCGGCTCGAACCAGCCCGGCGGAATCCTGGTCGCCGCCGCGGTCCGCTCTGTCAGCTCCTCCAGCCTTGCGCCGCACTGGTCCTCGAAGCTCCGGTACCGCGTCATCGTCGCGCGCCACATGGCCAGTTCGTCCCGCCCTCGGTAGAGCCCCGCCTTCCGGTCGGCCTGAAGTTCCGCGATGGAGCTCCGGACGTGCTCAAGGTGTGCTTCCGTGTCGTGCCTCTCCTGTCGTACGCCGGAGGCGTCCCGCCGCATCGCGAGGCGCAGCGCCGCGTCAGCCGCCCATTCCCTGTCCTCGTCGTCGTCCATGTCCAGAGCGGCGAGCCGTGCCCAGACCTGCCGGCGACGTAGTCGTCCGCGTCCTCGCGCTTGATGCTCAGTCCACCGTGCCCCTTGGGATTGGCGCACATGTAGGAGCCCTGTCCGCCGTTGTTCCTGGTCTGGCCCACAGATCCGGCGCAGACCCCACAGGTGGTGAAGCGCCACCCGCTCAGAAGAGTGGGCGTGGCCCCTCCGCCGGGCCGTCTTTCGGACTTGGTGCGCTTGTTGCGCTTCTCCTGGAGTTCCAGCCACCTGTCCCCCGTGATCACTCCCCGGTGAGGCATCAGGGGTGTCCCGGCCTCGTTCCGGGCGATCACGTTCACATGTGCCTTGCCCCGCTTCACACGCTCGCTCGCGAAGCCTCCGACGGCAGGGTGGGAGAGGATCCACCGCACTGTCTGAGCACGCCATCAGATGGGACCGTCCTCCTTCGACACGCGTCGCTCCTTGATGGACTCCATCCGCCTCTCGGTGGCACGGCGCTCGGCTTCGCCCGTTGCGGACACCCCCTCCGAATCCAGCGTCGTGGCGATCCTGTTGTCGGAGACTCCGGCGAACGACATCTCCACCATGCGCTCGACGATCGCCACGTGGTCCGGGTGGTCCCCGTCCGGTTCGAGGACGGACACGACGAGGTTGCCGACCTTCTCGCGCACCGCCCGCATTCCGTAGGGAGCCGAGCTCGAATGCCGGCCGCCGACCGCTCTGATCGCGTTCTTGGCCCCGCGCAGACGCTCCGCCTTGATGTCGCTGTCCTGCTTCGCCAGGGCCGCGATCAGCGAGAACACCGCGACACCGATGGCGCTCGACGTGTCGAGGAACGGTTCGAGGACGGAGACGAAGCGGACTCCGTACTTCTTGAACTCGTCATCGATCTCCAAGGCGTCGCGTGCCCCCTTGCGGGTCAGCCGGGACAGCTCACTGACCACCACCACGTCCACCTCGCCCGCGCGCACGGCGGACAGGAGGGCTTCGAACGCGGGACGGACGACATCGGGATCCCAACCGGACCGCCCGACGTCTTTGAACACGTGAACAACCTCCCAGCCCCGGCCGTCCGCCAGTGCCTGACCAGCCGCCACCTGCGCGTCCGGGGAAGCCTCGGACGTGTCGGAACGGGCCTTGGACTGCCGTGCGTAGACGGCCACCCGCACCGTGTCCAACTGGTCCGCCCCCAAGGGGGACAACAGCGGGGACATGTTCTCTCACCTGCTCTTTTCATCCATCGAGTCATACCGATTGGTGACGTACGGAAAGCGGTCCAGATGAACCTGCTCAAGCTGAGCAACGCCGGCACCGACCGACGGACACGGGCCCCGGGCGGCCCGCGTCCGGGTGGAGGCCCGGTGGGGGAAGGGGGCGGGGGGTTCGGATCGGGGGCGGGGGGCTGTACGTTTTCGATCGTGTCTGCTTCGAACAGGACCGCTGCCGCGGTCGCCGCTGCCCTGTTGCTTCCGCTCGTGTTCGCCGCCGGGCCCGCTCACGCGGATGAACCGGTGAGGCCGGGGGCGACCACGAAGGCGCCGGAGAAGAAGGAGGAGCAGCCGAAGCCGCCGCCGAACATGTCGTCGGTCGGCGGGGTGCTGCTGGGGCTGCCGGGGACCCAGGTGAAGCTCGGCACCGGGGCGCCGGTGCTGCCGAAGGAGTTGTCGGCGCGGTCGTGGATCGTGGCCGACGCGCAGTCCGGCGCGGTGCTGGCCTCGCACAACGCGCACTGGCGGCTCGCTCCGGCGTCGACGCTGAAGATGCTCTTCGCGGACACGCTGCTGCCGAAGTTCAAGGACAAGAAGCAGACCCATCTGGTCACGGCGCGGGACCTGGCGGGGCTCGGCGAGGGCTCCAGCCTCGTCGGGATAAAGGAGAAGCAGACCTACACGGTCCGGGACCTGTGGCTGGGGGTCTTCCTGCGCTCCGGGAACGACGCGGTGCGCGTCCTGACGGAGATGAACCAGGGGCTCGCCAAGACCGTCGCCGAGATGAACGCGCACGCGGCCGAGCTCCAGGCGCTCGACACCCGGGTCAAGTCGCCGGACGGGTACGACGCCCCGGGCCAGGTCTCGTCGGCGTACGACCTGACGCTGATCGCCCGCAGCGGCATGCAGAAGGAGGAGTTCCGAGAGTACGCGGCGACGCCCCGCGCGGCCTTCCCCGGCGAGGCGAAGCCCGGGAAGAAGCGGGAGACCTTCGAGATCCAGAACACCAACCGGCTGCTGACCGGCGACTTCGGCATCGCCCCGTACCCGGGCATCGCCGGCGTGAAGAACGGCAACACCACGCACGCGGGCGCCACCTTCACCGGGGTCGCCGAGCGGAACGGGCGGGTGCTGCTCGTCACCGTCATGAACCCCTCGTCGAAGGAGCAGCACGCGGTCTACAAGGAGACCGCGCGGCTGCTCGACTGGGGGTTCGCGGCGGCGGGGAAGGTGACGCCGGTGGGTGAGCTGGTGCCGCCGAGGAACGTGGTCCCGTCGGCGCGTCCGGTGGGCGGCGAGGAGTCGGGGGCCGCGGCCGCGCCGGGTGAGGAGCGTCCGGCGACGGGCGGGCCCGCCGTCGCGTCGGCCGCGAAGGAGAGCGGCTCGGGCGGGGCCGGGATCGCGCTGGCCGTCGCCGGCGGGGTGCTGGTGCTGGTCGCGGGCGCGGTCTTCCTCGTCAACCGTCGCTGGCCCGCGGCGGGCGGTGCGCGTCGTCGGTCGCGGACGGCTGCTCCGGATCCGGACGTGAATCCGTAGACGCGCCGGCCTTCCCGGCCGAGCCGACCGCCGTCCAGGCGGAGCAGAAGAGCAGGAGCTTCGCGGTGAAGTTGATCCACAGGAGCAGCGCCACGGGCACGCCGAAGGCGCCGTACATCGACTTCGCCGCGACCTCCCGCATGTAGCCGCCGAGCAGCAGTTTCAGGAGTTCGAAGCCGGCCGCGGCGATCAGGGCGGCCACCACGAGGCGGCGGCGCGGCGGTTCGACGCCCGGCAGCCATTTGAGGACGTAGAGCAGGATCAGGAAGTCGGCCGCCATGGCGACGAGCACGGCGGCGCCCTGGAGCAGGACGCCTTCGGCGCCGCCGCCGGAGAGGCCGAGGCGGTCGGCGGTCCAGCCGACGGCCGTGGAGCCGAGCCAGGAGGCGGCGAGCGAGCAGAGGGCGACGCCGCCGAGGCCGACGAGGACGACGGCGTCCTTGCCCTTGCGGACGACCGGGTTGCCCTCGTCGGCGTCGTCGAGGCGCCAGACGGCCCGGAGGCAGTCCCGCATCGAGCCGACCCAGCTGATGCCGGTGAAGAGCAACAGGGCGCCGGCGACGAGGCCGATGGTGCCGGCGTTGGCGACGAGGCCGCCGATGTCGAGCTGGTCGGAGATGCCGGGGACCTGGTCGGAGAGCTTCTCCTCGATCCGGTCGAGCTGGTCGTCGGTGAGCAGCGCGGCGCCGATCGCGGCGGCGACGGTGATGAGCGGGAAGAGGGCGAGGAAGGAGAGGAAGGTGATGGCGGCGGCGAGCCTGGTCCAGTGCACCTCGTCGAGCCGCTCGTAGGAGCGCCAGGCGTGCGTGCGCATGAGCCGGGCGACCCAGGGGCCGATGACGGGGAGCTTGGTCAGCCAGTCCATGGTTCCAACGTACGAGGCGGGGGTGCGCGGGACGCGCATCCGGGGCCGGACACCCCGGAACTGCCGTCGCGGCTCGGTGCGGTGGCGGAGTGCGGGCGCTGAGGGTGGTGGCGGAGTGCGGACGCGGAGAGCGCGCGCGGTCCGCGCTGAATCCGCCCGTCGGAGCGCCGGTGCGAGGGGTGCGCGGGAAGGGCGTGACGGCGGCGCCGCGGATCCGCCGTCCCGGACCGGTGCGGGGATGCCGCCCGGACGGCCTCGTCGATCCCGGTCGACCATGGTCAACCCGCTTTCGGACAGGCCGGATTGCCTTCTCCCGGGGGACGGGGCCGGGCCGTGGGGCGGGAGGGGCGCGGCGACGCGGCGGGTGGGGCTTGGCTGGGCGGCGGAGCGGGTCCGGCGACGCGGCGGGACGGGCCCGGCCGTACGACGGGAGGGGCTCCGCGACGCACCGACACATCGGGCCGCAAGAGCGGCATAAGCGACAGATAGGGCGCTACCGTCACCCTCATGGCTGTCGAGACCTTCCTCCCGGACGACGACTGCGTGCCCCTCACGGGCTCCGGCGGCACCGCTCCCTCCCTGGCGCTGCTGGCCCGCCCCCGCTCCGCGCCCGAGGCCGCCCGCGCCGTGCTCGGCCGGGGAGCGCGCGGCGTCGTGGCCCGCGGTCACGGCGGCGCCTGCGGGGACGCGGCGCAGAACGCCGGCGGAACCGTCCTCGATCTGACCCGGCTCGACCGGATCCACGGCCTCGACCCGACGGAGGGCGTGGTGGTGTGCGAGGCGGGCATCGGGCTCGACCGGCTGGCCCGCTCGCTCCTGCCGCACGGCTGGCAGCCACCGCCCGGCTTCGTCGACGCCGCCCGCCCGGCCGGCCGCCGGGCGGGCACCGTCGGCGGCGCGATCGCCCGCGGCGCCCTCGCCGGCCGGGTCCGCTCGCTCGAACTCCTCACCGCCGACGGGGCCGTGACCACCGTGCGGCCCGGCGACGCGCTCTGCGAGGCGACCGTCGGCGGGCTCGGCCTCACCGGGGTGGTCCTCTCCGCCGAGTTCGCCCTGCGGCCCGTCGAGACCGGCTACGTCCGCGAGCGGTCCGCCCGCTTCCGCGACGCCGACGCGCTCCTCGCCCACTGGACCGGCGCGGGCGCGCCCCGGGGGCCGCACGCGCGCGCGTGGGTCGACCTGTCCGGCCGGGGCCGCGCGGTCCTGACGACCGCCGAGCCCGTCCCGTACGCCGGACTCCCCCGCGGCCACCGGGCCCGCCGCGCCCCGCTGGGCCTCCCGTCCGGTGCGGGTGCGACGGGCGGGCTGCGGCCGCTGCCGGGCCTGGCGCGCCCCCGCCTGTTCCCGCCATACGGCCCCGGTGCCCTCGGCGGTCTTCTCACGGCGTCCGGTTCCGGGGCTTCCGCCCCCGGCGCCTTCCTCCTCCCCCGGCTCCTCGCCGCCCTCGGGGAGTCCGGTCTCCCGCCCGTCCCCGGACTCCTCGGCCCTTTCGTGCGGTATCGGTGCGCCGTGCCGGAGGGTCGGGAGCAGGAGCTGCGAGGGATCCTCGGCCTGCTCGCCGACCGGCGCTCGCCCGCGCGGTGCGCCCGGCACGCGCGCGTGGAGCGGGTGGACGCGGACGGGGCCGGGCCGCTGGCGTTCCCGGTGCGCGGCTGGTGCCTGGAGCTCGACGTGCCGGCGGGCGCACCGGGGCTCGGTCGCTTCCTCGACGGTCTGGACGAGCGGGTGGCGGCGGCCGGCGGACGGGTCTGCCTCGCCGAGGACGCCCGGCTGCGGCCCGCGCTGCTCCCCGTGATGTATCCCCGGCTCGACGCCTTCCGGGAGCTGCGGGCCGCGCTCGATCCGCGGTCCGTGTTCCGCTCGGACCTCTCCCGCCGCCTCGGCCTCTGAAACCGTTCGAACCGTTCAGGAGTGATCAGGAGTGATGTCGTGAAGGACGCCTTCGGGGCCCCTCAGTCCCTGCTGCTGCTCGGCGGCACGTCCGCCATCGGGCTCGCCACCGCGCGCCGGCTGATCGCCCGGCGCACCCGGACGGTCTGGCTGGCCGGCCGGCCCTCCCCCGAACTGGCCGCGGCGGCCGGGTCGCTGCGCGCGCTGGGGGCGGAGGTGCACGTCGTGCCCTTCGACGCGCTGGACACCGACGCGCACGCGGAGCGGCTGGGGCGGGTCTTCGCCGAGGGCGAAGTCGATCTGGTGCTGCTGGCCTTCGGGGTCCTCGGCGACCAGGCGCGCGACGAGTCGGACCCGGCGGCCGCGGTGCGGGTCGCGCAGACCAACTACACGGGGGCCGTCTCGGCGGCGCTGGTCTGCGCGGGCGCGCTCCAGACGCAGGGGCACGGCTCGCTGGTGGTGCTGTCGTCGGTGGCGGGCGAGCGCGGGCGCCGGGCCGACTTCATCTACGGCTCGTCGAAGGCGGGGCTCGACGTCTTCACCCAGGGGCTGGGGGACGCGCTGCACGGGACGGGGGTGCACGTGATGGTCGTGCGGCCGGGCTTCGTGCGCTCGGCGCGGACGGCGGGCCGGCCGGAGACCTCCCTGGCGACGACGCCGGAGGCGGTGGCGGGTGCGATCGAGCTCGGGCTGCGGCGCCGCTCGGAGACGGTGTGGGTGCCGGGCCCGCTGCGCCTGGTGGCGTCGGCGCTCCGGCACGTACCGCGACCGCTGCACCGGCGGCTGCCGGTGTGAACCGCTGACGGAGGTCCGGGAGGCAGGGAGGCCAGGGAGGCCGGGGGCCGGGGAGGCCGGGGAGACCTCGGGGTCCGGGGATCCGGGATCCGGGATCCGGGATCCGGAGATCTGAATGGCCCGAGGCTCCGGGGATCCGGGGGGTCCGGGGATCCGGAGGTCTAGGAGGTCGAGCGGACCGGCGTGCCGCCCTGGGCGGGGACGGCGGAGATGGGGCGGCCGCTGCCGAACTCGTAGTCGTACAGCTTCCGCCACACGCCGTCCGTGCCCTGCTCGTAGAGGGCGAAGGAGGAGCAGGTCCAGGCGGCCTCGTAGCCGGCCAGTTCCTCGAAGGCCCGGTCCATCGCCTCCTCGGCGATGCCGTGGGCGACGGTGACGTGCGGGTGGTACGGGAACTGGAGCTCGCGGACGAGCGGGCCGGCCTCCTCGCGGAGGCGGGCCTGGAGCAGGTCGCACCCGGCCATGCCCTCGGCGAGGGTGACGAAGACCACCGGGGAGAGCGGGCGGAAGGTGCCGGTGCCGCTCAGCCGGATCCCGAAGGGGAGCCAGTCGGCGGCGACGCCGGCGAGGTGCGCCTCGATCTCCGGCAGCCGGCCCTGGTCGACCTCGGTCGGCGGGACGAGGGTGACGTGGGTGGGGATGGCGTGCGCGGCGGGGTCCCCGAAGCCCGCGCGCCGCTCCTGGAGCAGGCTGCCGTGAGGCTCCGGGACCGCGATCGAAACGCCGAGCGTTACGGTCCCCACGTCGTTCTCCTCCGTCGTGTCGGTCGGTCGGTCGTCCTGGGTCGGTGCGAGGTGGTGCAGCGCCAGTGTGCGGCCTGCACCACCCTTTCGGCCAGGGCCCTCGGACCCCGTGCCGTCTCCGTTTCGTTCCAGTGTCGTCTCAGTGCTTCGCGGGCAGGAAGCCGATCTTGTCGTACGTCGCGGCGAGGGTCTCGGCGGCGACCGTACGGGCCTTCTCGGCGCCCGTCGCGAGGATCGAGTCCAGCGTCTCGGGGTCGCCCAGGTATTCCTGGACGCGGGTCCTGAAGGGCGTGACGAAGTCCACGACGACCTCGGCTAGGTCGGTCTTGAGGGCGCCGTACATCTTGCCCTCGTAGCTCTTCTCCAGGTCCGCCACGCCGGTCCCGGTGAGGGTGGACATGATCGCGAGGAGGTTGGAGACGCCGGGCTTGTTCTCCGGGTCGAAGCGGATCACCGTGTCGGTGTCGGTGACGGCGCTCTTGACCTTCTTGGCGGTGACCTTCGGGTCGTCGAGGAGGTTGATGAGGCCCTTCGGCGTGGAGGCCGACTTGCTCATCTTGATCGACGGGTCCTGGAGGTCGTAGATCTTCCCCGTCTCCTTCAGGATGTACGGCGCCGGGATGGTGAAGGTCTCCCCGAAACGGCCGTTGAAGCGCTCGGCGAGGTCGCGGGTCAGCTCGATGTGCTGGCGCTGGTCCTCGCCGACCGGGACCTGGTCGGCCTGGTAGAGCAGGATGTCGGCGACCTGGAGGATCGGGTAGGTGAAGAGGCCGACCGTGGCGCGGTCGGCGCCCTGCTTGGCCGACTTGTCCTTGAACTGGGTCATGCGGGAGGCCTCGCCGAAGCCGGCGAGGCAGTTCATGACCCAGCCGAGCTGCGCGTGCTCGGGCACGTGGCTCTGGACGAAGAGCGTGCAGCGCTCCGGGTCGAGGCCGGCGGCGAGGAGCTGCGCGGCGGCGAGCCGGGTGTTGGCCCTCAGCTCGGCGGGGTCCTGCGGCACGGTGATCGCGTGCAGGTCGACGACCATGTAGAAGGCGTCGTGCGACTCCTGGAGGGCGACCCACTGGCGGACGGCGCCGAGGTAGTTGCCGAGGTGGAACGAGCCCGAGGTGGGCTGGATCCCGGAGAGCACGCGGGGAGCATCAGAGGCCATGCACATCATTCTCTCAGGTGTGGGAACCGATCCCGGACTTCCGGTGTACCAGGAGTGTGAGGACACGGGAGGGGGGCTCGGCCGTCGTCGACGAGAGCGCCGTGATCGCCCGGGTGCGCGCCGGAGAGCCGGAGGCGTACGCGGAGCTGGTCCGCGCTCACACCGCGGTCGCGCTGCGGGCGGCGGTCGCGTGCGGGGCGGGCGCGGAGGCGGAGGACGTGGTGCAGGCGGCGTTCTTCAAGGCGTACCGCTCGCTGGGGAGTTTCCGGGAGGGGGCGTCCTTCCGGCCGTGGCTGCTGAGCATCGTGGCCAATGAGACGAGGAACACACTGCGTTCGGCGGGCCGGCAGCGGGCGGTGGCCGGGCGGGAGGCGGAACTGCTGGCGGGCGAGGCGCTGATACCGGAGTCGGCGGACCCGGCGGTGGCGGCGGTGGCGGGCGAGCGGCGGCGCCGGCTGTGGGCGGCGCTGGAGGGGCTGGCGGAGGAGCACCGGCGGGTGGTGGTGCACCGCTATCTGCTGGAGCTGGACGAGTCGGAGACGGCCGAGGCGCTGGGGTGGCCGCGGGGGACGGTGAAGTCGCGGCTGAGCCGGGCGCTGAAGAAGCTGGGGCTCGCGCTGCGGGCGATGGAAGCGGCGGAGACGACGGAGGCGGCGGAGGCGAAGGGAGGTGGGGAGCGTGCGTGAGGAGGAGGGGCCCGGGAGGCTGCCGGAGGAGCTGCGGGAGCTCGGACGGTCGCTGCGGGTGCCGGACGTGGACGGCGAGTCCATGGCCGAGCGGGTGCTGGCGCAGCTCCTCGCCGAGCATGCGCCGGGGGTGGGGGTGGGGGTGGAGCCGGTGCCGGGGGTGGGTGCTGGGGCGGTGCCGGGGGCGGGTGCCGGGGCGGTGCCGGGGGCGGGTGCGGGTGTGGTGCCGGGGGCCGAGCCGGGTGTCGGGCCGGAGGAGCGGGCGGAGCGGTGGGCGTGGCTGCGGCGGCGGTGGCGGGCGCTGCTCGCGGCCCTCTCCGGGGTGCTGGTGGTGGCGGTGCTGACGCCGCCGGTGCGGGCGGCGGTGGTGGAGTGGCTGGGGGTGGGCGGGGTCGCGGTGGAGTACGCGCCGGGGGCGCCGCCGGTGCGGGCGGCGGAGGTCCCGCGGTGTCCGGAGCCGGTGCCGCCGGCGGAGGCGGCCCGGCGGGCGGGGTTCGCGCCGCTGCTGCCGGAGCCGGCGGGCGCCGCGCCGGTGGTGTCGGTGGCGGGGTCGGGGCCGCGGGTGGTGGTCGGGGTGTGCTGGCGGACGGCGGAGGGGGTGGCGGTGCGCCTGGACCAGTTCGCGGCACGGATCGATCCGGCCTTCGAGAAGACGGTGAGCGTGGCGCCGGAGCCGGCGGTGCTGCCGGACGGGACACGGGCGTACTGGTTCGCGGCGCCGCACCGGCTGGCGGTGCCGCTGGCGGCGGCGGACGGTTCGGTGTGGAGCCACGAGGTGCGGGCGGCGGGTCCGACCCTGCTGTGGGTCCGCCCGTCGGCGGGGCTCACGCTGCGCCTGGAGGGCATACCGGACCGGGCGGAGGCGCTGAGGGTCGCGGCCTCCGTCCGGTAGCGGCGGCCCCTGCGCCGGGCCGGGCACGGCGCGCCGGGGGGGCAGGCCGGTCTCCCGTACGCCGGGCGCCCCGCGTCCGTCGCCCCCCGTCCGCCACCCCGCGTCCGCGCGGAGTGGCGGGCGCGCCGTCTTCCGAGGTTTCTTCGTCCGGGATGCGAGCGACGATAAGAAGGGGCCACAATCCACCCCGGCCGCAGGACGATCGGAGATCCCGTGTCGAGAACGCAAGACGAGATCGCTGCCTCGGACGCGCACAGCGCCCACAACTACCACCCCCTGCCCGTCGTCGTCGCCTCCGCGGAGGGGGCCTGGATGACGGACGTCGAGGGGCGTCGGTTCCTGGACATGCTCGCCGGCTACTCGGCGCTGAACTTCGGGCACGGCAACCGCCGGCTGATCGAGGCGGCGAAGGCCCAGCTGGAGCGGGTGACGCTCACCTCCCGGGCCTTCCACCACGACCGCTTCGCCGAGTTCTGCGCACGGCTGGCGGAGCTGTGCGGCAAGGAGACGGTGCTGCCGATGAACACCGGGGCGGAGGCGGTCGAGACGGCCGTGAAGACGGCCCGGAAGTGGGGGTACGAGGTGAAGGGCGTGCCGGACGGGCACGCGAAGATCGTGGTGGCGGCGAACAACTTCCACGGGCGGACGACGACGATCGTGTCGTTCTCCACGGACCACGAGGCCCGCGACCACTACGGGCCGTACACCCCCGGCTTCGAGATCGTGCCGTACGGCGATCTGACCGCGCTGGAGGCGGCGGTCACCGAGAACACGGTGGCGGTGCTGCTCGAACCGATCCAGGGCGAGGCGGGAGTCCTCGTCCCGCCCGCCGGGTACCTGCGCGGCGTGCGGGAGCTGACGTCCCGGCGGAACGTGCTGTTCATGGCGGACGAGATCCAGTCGGGCCTGGGCCGGACGGGCCGCACCTTCGCCTGTGAGCACGAGGGCGTCGTGCCGGACGTGTACATCCTGGGCAAGGCGCTGGGCGGCGGTGTGGTGCCGGTGTCGGCGGTGGTCGCGGACGCGGACGTGCTGGGGGTGTTCCGGCCGGGCGAGCACGGCTCGACCTTCGGCGGGAACCCGCTGGCCTGCGCGGTGGCGCTGGAGGTGATCGCGATGCTGCGGACCGGCGAGTACCAGGAGCGGGCGGCCGAACTGGGCGAGCACCTGCACGCGGAGCTGGGGCTGCTGGTCGGCGGCGGCGCGGTGGAGGCGGTGCGGGGCCGCGGGCTGTGGGCCGGCATCGACATCGTTCCGGCGCGCGGCACCGGCCGGGAGGTGTCGGAGCGGCTGATGGAGCGGGGGGTGCTGGTGAAGGACACCCATGGTTCGACCATCCGGATCGCACCGCCGCTGGTGATCTCGAAGGAGGACCTCGACTGGGGTCTGGAACAACTCCGCGCGGTCCTCTCGGACTGACGGGGTCCGCTTCCGGGGCGGCGGCGGGGCCGCCGCCCCGGGGCAACTCGGGGCATTGACACCAGAGTTGGTCTAGGCCAATGATGCGGCCATGCCGAGACTCCGTCTGCGCCACGCGCTCCGTGGCGCGCTCGCCACCCTCGTCCCGCTCGCCCTGCTCGGGGCCGTCGGCGGCTCCGCGCACGCCGCCCCGAAGGCGGCCTGGCCCGAGCCCGCGCCCGTGGTCTCCCGGGTCGAGACCACGGACCCGGTCGTCTTCATCACCATCGACGACGGCTGGTTCCACGACCCCGCCGCCGCGCAGCTGCTGCTCGACCGCCGGGTGCCCGCCTCGCTCTTCCTGCTGCCGGGGGCGTACTCGTACGACTCCGGCTACTTCCACCGGCTGCTCGACCACGGCCGGGTGCGGATCGAGAACCACACGGTCGGCCACCCGGACCTCACCACGCTCGACGCGGCCGGCCAGAAGGCCGAGGTCTGCGGGGCGCGGGACGCGCACCTGGCGGAGTTCGGCGACGGGCCGCGGCTGCTGCGCCCGCCGTACGGGGCGTTCGACGCGACCACCCGGACCGCCGCCCGCGCCTGTGGGGCGAAGGCCGTGGTCACGTGGACGTACGACCTGACCACCTGGGGCCAGTGGACCCCGCCGTCGCCGTCCCTGAAGGCCGGCGACATCATCCTGCTGCACTTCAACGAGACGCTGGAGCAGGACCTGGAGCGGGCCCTCGCCCTCGCCGAGGAGGCCGGCCTGAAGCCGGCCCCGCTGCGGGAGTACGTACCGGAGTAGCGGTCAGAGGATGACGTGCGGGAGGAAGCGGGCGTACTCGTCGGTGACGGGGCCCGCGGACTCCCGGATGCCGAGCCCCGCGGCCTCGTCCTCGACGACCCACGCGCCGAGCAGCGTGCGGTTGCCGTCGAAGTCGGGGAGCGGGGCCAGACCCTGGTAGCAGACGGGCTCGTCGCGGACGACGACCTCGCTGCCGGGTTCGTGCAGGGTGACGCCGGCGCCCTCCCTGCCGAGCAGCGGCTTGGCCGCCCAGCCGGTGGTGGAGGCCAGTTCGCGCGGCCCGTCGAGATAGGCGGGCAGCAGGTTCGGGTGGCCGGGGTAGAGCTCCCACAGGACGGCGAGCAGCGCCTTGTTGGAGAGCAGCATCTTCCAGGCGGGTTCGATCCAGCAGGTGGTGCCGGAGCCGCCGCCGTTGTCCAGGGTGGACAGGACGTGCTTCCCGAAGCGGTCGGTGACCAGCCACTCCCACGGGTAGAGCTTGAAGCAGCTGCGGATGAACCGCAGCTTCTCGTCGACGAAGCGGCGGGAGAGCCGGTCCCAGCCGATCCGCTCCACGGAGAGCGCCTCGGTGGCGAGCCCGGCCTGCTCGGCGGTCTCGCGCAGGTACGCGACCGTCATCAGGTCCTCGCCGAGCTCGTCGGTCTCGGAGTGGGCGAAGTGGACGGGGCCGGGCGGCAGCAGCGGCGCCTGCCGCTTCCAGGCGTCCACCAGGCGCTCGTGGAGCGAGTTCCACTGGTCCGCGCCGGGGAAGCGCTCCTCCATCCAGAACCACTGCGGGCTCGCCGCCTCCACCAGGGAGGTCGGGGTGTCCGCGTTGTACTCCAGCATCTTCGCCGGGCCGGTGCCGTCGTAGACGAGGTCGAAGCGGGCGTAGAGGGAGGGGAGTTCGGCACGGCGGCGCCAGGACTCGGCGACCCGCTCGGCGATCTTCGGGTCGGTGATCCCCAGGTCGGCGAAACGGTTCCGCTCGACGATGTGCGCGGCCGCCGCGAGGCACATCGCGTGCAGCTCCTCGACGACCTCCTCCAGCGCCTCGACCTCGGGCAGCGTGAAGGAGTAGTACGCGCTCTCGTCCCAGTACGGGCGCAGCGAACCGTCCGGGTAGCGGGTCAGCGGATAGACGAGCCCCTGCTCCTCGACCGTCTCCTGCCAGCCCGGACGGGGCTCGATGGTGTGCCGTTCCATGGTCCCGGTCCGCCCGCCTCAGCCGCCGCTCGACCCGGAGGACGAGCAGCCGAAGCCGCCGGTCTCGACGGCCTTCCGGTCGAAGCTGCCGCCGGACAGGCGCGCGTTGCTGACGGAGCCGCCGTAGTAGTAGGCGCCGCGCGCGGTCGAGCCGTTGTCGTCATCGTCGTCGTCGGAACCGCCGGTCTCGCACCGATAGCTCGGCAGCTCCTCCAGCGTCACCGGGTCCGCGCACCGGCGGTCGGGTTCGGCGCCGCAGGCGGTGATCGTCGCCGCGAGCACGCCCATACCGCCGAGCACCACCGTGCTCGACCTGAGCCTCCGCATGTCCCTCGCCCTCCCCTTCGCGTGGCCGCGCACCTTCGTGTGCGCGTGCCCGTCCGCGCGGCCGTTCGTATGACCGCGAGCCTCGCGACCGCACAGTGTAGGCCGCCGCTTTCCGGCCTCGGCACCTAGAGTCGCTATGTGCTCTTCGGGATGGTTTGCGCGCTCGGTTCGGCGCTGTGCTTCGGCGCGGCCACCGTCTTCCAGGCCGCCGCGGCCCGCGCGGCGGCGCCGGGGACGGGCAGCGGTGTGGACGTCGGGCTGCTGTGGCGGGCGCTGCGGCAGTGGCGGTACGTCGTCGGTCTCGCCCTCGACGGACTGGGCTTCCTGCTGGAGGTGGTGGCCCTGCGCACCCTCCCCCTGTACGCGGTCGGCGCGGCGCTCGCCGCGAGCCTCGCCGTCACGGCGGCGCTGGCCTCCCGGATGCTCGGGGTGCGGCTGAGCCGGGTCGAGTGGGGCGCGGTGGCGGCGGTCTGCGCGGGGCTCGCCCTGCTGGCGCTCGCGGCGGGGCGGGAGGGCCACCGGTCCGGCCCTCCGGGACTGCCCTGGGCGCTGCTCGGGATCGCGGCGGGGGTGCTGCTGCTGGGCGTGGTGGGAGGGCGGCTGCCGGACCGGCCCCGGGCGCTGGTCCTCGGCCTCGGCTCGGGGATCGGCTTCGGGGTGGTCGAGGTGGCGGTACGGCTCCTGGACGGCGTCGACCTCGCCGACCCGGCGCTGTGGGCGCTGCTGCTCGGCGGCGGGGCGGCGTTCCTGCTGCTGACCTCGGCGTTCCAGCGGGGCGCGGTGACGACGGCGACGGCCGGAATGGTCCTGGGCGAGACGCTGGGCCCCGCGGCGGCGGGCGTCGTCTGGCTCGGCGACCGCACCCGCGAGGGCCTGGGCGGTCTGGCCGTCACCGGCTTCGCCCTGGCCGTGGCGGCCTCCCTGACCCTGGCCCGCTTCGGCGAGCCACCCCCGCCCGCCCCGGAGCGCACCCCACCCCCCGAGGAGGGGGCCGACCGCCCGGAGTGACCTTCAGGCCGGGGGCCACGCCGCCGGGTCGGGGTGGAGCCCCCGCCCGGAGCGATCCTCAGTCCGAGGGGCCACGCCCCCGGGACGGGGTCGAGCCCCGCCCGGAGTGGCCTTCGGGCCGGGAGCGCCACGCCACCGCCGGAGTGGCCCTCGCCGAGGGGGGCCGCCCCCTCAGGACGGAATGGGGCGGGCCTTCAGGTACTGCTCGAAGGTGACCCGGCCGGTGGCGTGACCGGGTGCCAGGTGGCCGCCGGCGCGGAAGGCGCGGTAGGTCCGGCCGGCCAGCGGGACGGGCAGCAGGCGGCGGCTGCGGCCCGTGGCGGCGAGGTGGGCGCGGGCCAGTTCGGCGAGCGTACGGACCTCGGGGCCGCCCATGTCGGGGACGCGGCCCGCGGGGTCGCCGGCCGCCAGCTCGGCCAGCCGCTCGGCGACCTCGGTCACCTCCACCGGCTGGTCCGAGACTCCGGCGGGCAGCGGCAGCACCAGCGGCACCTTCCCCGCGGCCGCCAGGACCTGCTCCACGAGGTCGTGGAACTGGGTGGCCCGCAGCACGGTCCAGCCGATCCCGGACTCCTCGACCAGCCGCTCCACCGCGTGCTTGGCCCGGTAGTAGCCGAGCGGCACCCGGTCGACGCCGACGATCGAGATGTAGACGAGGTGCCGGACCCCGGCGCGGCGGGCCGCCGCGATCAGCGTGCGGGCCGCCTCCTCGTCCCCACCTCGCGGGGAGGAGGCGCAGTGGACGACGGTGTCGACGCCCGTCAGGGCCTCGTCGAGACCGGCGCCGGTCCGCAGGTCCACGGGGTGGCGCGGCGAGCGGCGGCTCAGCTCGCGCACCTCGTGGCCGGCCGCGGCGAGCCGGGCGCACAGCGGCCTGCCGAGGGTGCCGGTGGCCCCCGTCACCAGGATCGTCCTCGTCTCCGTCGTCATCTCCGGGGTCTCCTTCCCTACGCGGGCGCTCCCCTCGGAGCGCCGCTCACCCCCGTGTGACCGACGGGACCGCGCGGATGTGACAGCCTCAGCGAGCGGCTTCCGGACGCGCGGCGAACTGCCGGGTCACATAGCCGAGCTTGTCCGGGTTCATCACCATCCGCACGTCGGTGATCCGGCCGTCCGCGCGAAGCACCACCGCGGCGACGCCGAGGACGCGGGCGCCCACGTGCAGGACGACGCCGGGAGCGCCGTTGACCTCCGCCACGGTGAGCACCGCGCCCTCCTCCTGGCGGCCCGCGACGCCGACGAGGAAGCGGAGCACCTGGTCGCGGCCCCGGACGGGCCGGAGCGCCGACCTGACCTTGCCGCCGCCGTCGCCCCACCAGACGACGTCTCGCGCGAGGAGCTTCTCCAGCCCCGCGAGGTCGCCCTCGCGGGCGGCGGCGACGAAGGACTCGACGAGCTGCCGCCGCCGCTCCGGCGCCGGCGGCTCGAAGCGGGCGGCGGCGCCGTCGTCGCCCGGCTCCGCCACGCGGCGGGCCGCCCGCCCGTACAGCTGGCGGCAGTTGGCCTCGCCGAGGTCCAGGACGCCGGCGAGCTCCCGGTAGGGATAGCCGAATGCCTCGCGGAGCACGTACACCGCGCGCTCGGCGGGGGTCAGCCGCTCCAGGAGCAGGAGCATCGCCGTGGAGACGTCGTCGTGTCGCTCGGCGGACTCCAGCGGTCCCGCGCCGGGCGCGCCGAGCGGGCCGCGCCCGTCCGTGAGCACCGGCTCGGGCAGCCAGGTCCCCGTGTACCGCTCGCGGGTGGCGCGGGCGGAGGTGAGCCGGTTGAGGCAGAGGTTGGTGACGACCCTGGTGAGCCAGGCGGCCGGCTGGACGAGGGCCGCCCGGTCGGCGCCGCTCCACCGCAGATAGGCGTCCTGGACGGTGTCCTCGGCCTCCTCGGCGGACCCGAGCATGCGGTAGGCGAGCCCGAAGAGCCTCGGCCGGTACGCGGTGAACTCCCGCGCGGCGGCCTCCGCGTCGGGGCGGGGGCGGTCGTCCGGGGTGGGGTGCGACGTCACGTACCCACCCTGCCAGAGGCCGCGCCGCCCGCCCCGCCCTCCCCGCCTCCGAAGCCCTCGCCTCAGGCGAAGCCCCCGTCGTCTCCTCGGAAGCCCTCCCCGACGCCGTCCCCCTCTTCGTCACCGACGCCGTCCCCTTCCCCGACGCCCTCCCCCACGCCCTCCAGGACCCGGCAGAGGGCCTGGAGGGCGCCCTGCCAGCCGCTGTCCGGCGGGGTGCCGTAGCCCACGACGAGGCCCTCCAGAGGGCCGGAGGCGCCCGGCTGGCGGAACTGGCCGAGGCCCTGCACCGCGAGGCCGTGCCAGGCGGCGGAGCGGAGCGCCGCCTGTTCGGTGCCGGGCGGCAGCGCCAGCACCGCGTGCAGGCCGGCCGCGATCCCGCCGACCCGGATGCCGGGCGCGTGCCGCGCCAGGGCGGCGACGAGCTGGTCGCGGCGGTGCCGGTAGCGCAGGCGCATGGCCCGTACGTGCCGGTCGTGCGCCCCCGAGGCGAGGAACTCCGCGAAGGCCAGCTGGTCGGGGGTACCGCACATCCAGTCCACGACCTCCCCCTTCGCGGCGGCGACTTCGTCCACCAGGCCCTCCGGCAGCACCATCCAGGCGAGCCGCAGCCCCGGGGCGAGGGACTTGCTGGCGGTGCCGAGGTAGACGACCCGCTCCGGGTCGAGCCCTTGAAGAGCTCCGACGGGTTGCCTGTCGTACCGGAACTCCCCGTCGTAGTCGTCCTCCAGGACGAACCCGCCGGTCGCCCGCGCCCAGTCGACCACCGCCGCCCGCCGGTCGGGCGGCAGCGCCCCGCCGAGCGGGAACTGGTGGGCGGCGGTCAGCAGCACCGCGCCGGGCTCCGGCCCGCCCGGCTCCGTCAGCGTGTCGACCCGCGTGCCGCGTTCGTCGAAGGGCAGCGCGGGGGAGTCGAGTCCGGCGTCGCGCAGCAGCTTCGCGTACATGCCGAGCCCGTACGACTCCACCGCCACCGCCCGTGTGCCGCGCGCCCGCAGGACCTGGCCGAGCAGCATCAGGCCGTGCGCGAACCCCGCGCAGATCACGATCCGTTCGGGCCGGGCGTGCACGCCCCGGGCGCGGGCCAGGTACTCGGCGAGAACCGCGCGCAGCTCGACGCGGCCGCGCGGGTCGCCGTACCCGAAGGCCTCGTTGGGGGCCGCGGTCAGCGCCTTCCGGTACGCCCTCAGCCATTCGGCGCGCGGGAAGGAGGCGAGGTCGGGGGTGCCGGTCCTGAGGTCGTACGCGGGGGTCGGCGTCCGCCGCCGGGAGGCGCGGACGCCCGGGCCGCCGGGCGGCCGCCACGGGGTGCCGCCCGGGGTGGGCCCGGCCGGGGCCTCCCGGGGTGCCGCGGGCTCGGGGGCGGGCCGGGGCTCGGTGCGGCGGGCGACCCGGGTGCCGGAACCCTGGCGGGCGGTGAGCCAGCCCTCGGCGACCAGCTCGGCGTACGCGTCGGCGACCGTGTTCCGGGCGACACCGAGATCCGCCGCGAGCTGCCGCGAGGACGGCAGCCGGCTCCCCGGCGCCAGACGCCCGCTGCGCACGGCCTCGCGCAGGGCGTCCATGAGGCCGGCCCGCAGGCGGGTGCCGCGGAGGTCGAGATGGAGGTCGGCGCCGAAAGTGGCCCAGTCGTTCCGCATGGAAATGGACCATAGCGGCACGCCATCCGCTCCGTACGGTGGCTCCATGACCACCACGACGGAACACTCCCCCGCCCGGCCCCTCGCCCACCAGCACACGCAGCGCATGCCGTTCTTCGAGCTGGCGCCCGACTTCTACAAGGCGATGGTCCGCCTGGAGAAGGAGGCGGCCAAGGGCGTGGACCCGGTCCTCTACCACCTGATCAAGATCCGGGCCTCGCAGATCAACCACTGCGCCTTCTGCCTCGACATGCACACGAAGGACGCGCTCGCCGAGGGCGAGACCGTGGAGCGGGTCGTCCAGCTCGCCGCCTGGCAGGAGTCCCGGCACTTCTACACGGAGCGGGAGCTGGCCGCGATCGCCCTCACCGAGGCGGTCACCGAGCTGACCGACGGCTTCGTACCCGACGCGGTGTACGCGGCGGCGGCCGAGCACTTCGACGACGCGGAGCTGGCCCGGGTGATCGGCGCGATCGTCGTCATCAACTCCTGGAACCGCATCGCGGTCTCGACCCGCATGGTCCCCGGCAGCTACACCCCGTCGCACTGAGCCCGAGCCGTCGGGTAGCGGACGGAGCCCCCGGTCCGGAATCGGGCGGAGGTCCCGGCCCGGAAACGGGCGGAGCCCCCGGTCCGAGGACCGGGGGCTCCGTCACGCGCGGGGCGTTCGGGCTCAGATGAGGCCGAGCTCGCGGACCGCGTCGCGCTCCTCCGACAGCTCCTTGACGGAGGCGTCGATGCGGGCGCGGGAGAAGTCGTTGATCTCCAGGCCCTGGACGATCTCGTACTTGCCGTCCTTGCAGGTGACCGGGAAGGACGAGATGAGGCCCTCGGGGACGCCGTAGGAGCCGTCCGACGGAACGCCCATGGAGGTCCAGTCGCCCTCGGCGGTGCCGTTGACCCACGTGTACACGTGGTCGATGGCGGCGTTCGCGGCCGAGGCCGCGGAGGACGCGCCACGGGCGTCGATGATCGCGGCGCCGCGCTTGGCGACGGTCGGGATGAAGGTGTCGGCCAGCCACGCCTCGTCGTTCACGACGTCGGCGGCGTTCTTGCCGGCGATCTCCGCCTGGAAGATGTCCGGGTACTGGGTCGCGGAGTGGTTGCCCCAGATGGTGAGGCGCTTGATGTCCGTGACCGAGGAGCCGGTCTTCTGGGCCAGCTGCGTCAGGGCGCGGTTGTGGTCCAGGCGGGTCATCGCGGTGAAGCGCTCGGCCGGGACGCCCTTTGCGGCGGACTGGGCGATGAGGGCGTTGGTGTTGGCCGGGTTGCCGACGACGAGGATCTTGACGTCGTCCGCGGCGTGGGCGGCGATGGCCTCGCCCTGCGGCTTGAAGATGCCGCCGTTGGCGGCGAGCAGGTCGCCGCGCTCCATGCCCGGACCGCGCGGGCGGGCGCCCACGAGCAGGCCGATGTTGGCGCCCTCGAAGCCCTTGTTCGGGTCGTCGAAGATGTCGATGCCCTTGAGCAGCGGGAACGCGCAGTCGTCGAGCTCCATGGCGGTGCCCTCGGCGGCCTTGACGCCCTGCGGGATCTCGAGGAGGCGCAGCTTGACCGGCACGTCCGCGCCGAGCAGGTGGCCGGAGGCGATGCGGAAGAGCAGCGCGTAGCCGATCTGGCCGGCCGCGCCGGTCACGGTGACATTCACGGGAGTGCGGGTCATGGCGATCTCCGTAAGACAGCTGGCGGTGGGGTTCCCTGCCCCTGAGGCTGGATATCGCTCCCTGATCGATCGATGTCTCGATGTGAAGAGATATCCGGCGTCAGGCTATCGGACGCGGGCCCCTCTGCACCCCCACCCCCTTGTGGTGCGGCTCACCCCATGGCTCGTTTCACTCTCCGGTGCAACCGTCGCCGCTCCCGTCGTCGAGTCGGGCGCAGGCGCGGACGGCGTCCGGGGAGGGGACCGGGATCATCGTGGTGTAGGCGTCGGTCTCGCCGACGAGGACGTTCTCGACCTGGATGGCGGTGCCGGCCTGGACGCTGACCTCGTCGCCCCCTGCCGCGCCGCTGATGCGGGCCCAGGCGGCGGCGCAGACGGTGCTGTGCCGGACCTCGACGAGGGCGCCGCCGATGCGGGTGCGGGCGACGGTGGTGGCGAGCGGGCCGCCGCACCCCATGCGCTCGGGGTCCTCGCCGCCGCAGTCGGCGCCCGTGCACCGGACGCCCTCGGGGAGGCTGGGGGTGGGCGTCGGGGTGGTGGTGGACGGGGCGGGGGTGGCGACGGGCGGCGCGTCGGAGCCGCCGAGGTCGACGAGGAGGACGGCGGCGGTGACGACGAGCGCGGCGCCGACGATCCCGGCGACGTAGAGCAGCGGGGACCCGCGCCGGGGCTTGCGCGGGCCGGTGGGAGCGGGCGCGGAGGCGGCGGGCGGCGGGGCCGGGTGGGGTGCGGGGATCGGCGGTACGGGCCTGACGCGCATGGTGCGGTCGGCCGGCGCGGTCGGGACGGCGGGCCACCCGGCCCGGGTGCTCTCCGGGGCGCGGGCGTCGCCCCGTACGCCGTCCCGCGGGGCGGGGACGGCCGGCCACCCTCCCCGCGCACCCTCCGGGGCGGGACCCCCGCCCCGTACGGGGGCGTCCCGGGGAACGGGCACGGCCGGCCACCCGCCTCCCGCGCGCTCCGGCGCACGTGGCGCGTCCTGGGCGCCCTCCGGGGCGGGACCCCCGTCCCGTACGGCGGCGTCCTGAGGGGCCGGTGCCGACGGCCGGCCGTCCTGGGCACCCTCCGGCGCGCGGGCGGCGTCGCGTACGGGCTCCGAAGGGGTGCGGGGCTCGTCGCGTACAGGCTCCGAAGGCGCGCGTACGGGCTCCGCAGCGGGGCGGGGCTCGTCGCGTACGGGCTCCGGAGTGGCGGTCCCGGCGGGTGCGGACGCGGCCGCGTCCGCGGCGGTCGCCGGTGACGGCTGCTCCGGTACCGCGCGGGCGCGCAGGACCCGCTTCCAGGCGCGGTCCGCGTGTTCCCACTGGGCGGTGAGGGGGCCGAGGTCGGCGCCGGTGATGTCGGAGAGCGCGACGACGGCGCTCCTCGGCACGGGCCGGCGGGCGTGGAGGTAGGCGTCCCAGTCGGCCCGGTCGCGCCGGGTGCGTTCGGCGACGGCGACGACGCCGAGGCCGCTTCGGTCGATGACCTGCCGCAGGCGGTCGGTGAACGTCCTTATGTCCGGATCGAGTTCGTCGGACAGCGACTTCCACGCCGACATGTGCGCCCCCTTGTCCCCTGCCGTCGCCGGCCGTCACTCCGGCCGGCGCCCCGGCCGGCTCCCCCGAAGGATGGCAGCTCCGGAGGGCGAGCGGGACCCCGGCCCCGGTCGGCGGATGTACCGGAATGGTCACTTCCATGCCACAGCGGGCGGCGCGAACTTGCGCCTCCATTGGCGCGTACATGACCCTTGATCACGGCGGCGCCCGCCCTCCCACGGGGGAGAGGGCGGGCGTCGTCGCGCACACGAGCGGGGGCGGGTCAGGTCACCGTCAGGTGGAGGATGTCCTCCAGGAACGGGATCTTCAGCCAGGGCCTCGGCTGCACCATGAGCGCGAGCAGCACGATCAGCGAGCCCATCACCCCGTACGTGATCATGTCGGTGAACCGCGAGCGGACCGCGAGCATGCCCACCGAGGGCAGCACCCGGCGCAGCACCATGCCCAGCAGCAGCGCCGCGCCGACCATCATCGTCCCGATCCGGAAGGACTGGAAGAAGGGGTCGGTCCCCACCACGAGCAGTCCCAGCGCCGCCGTGCCCAGGACGAGCAGCAGCGGCCACTGGCGGGCGGGCGCGGGGGCGGCGCGGCCGGCCGCCCGGCCGCCGCCCTCGGGCCGCGCGGTGTCGGTGGTGACGGTCGGCGGCCGGCGCGAACCGCGCACCCGGCGGATCTTCGACACCCGGCCGCGCGGCAGCTCCCGCGGGCCGTCGGGGCCCGCGGGGGAAGCCGGGCTCCCCGGGGTCATCTCAGAGCGCCGCGGCCGCGCGCTCCGCGGCCTCGACGACGTTCACGAGCAGCTGCGCGCGGGTCATCGGGCCCACGCCGCCAGGGTTCGGGGAGATCCAGGCGGCCACCTCGGCGACGTCCGGGTGCACGTCGCCGAGGATCTTGCCCTCGGCGTTGCGCGAGACGCCGACGTCGAGGACGGCCACGCCCGGCTTCACGTCCTCCGGCTTGATCAGGTGCGGCACGCCGGCGGCGGCCACGATGATGTCGGCCTTCTTCAGGTGGAACGCGAGGTCGCGGGTGCCGGTGTGGCACTGCGTGACGGTGGCGTTCTCGGAGCGGCGGGTCAGCAGCAGCGGCATCGTGCGGCCGATGGTGACGCCGCGGCCGACGACCACGACCTCGGCGCCGTTGATCTCCACGCCGTGGGCGCGGAGCAGCGTGATGACGCCGTTCGGCGTGCAGGGCAGCGGGGCGGGCTCGTTGAGGACGAGCCGGCCGAGGTTGGTCGGGTGGAGGCCGTCGGCGTCCTTCGCCGGGTCCATCAGCTCCAGGACGCGGTTCTCGTCGATGCCCTTCGGCAGCGGCAGCTGGACGATGTAACCGGTGCACGCCGGGTCCTCGTTGAGCTCCCGGACGACCGCCTCGATCTCCTCCTGCGTGGCGGTCGCGGGGAGTTCGCGCTGGATGGAGGCGATGCCGACCTGCGCGCAGTCGCGGTGCTTGCCCGCGACGTACTTCTGGCTGGCCGGGTCGTCGCCGACCAGGACGGTGCCGAGACCGGGCGTGACGCCCTGCTCCTTGAGGGCCGCCACACGGGCGGTCAGGTCGGACTTGATCGCGGCCGCGGTGGCCTTGCCGTCGAGAATCTGGGCGCTCATGGAGACATCCTCGCGGATGACCCCCGCCTTCTCCCAATTCGGTCCGCCGCGGCTCCCGCCACGGCTTCCGGCGGAGCCGCGCGGGCCGGAGGGAAGGGTTGCACTTGCACAACTCCGGTGCGTATCGACTGGACAACACCTCGGAGCTACGAGGACGATGACCAGCGCAGTGCCGCGGAAAGTGCCGGGGGGAATCCGCTCACATGCCGTGAAAGTCCCTCCTCGCGGGCCGCGTCCGTCCCCGCACGAGAACCTTCACGGAGGAAACACCCGATGAGCTTCGGCGAACCGAACAACCCCTACGGCCAGCCGCCGCAGGGTCAGCCGGGCTACGGCTACCCGCAGGCCCCCCAGGGCGTCCCGCAGCAGGGCGCCTACGGCTACCCGGCCGCCCCGCCCGTCGCGCCGTACGGCGCCTACCCGGGCGGCCCGAACCAGTTCCCGCAGTCGATGCCGGGGCTGCTGGTGACGGCTCGGGTGTTCCTCTACCTGGTCGCGGCGGCGCAGATCGCGATCGCGATCTACTTCGCGTACGTCGCCGCGATCGCCAACGACCTCGCGAACGGCATCAACGACGTCCGTGCCGAGACCGGGATCGATGTCGCCATCGGCGGCGCGGTCATCATCGCCCTGATCGCGGCCGGTCTCGCCGCGTTGTCGATCACCCTCGGCGTCAAGTTCGGCAACGGCGGCCAGGGCATCCGGATCACCACCGTGGTCTACGGCGCGCTCGGCGGTGTCGTGGGCCTCATCCTGCTCTTCGCGTCCTTCGACACCCAGCTCGCCAGCGCGAAGATCTTCCCGGTGCTGTGGGTCGTCTTCGCCGCCGTCATCACCGCCGCCCCCGTCGTCCCCAGCGGCACCGCCTGGTTCGCCCGCCCGCGGTACTGACCCGCGCGGCACGCCGAAGGGGCCCGGTTCTCCCTGGAACCGGGCCCCTTCGGCGTGTCCGCTACTTCTTCCTCAGCACCGCGAAGCCGTCCGAGCGGTGGACGATCTCGTACGCCGCCTCCGGGTGCAACTGCGAAGCCGTCACCGCCGGGTCCGAGGTCTGGCCGGACCAGCCGCGCAGGTCGAGCGCGAGGTAGTCGGGGGTCGCGCCCTTCGCGGTGCCGATCCAGTAGACCTTGTGGTCCGCGGTGAGGTGGGCCAGGAGGGGGACGTCGGCCTCCACGCTGGCGCCCTCCGGGACCGCCGCGACGGCCGCGCGGGCCTGGTCGGCGCGGGCGTCGGCGGCGTACGTCTCGGACTTCAGCAGATCGCGCAGCGGGAGGTTCGCGGCGAGGGTGAGCCCGACGGCCGTGGCGGCGGCGACGGCGACCTTGCCGTACGCGGCGAGCCAGGGGCGGGGCGAGGTGCGGACCGCGCGGACGGCCTCGACCAGGGCCAGGAAGACGATCGGCATCAGGACGGCGCTGTAGTGCCAGTGCATGCCCCAGTGGTTGGCGTCCTGGGAGACGAAGCGCCAGCCGAGGGTGGGCAGGACGAGCAGCACCAGCGGGGAGCGCAGCGCGAGGAAGCCGGTGATCGCGAGGAGGTAGAGGACCATCTCCCAGCGCTCGCCGGAGGTGAGGGCGGAGCTGATGATCTGGCCGAGGGAGGTCTCGGCGCCGGTGCCCGTCTTCTCGATCTTGGCCCAGTAGTCGTACTGGCCGAGCTTGCTGGCGGCCGGGATGAGGACGAGGACGGTGAGGGCGAAGAAGGCGACGCCGAAGCCGGCGAGGGCGGCGCCGAGCTTCTTCTGGCCCTTGAGGGCGAGGACGACGCCGACCATGGCGACGGTGAGCCCCATGTCCTCCTTCACGAGGACCAGCGGCGCCGCCCAGGCCGCCGCGGCCGTCCAGCGGCCGAGGAGCAGGGCGCGGCAGACGAGGGCGAGCATCGGGACGGCGAAGGCGATCTCGTGGAAGTCGGACTTCACGGCCTCCTGGAGGCCCCAGGAGAGTCCGTACGCGACGGTGAGCGCGATGCCGGTGGCGCGGCTGCCGAGGATCTGCTGGGCGGTGCGGCCGACGACGACGGCGGAGCCGGCGAAGAGCGCGGCCTGCGCGAAGAGCAGCGAGACCGGTGAGGGCCAGAGCCAGTAGAGCGGGGCGAGGAGCGCCGTCACCGGGCTGAAGTGGTCGCCGAGTATCGGGAAGCCGGGGCCCTTGATGTCGACGACGGGGACCCTGAACTCGGCGTAGGAGCGGACGGCCTGCCCGAAGATGCCGAGGTCCCAGGAGGGGGTGCGGAAGTGGTCGTACTGCACCCAGGAGTAGAGGAAGTACAGGGCGGTGAGGACGACCGCGATCAGCACGTACGGGAGGTACGGGACGGGTGCGGGGCCCGCGCCCTCGGCGGGCCGCTCGTCGGCGGGGTCCGCCGCGGGCTTGTTCAGTACGTCCAACACCACGTCTCCACTACTGCCGGCCGGCCCGGGGCCAGACCATTAGACCAGAGACGCCCCCGGGGCCTTCCTGATCAGGAAGGCCCCGGGGGATGGGTCTCAGTGGAAGAAGTGGCGGGTGCCGGTGAGGTACATCGTCACGCCGGCCTTCTTCGCGGCCTCGACGACGAGCTCGTCGCGCATCGAGCCGCCGGGCTGGACGACCGCCTTCACGCCGGCCGCGGTGAGGATCTCCAGGCCGTCGGGGAAGGGGAAGAAGGCGTCGGAGGCGGCGTACGAGCCGCGCGCCCGCTCCTCGCCGGCGCGCTCGACGGCGAGCTTGGCGGAGTCGACGCGGTTGACCTGGCCCATGCCGACGCCGACCGAGGCGCCGTCCTTGGCGAGCAGGATGGCGTTGGACTTGACCGCGCGGCACGCCTTCCAGGCGAAGGCGAGCTCGGCGAGCTCCTCGGCGGAGAGGGCCTCGCCGGTGGCGAGGGTCCAGTGCGCCGGGTCGTCGCCCTCGGCCTGGAGGCGGTCGGTGACCTGGAGCAGGGCGCCGCCGTCGACGGGCTTGACCTCGACCGGGTTGCTGGGGGCGCCCTCGGCGCGCAGCACGCGGATGTTCTTCTTCTTGGCGAGGACCTCGACCGCGCCGTCCTCGTACGCCGGGGCGACGATGACCTCGGTGAAGATCTCGGCGACCTGCTCGGCCAGCTCGACGGTCACCGGGCGGTTGACGGCGATGACGCCGCCGAAGGCGGAGAGCGGGTCGCAGGCGTGGGCCTTGCGGTGGGCCTCGGCGACGTCGGCGCCGATCGCGATGCCGCACGGGTTGGCGTGCTTGATGATCGCGACGCAGGGCTCGGTGTGGTCGTACGCGGCCCGGCGCGCGGCGTCGGTGTCCGTGTAGTTGTTGTACGACATCTCCTTGCCGTGCAGCTGCTCGGCCTCGGCGAGGCCGCCCGTGCCGTCGACGTAGAGGGCGGCGCCCTGGTGCGGGTTCTCGCCGTAGCGCAGGACGTTCTTGCGCACGTAGGTGGCGCCCAGGAAGTCGGGGAAGCCGCTGTCGTCGGCCGCCGCATAGTCGTCGGCGAACCAGGAGGCCACGGCCACGTCGTAGGCGGCGGTGTGCTGGAACGCCTCGCCGGCGAGGCGCTTGCGGGCGGTCAGGTCGAAGCCGCCGTCCTTGACGGCCGCGAGGACGTCGGCGTACCGCTCGGGGCTGGTGACGATGGCGACCGAGGGGTGGTTCTTGGCGGCGGCGCGGACCATCGACGGGCCGCCGATGTCGATCTGCTCGACGCACTCGTCCGGGGTGGCGCCGGAGGCGACGGTCTCGCGGAAGGGGTAGAGGTTCACGACGACCAGGTCGAAGGGCTCCACGCCCAGCTCGGCGAGCTGCTCGCGGTGCGACTCCAGGCGCAGGTCGGCGAGGATGCCGGCGTGCACGCGCGGGTGCAGGGTCTTGACGCGGCCGTCCAGGCACTCGGGAAAGCCGGTCAGCTCCTCGACCTTGGTGACCGGGACGCCGGCGGCGGCGATCTTCCCGGCGGTGGAGCCGGTGGAGACGAGCTCGACACCGGCCTCGTGCAGACCGCGGGCCAGCTCCTCCAGGCCGGTCTTGTCGTAGACGCTGACCAGCGCGCGGCGGATGGGCTTAACGGTGTCCGTGTTCACCGATCTGAACCTTTCGTCCCTCAATGCGGTAGCCGTGCCGGGCGAGACGCCCCACGACGTCGACGAGCAGCGAGCGCTCGACTTCCTTGATGCGCTCGTGCAGAGCGGCTTCATCGTCCGACTCCCGCACCTCGACCGCGCCCTGGGCGATGATCGGGCCGGTGTCGACGCCGTCGTCGACGAAGTGGACGGTGCACCCGGTGACCTTCACGCCGTGGGCGAGCGCGTCACGCACCCCGTGGGCACCGGGAAAACTGGGGAGGAGCGCCGGGTGGGTGTTGACGACCCGGCCGCCGAAGCGGGCGAGGAACTCCTTGCCGAGGATCTTCATGAACCCGGCCGAGACGACGAGGTCCGGCTCGTACGCGGCGGTGGCCTCGGCCAGCGCACGGTCCCACTCCTCGCGGCTCGCGTGGTCCTTCACCCGGCAGACGAAGGTGGGCAGCCCGGCGCGCTCGGCGCGCTCCAGGCCGGCGACGGCCTCGCGGTCGGCGCCGACGGCGACGATCTCGGCGCCGTAGCCCTCGGGGTCGGCGGCGATGCCGTCGAGGAGGGCCTGAAGGTTGGTACCGGACCCGGAGACCAGAACGACAAGGCGGGCGGCAGCCACTGGGTCACTCTTTCCGTGGGTATTTGTACGGTCCTACGAACGAATCGTGCCCGTCGATACGGGGAACCCTACGAATGGCTCGACCGTCAGCAACGATACCGGCACACCGGACGGCCCCCACGGGACGGGGGCGGAGCAGGGGGGTAGCGTCAGGGTCCGACGCGGTGCGCCACCCGGGTGCCACGACGGTCACAACGGTCACGACGACGGTCACGACGACAGAGGGAAGACGTCCAGCAGATGCCGGATCGCCAGTCCACGAACGACAACAACCCGTTCGCCCCGCCGCCCGAGGGCAAGCCCGACGAGCCGTGGCAGCCGCGCCGCCCGGAGGGCCGGGACGGCCGCGAGGGCCCGGACGGCGAGGACGACGCGTCCTCGTCGCCCGTGACGGGCTCGTCCGACGGGCGCTGGAGCCCGCGCCAGCCGGGCCGGTCGTCGGACGGCTTCGGGCGCGGACCGGAGCGCCAAGGCGGCCAGGGCGGCTCCGGCAAGCAGGGGCCCGAGCGGCCGGGGCTGCGCTGGGACCCCACGGACCCGGCCCAGCGGCGGGCGCGGTACGCGGTCCTCGGCGGCATGTGGGCCTTCTTCTTCGCGATCTTCGACATCCCGGAGCTGGCCCTCCTCCTCGGTGCCCTCTCGCTGTACTGGGCGATCAGCTCGCTGCGCACGAAGCCGAAGGCCGGCGCCGAGGTGTCGCCGGAATCACAGTCCGCGTCCCAGCCCGCGGGACGCCCGTCCGCGGCGCCGGGCACCCCGAACCCGGCCCGGTCGATGCGGACGGCGGCGATCAGCGGCCTGGTGGCCTCGGTCGTGGCCCTGGCGATCGTGGGCGTCGGCTTCACGATGCAGCTGGTCTACAAGGACTTCTACGACTGCCGGGACGACGCCCTCACGCACGCGGGCGCGCTGGCCTGCAACGACCTCCTGCCCAAGCCGCTGCGGGACGGCTTCGGGGTGCGCGACTAGCTCGCGCACCCGCACCTCCCGCCTCTCACGTTCCGTCCGCCCCGGTCGTCCCTGACGGCCGGGGCGGTTCCGTGTGCCGCGCGGGGCCCTCGCTCCGGTCCCGCGGGGTCTCCCAGGACGCGGGGAGGTAGTCGTACGGCTCGTAGCCCTCGTCGTCGAAGGAGGCGAGGGGGTCGAGCGGGTCGAACGGGTCGAGGGCGAAGTCCCCGCCGTGGCGGAGGGGGTCCGCCGGCTTCGGGGCGGCGCCGGACGCGGCCAGGACCGGCTCCGGTGGCCGCGACTCCTTCCGCTTCCTCCACCACCTGGACGCCTTGGGGGGCTCCACGACCTCGGGCTGCTCGGGCGCCTCGGGCTGCTTCGTCGCCTTGGGCGGCTTCGTCGCCTTGGGCGGCTTGGGCTGCTTCGGCGGCTTGGGCGGCTTGGGCGGCTCCGGGGCCTCGGAGTGCTTCACGCGGGGCACCCGGCGGCCCCAGGCCCGTACCGCCAGCGCCGTCGGCAGACCGACGCCCACGCCCCACAGCACCGCCGCCGCGCCCGCCTGCCACCACACCGGGCCGAAGGCGAGCAGCCGGCCCGAGCCGAGCGGGCCGCCCGCCGCACCCGCCAGGACGGCGACCGCCGCGCCGGAGGCCCAGGCCGCGCCCAGCGCCGCGAGCGCCGTCTCACGGGCCTCGCCGGTGCCGGTCGAGCGGCCGACCGACCGGCCCAGCGCCACCGCCGCGACCAGCGGCACCGCCGCCGCGGCCCACTGCGGCCAGCCGCCGGGCCCTTCCGGCGGCAGGGCCGCCAGGAGCGGGAAGGGCGGTACTGCGGGGTCACCGGTGAGGCCCAGCGGGGTCGCCGACGCGCCCGTGCCCAGCGCGAAGCCGGGACCGAGGCCGTACGCCGCCGCCCACACCGCCGCATTGGGCAGCAGGACGAGGACGAGCAGCGCCAGCGTCACCCGTCCGGACCACTCCCCCGCGAGTCCCTCGTACGAGACCCGCGCCGCGCCCGCGCGCCAGACCAGCGCGGTCCCGGCCAGCACCGCCCCGCCCGCGAGGAGCGTGAGCAGGCCGGTCCCCGCCCCGCGCAGCGCGGCGGCGGTCTCCTCCCGGCCCGGCAGCGGCCGGCCCAGCGCGGTCCAGACGCCCGCGCCCGCCGCGCCGACGGCCACGGCGGGCAGCCACAGTCCGGCGGTGACGAGGTCGGCGGGGAGCGGCCCGCTCGCGCTGTAGACCACGATCACGGCCGCGACCAGCAGATACCCGCCCGAGACCGCGCCGAGCGCACCCGCGGGCGAGGGCCGGGGGCGGGTGCTGTCGGCCGGGTCGAGGGTGGAGCGCGCGGTCCGGAAGACCAGCCAGACCGGCAGCACGGCCGTCAGCAGCGGCACCACCCCGAGGGGCGCGGGCAGCCCGCTGAGCGTGTCGGTGCGGACGAGGTCCACGCCGTGGGCGAGCAGCCAGAGCCCGGCGGCGACGTGGAGGGCTCCGCCGGCGCCGCTGTCGGGGAACGGCGAGCTGATCCACACCGCGATCACCAGGACCGCGAGCGCGCCGACGCCGAGTCCGGCGGCGACCCCGCCGCGGACGCAGGCGGTGGCGAACGCGGCGGAACGCCCGCCCTGGACCAGGGAGTGCTCGGTCAGGTGGGTCACGGGGCCATGCTGCCAACGACACGCGCTTTCGCGGCGTAACAGGCAAACATCCGTTGTGTCGCTCAATATACGTTTATGTACTTTTCCGCCCAGACGTGTGCTGCGGGAGGTCGACGCCGATGAGCCAGACGAGCCGGGGCGGCGACACCGCGCCCCCCTCCACCGCCCCATCGCTGCCGACTCCGAAGGAGCGGCGCAGACTGCGCGAGGCCCTCTCCCTGAGCGAGGAGCAGGTCGCCGAGGCCATGGGCGTCACGAAGGCCACGGTCAAGGCATGGGAGACCGGCCGTTCGTCCCCCCGCGGCCGCAAGCGCGAGGCATACACGAAGCTGCTCACCGACACGGAGCCGACGGCGCCGTCCGAGGCGGCGACGCCGTCCGGGCCGACGGCGCCGCCCGGCGGGGCTTCCGAGACCGGCCCTGCCGCCCGGGCCGAGGGGCGGGCCCCCGCGCCGCCCACCGCTCCGGCACCCACCCCCGCCACGGCGAACGTGCGGCCCAAGGCCGCCGCCAAACGAGCCGCGAAGCCCCCCAGGGCCCCCTCCCCCGCGCGCTCGATCACCCCCGCCGGCCGGCGCCCGAAGCCGGAACCCAGGCCGGAGTCCGCGCACGCGTCCCCACCGGAGTCCGCGCATGCGTCCGCCCCGGAGTCCACGCCCACGTCCGCCCCGGCACCCGCGCCGGAAGCCACCGGGGCGCCGTACCCCGACCTCACCCCCGAGCAGGCGTTCGACGCCCTGTACGGGTACGCGGCCCCCGGCCTCGTCCACCAGACCTATCTGCTGACCGGGCGCCGCCGGCTCTCCCAGGAGGCCGTCGAGCACGCCTTCCACCACGCGTGGGAGCACTGGCCCGAGGTGGCCGTGGACCCCGACCCGGTCGGCTGGGTGCGGGCGACGGCGTACGAGTACGCCCTCTCGCCCTGGCACCGGCTGCGCCGCGCCCACAAGCACCCCGACTCGCCGCCGGCCGACGCGGGCCGGCGGGCGCTGCTCGGCGCGCTGCTCGACCTGCCGGCGCCGTACCGGCGGACCCTGCTGCTCTACGACGGACTCGGGCTCGACCTGCCGGAGACGGCCGCCGAGACGGAGGCCAGCACGCCGGCCGCCGCCAACCGGCTGCTGTACGCGCGCGAGGCGATCGGCCGGGCCGTGCCGGAGCTCGCGGAGCCCGAGGCGCTCCAGCGGCGGCTCGGCGCGCTGGTCACGGAGGCGCCGGCGGCGACGCTCCCCGGGGCGCGCACGATCCGCGGCGGCAGCGAGCGGCGGACCCGGCTGATGACCCGGACGGTCGCCGGCGCGACGGCGGTCCTCATCGGGCTCACGGCCATCTCGGCGTGGACGGCGCCGACCCGCTACATCCCGGAGGTCGCCCCCGGGCAGATCGTGAACGGCGTCCCGGTGCGCGGCGGGCCGCAGAAGCTCGGCGAGGAGGACGTGGAGCTCCGCGACAGGCTGCGGTCCGAGCCGAACCCCGGCCCGGAGCGGCTGATCCCGGCCGCGGAGTAGTCCGTCCCGGACACGCGCGTGGGCCCCGCCCCCGGTCTCCCGGGGGCGGGGCCCACGTGCCTACGGCCTGTCAGGCGGTGCCGTGCGTCAGCCCGCGAGGATGGCGCGCGCCAGCTTGGCGGTCTCGGTGGGGGTCTTGCCGACCTTCACACCGGCGGCCTCCAGGGCCTCCTTCTTCGCCTGGGCGGTGCCGGAGGAGCCGGAGACGATGGCGCCGGCGTGGCCCATGGTCTTGCCCTCGGGCGCGGTGAAGCCCGCGACGTAGCCGACGACCGGCTTGGTGACGTTGGCCTTGATGAAGTCGGCCGCACGCTCCTCGGCGTCGCCGCCGATCTCGCCGATCATCACGATGAGGTCGGTCTCCGGGTCGGCCTCGAAGGCCGCCAGGGCGTCGATGTGCGTGGTGCCGATGACCGGGTCGCCACCGATGCCGACGGCGGAGGAGAAGCCGATGTCACGGAGCTCGTACATCATCTGGTACGTCAGCGTGCCGGACTTCGAGACCAGGCCGATGCGGCCCGGCTTCGTGATGTCGCCCGGGATGATGCCGGCGTTCGACTGGCCCGGGGTGATGAGGCCGGGGCAGTTCGGGCCGATGAGGCGGGTCTTGTTGCCCTTCTCCACGGCGTACGCGTAGAACGCGGCGGAGTCGTGGACGGCGATGCCCTCGGTGATGACGACGGCGAGGGGGATCTCGGCGTCGATCGCCTCGACGACGGCGGCCTTGGCGAAGGCCGGCGGCACGAAGAGGACCGAGACGTTGGCGCCGGTCTCCTTCATGGCCTCGGCGACGGAGCCGAAGACGGGGACCTCGGTGCCGTCGAAGTCGACCTTCTGGCCGGCCTTGCGCGGGTTCACGCCACCGACGATGTTGGTGCCGTCACCCAGCATGAGCTTGGTGTGCTTCATGCCCGTGGCACCGGTCATGCCCTGGACGATGACCTTGCTGTCCTTGTTGAGGAAGATAGCCATGGCTGTTCTGTCCCTCTTCCCTTACTTCGCGGCCGCGAGCTCGGCGGCCTTGTCGGCCGCGCCGTCCATGGTGTCCACGCGCTGCACGAGCGGGTGGTTGGCGTCCGACAGGATCTTGCGACCCAGCTCCGCGTTGTTGCCGTCGAGACGGACGACGAGCGGCTTGGTGACCTCTTCGCCCTTCGAGGCGAGGAGCTCCAGGGCCTGCACGATGCCGTTGGCGACCTCGTCACAGGCGGTGATGCCGCCGAAGACGTTGACGAACACGGACTTGACGTCCGCGTCGCCGAGGATGATCTCCAGGCCGTTCGCCATGACCTCGGCGGAGGCGCCGCCGCCGATGTCGAGGAAGTTGGCCGGCTTCACGCCGCCGTGGTTCTCACCGGCGTACGCGACGACGTCCAGGGTCGACATGACCAGGCCGGCGCCGTTGCCGATGATGCCGACCTCGCCGTCGAGCTTGACGTAGTTGAGGCCCTTGGCCTTGGCGGCGGCCTCCAGCGGGTTGGCCGCGGCCTTGTCCTCCAGGGCCTCGTGCTCCGGCTGGCGGAAGTCGGCGTTCTCGTCGAGCGAGACCTTGCCGTCGAGGGCGAGGATGCGGCCGTCCTTGGTCTTCACCAGCGGGTTGACCTCGACGAGGAGGGCGTCCTCGGCGACGAAGGTGTCCCACAGGGTGACCATGGCCTCGGCGACGCCCTCGGCGACCTCGGCCGGGAACTTCGCCAGGGCGACGATCTCGCGGGCCTTCTCCAGGGTGACGCCGTCGTTGGCGTTGACCGGGACCTTCGCGAGGGCCTCGGGGGTCTTCTCCGCGACCTCCTCGATGTCCATGCCGCCCTGCACCGAGGCCATCGCCAGGAAGGTGCGGTTGGTGCGGTCGAGGAGGTACGAGACGTAGTACTCCGCCTCGATCTCCGGGGACAGCTCGGCGATCATCACCTTGTGGACCGTGTGGCCCTTGATGTCCATGCCCAGGATGTCCGTCGCGCGGGCGACGGCCTCGTCCGGGGTGGCGGCGAGCTTGACGCCGCCGGCCTTGCCGCGGCCGCCGACCTTCACCTGGGCCTTGACGACCGACTTGCCGCCAAGACGCTCGGTGGCCTCGCGCGCCGCCTCAGGCGTGTCGATGACTTCACCGGCCAGCACCGGTACACCGTGCTTGGCGAAGAGGTCCCTCGCCTGGTACTCGAACAGGTCCACGCGCGTCCCTTTTCTAGATGATCGCGGTTCGTTGTCTGCGTGGGCGTGCCGCGGAGGGCAACGTGACTGCGCTGTCACTAGGGAGGCGTACACGGTGTCCGTGGACGCGGCATGTCCGTCTCGCAGGTTATCCCCGTGGGACCTGGGTCCCTAAATCGCAGATCACAACCGAGCGGTGATACGGGTCACAGAACGTAGGGGCGGCAGGGCTGTCCGTGGGCATCGGCCCGCCCCTCCCCGGGGCCCATGGGGCAGGCGGGAGGCGGGGGTTGCGTGCCTCACGCCACGCCGGGGCCGCGGGTGAGGCTCGCCCCGGCATCACTGTGATATGGGCCTCAGTCGGGTCGCGGACGCCCGTCCGGGTGGCCGGGCGACGACGGATTCCGCACGGCGCGGCGACCGGCCCGCCGGACGCCGCTCAGACGGTGTCCGGTACCGGCAGCGGCCGCTTCTCCAGGGCGGCCGCCATCACCTCGGGGAAGAGGTCGGGGGTGCAGGCGAAGGCGGGGGCGCCGAGGGCGGCGAGCGCGGCGGCGTGGTCGCGGTCGTAGGCGGGGGCGCCCTCGTCGGAGAGGGCGAGCAGGGCGACGAACTGGACTCCGGAGGCCTTCATCGCGGCGACCCGCTTCAGCATCTCGTCGCGGATCCCGCCCTCGTACAGGTCGCTGACGAGGACGACGACGGTGTCGGCGGGGCGGGTGATCCGCGACTGGCAGTGGGCGAGCGCGCGGTTGATGTCGGTGCCGCCGCCGAGCCGGGTGCCGAAGAGGACGTCCACGGGGTCGTCGAGCGCGTCGGTGAGGTCCACGACGGAGGTGTCGAAGACGACGAGCCGGGTGGCGACGGAGGGGAGGGAGGCGAGGACGGCGCCGAAGACGGAGGCGTACACGACGGAGGCGGCCATCGAGGCGGACTGGTCGACGCAGAGCACCACCTCCTTGCGGACCGCCCGGGAGGCGCGGCCGTGGCCGACCAGCCGCTCGGGGACGACCGTGCGGTGCTCGGGGAGGTAGTGCCTCAGGTTGGCCCGCAGGGTGCGGTCCCAGTCGATGTCCCGGTGGCGGGGGCGGCTGATCCGGGCGGAGCGGTCGAGGGCGCCGGTGACGGTCGTCCTGGTGCGGCTCGCGAGCCGTGCCTCCAGGTCGGCGACGACCTTGCGGACGACGGCCCTCGCGGTCTCCCGGGTGGTCTCCGGCAGCGCCTGGTGGAGCGACAGCAGGGTGCCGACGAGGTGGACGTCGGGCTCGACGGCCTCCAGCATCTCCGGCTCCAGGAGGAGCGGGGCGAGCCCGAGCCGGTCGATGGCGTCGCGCTGCATGACCTGCACGACGGAGGTGGGGAAGTAGGTGCGGATGTCGCCGAGCCAGCGGGCGACGGAGGGCGCGGAGCCGCCGAGCCCGCCCCTGCGCTCGCCGCCGCCTTCCTTGCCGTCCTCGCCGTCCCGGCTGTCGTAGAGGGCGGAGAGGGCGGAGTCCATGGCGGCGTCGGTGCCGGACAGCGCCCGGCCGGTGCCCTCGGCTCCGCCGCCTCCGAGGACGAGCCGCCAGCGGCGGAGCCGCTCGTCGGCGGTGGGGGTGAGGGCTGCGGTGGGGGCGGGGGCTGCGGTGGGGCCGGTCGGGCTCATGCGGGTGCCTCCGTACCGAGGACGAGAGCGAGGAGGGGGAGGACCCCGTCGGCCCGCTCCCCGTCGAGGGCGGCGGCGAAGCCGGGGACGAGGACGGCGGCACCGGCGGCGGTGGCCCCGGGCCCCCGGGCGACGAGCTCGCCGAGGGTGCGCCGCACGCCCGGCTCGTAGGCCCCGAAGGTGCGCCGCAGCAGCGGCAGGACGTCGGGGAACGCCTCGGCCGGTACGCCGGTGAGCCAGCCGTCGACGAGTGCGAGGAGCCGCTCGTCGTGGACGAGGAGCAGCCCGCCGCCTGATCCGCCCACGAAGCCGTCGAGCCAGCCGGCGGCGTCGGCGGGCCCGCTCCCGGTCGAGAGCGCGAGCGCCATGAGCCGAGCGGTCTCGTCGTCGCCGAGCCGCCCTTCGTCCAGCAGGATCCGCACGGCTCTCCCCCGCAGGACGCCGGGCACCCGCTCCGCTCCGGCGAGCCGCCGCAGGACGCCGGCCCAACGGGAGGCGAGGGCGCCGCCCTCGGCCGCGTGGGCGCCGGGTTCGGCCGCGTGGGTGCCGTCCTCGGCCGCGTGGGGGGCGGGGAGGAGGGCGAGGGCGCTGTGGACGGCGTCGACACGGTCGCGCATCCGGGCGGCGGCTTCGGGGTCGAGGTGGACGCAGGCGGGCGGGAGGCCCACGCAGATCCGCTCGGCGAGTCCCGCGGCGACGTCGGCGAGGGCGGCGGTGCCGGTGCCGCGCACGTCGCCGTAGCGCAGGGCGCGGGCGAGGGCGGGGAGCGCGTCGGCGAGGCGGGCCACGTCGGTGTCGAGGGCGGCCCGGTCGGCGAGGGCGCCCAGGACGGTGGGCAGCGCGTCGGCGAGACCGGCGAGCAGGCACTTCTCGGCGAGGGCGGTGATCTCGCCGAGGGAGTCGGCGGAGCGGGCGCGGGACGCGGTGAGCGCGGTGGCGGCGGCTTCGACGGTGGTGCCCCAGACGCCGGCCTCGGCGACCCGGACGTGCAGTTCTGGCTGCCAGCGCAGCCGCCAGGACTCGCGGAAGGTGCCGGTGCCGGTGCGTCCCTCGGCGGGTTCGCCCCAGTCGACGCCGAGGAGCCGGAGCCGGTGCAGGAGGCGGCTGCGGGCGGCGTCGGTCCCGCCGCGGAGGTCGAGGTCGAGCTCGCGCTCCGCGGCCTCGGGCTTGAGGCGCAGCGAGCGCTGGAGGCGGTTCAGGTCGCGCTGGAGCGGGACGGCGGGCGCGGCGGCCGGGACCTCGCCGAGGAGGTCGCCGACGACGAGCCGGTCCCGGACGAGGGCGAGCGGCACGTCGGAGCCCTCGCAGAGGACGGCCCGCACGGCGTCGGTGGTCTCGGCGAGGCCGGGGCGGGGCCGGCCGCGCAGGGCGGCGAGGGCCTCCGCGAGGCGGACGGCCTCGATGACGTGGGCGGAGGAGACGGGGTGGTCGGCCTCGCGGAGCAGTCCGGCGACCTTGGTCATCCAGCGCTCGACGGGCCGGTCGGGGGCGGCGTACAGGTGCCCGTACCAGCCGGGGGACTCGATCCCGGCGCCGTATCCGGAGCGGCGGGCAAGTCGGCGGTGGGTCCAGGGGACCCAGGTCAGTTCGGCCTTGACCTTGGGCAGGCCCCTGAGGAGGGCGCGGTCGGCGGTGACGGTGGTGCGGCGGGCGAGGGCGGGGACGTGCCAGGCTCCGCAGACGACGGCGACGGCGTCGCCGAACTCCTTGCGGGCGGCGCGCAGCCGCAGCCGCATGTGGGCCTCGCGGACGAGGTCGCGCGGGTGGCCGCCGTGTCCGTACCGCTCGCGGAGGGCCGTCATGGCGTCGGCGAGGGCGGCGAAGGGGGCGAGGGGGTCGGCGTCCCCGCGGAGTTCGACGACGTCCTCCCACCACTGCTCGGGGTCCTGGTGCCCGGCGGCGCGGGCGAGTTCGGCGAGCGGGTCGACGCGGGCGGTGCCGTCGGCCTCCTCGTCGCCGTCGCCCCAGGTGGGGTCGGTGGCGGCGAGGGTGTGGGCGGCGGGCAGGTCGACGAAGCGGACCGGGACGCCGCGGCCGACGGCCCAGCGGAGGGCGGTCCACTCGGGCGAGAAGGCGGCGAAGGGCCAGAAGGCCGCCCGGCCGGGGTCGTCGGCGGCGTGGGCGAGGAGGGCGACGGGCGGCCGCAGCTCCGGGTCGGCGGCGAGACCGGCGAGGGCGTCGGCGTCGGCGGGTCCTTCGATCAGCACCGCGTCGGGCCGGGCCGCGTCCAGTGCGGCGCGCACCCCGCGCGCGGAGCCGGGTCCGTGGTGCCGCACCCCGAGCAGCAGGGGGCCGGGCCGCCGCTCCCGGGGCTCGGCCGCGGCGGGTGCCGTGGCGAGGGCCGTCATGCGCTCACCTCGCGGCAGGCGCGGTAGAAGTCCTTCCAGCCGTCGCGTTCTCTGACCACGGTCTCCAGGTACTCCTGCCAGACGATCCGGTCGGAGGCCGGGTCGCGGACGACGGCGCCGAGGAGTCCGGCGGCGACGTCGGAGGGGCGCAGCTCGCCGTCCCCGAAGTGGGCGGCGAGGGCGAGGCCGCCGGTGACGACGGAGATGGCCTCGGCGGTGGAGAGCGTCCCGGAGGGGGACTTGAGCTTGGTGCGGCCGTCGGCGGTGACGCCTTCGCGCAGTTCGCGGAAGACGGTGACGACCCGTCGGATCTCCTCGACACCCTCGGGCAGGGCGGGCAGTTCGAGGGAGCGGCCGAGCTGTTCCACCCGGCGGGCGACGATGTCGACCTCGTCCTCGGGGGTGGCGGGCAGCGGCAGCACCACGGTGTTGAAGCGGCGGCGGAGCGCGCTGGAGAGGTCGTTGACCCCCCGGTCGCGGTCGTTGGCGGTGGCGATGAGGTTGAAGCCGGGGACGGCCTGGACCTGCTCGCCGAGTTCGGGGACGGGCAGGGTCTTCTCGGACAGGATCGTGATGAGCGTGTCCTGCACGTCGGCGGGGATGCGGGTGAGCTCCTCGACGCGGGCGGTCATGCCCTGGTCCATGGCCCGCATGACGGGGCTGGGGACGAGGGCGGCGCGGCTGGGGCCCTCGGCGAGCAGCCGGGCGTAGTTCCACCCGTACCGGATGGCCTCCTCGGGGGTGCCGGCGGTGCCCTGGACGAGGAGGGTGGAGTCGCCGCTGACGGCGGCCGCGAGGTGCTCGGAGACCCAGGTCTTGGCGGTGCCGGGGACGCCGAGGAGCAGCAGGGCGCGGTCGGTGGCGAGGGTGGTGACGGCGACCTCGACGATGCGGCGGGGGCCGACGTACTTGGGTGTGATCACGGTGCCGCCGGGAAGGGTGCCGCCGAGCAGGTAGGTGGCGACGGCCCAGGGCGAGAGGCGCCAGCGGGCGGGCCGGGGGCGGTCGTCGGCGGCGGCGAGCGCGGAGAGTTCGTGGGCGAAGGCGTCCTCCGCGCGGGGTCGGAGGGCCTCGGCGGCGGGTCGCGGCCTGCCCGGGCCGGTGTCCGTCACGGCACCGGCGCCGGGCTGCGGGATGGTTGCGGGCACGGTCATGGATCCCCCTCCAGATCGTTCGACCTGTTGTGCGATCCACGGTGCACCACGCCACTGACAATCGGCTGTCGTCGCGGGTCGGGGCGGGTGCGGGCGCCCGAAGGGCGCTTCGCGAAGGGTCAGTTGAAGACCGGGGAGACGGCGACGCAGCCGCCGGCCATGGCCGCCTCACCCTTGGCCTCCTTGAGGACCTTGCCCTGGTAGACGACCTTGCAGGTGAGGTCGGCGGGCTTGGTGGAGACCGGCATGACGGCGGGCGGCATGATGCCGTGCAGCTTCACCGTCCTGGTCCACGGGGCGGTGGGCTTCTTCTCGCTCTCGACCTTCGGCTGCGTCGCGGCGCCGTCGCCGGCGTGGTAGTCGATGGACACCAGGTCCGAGCCGGTGACCTCGTAGGTCACCTCGTAGCTCTCGACGACGGCCTTGTCGACCTGATCGGCGGCCTTGTCGGCCACTTCGGAACAGGCGCCGAGCCCGAGCGCGAGGCCGGTGACGGCGAGGGCCGAGACGGCGGCGCGGACGGTTCGGACGGTGCGGCTCATGGTGGTACTCCCCTGCACGGTGGTGCGGTCGTAGAGGTCGCGCGCTGGTTCGCGCGAGCTCGCGCACAGCACCGTAGGGGAGCGGTGGGCCGTCCTGTCGCCGGGGCGGCCACCGAGGAGGGAATCCGCAGGTCAACCGCGTTGTCAGTGGCGGAGATTACCGTCAGGTACATGAATGCCATGGGGGTGGGCAGGACGGCTGAGCAGGTGCTGGCACTGGCTCCTGACGAGGCCGCGCGCAGAGCGGTGAGCCGGTTCGGCGCGGCCGGGCCGTGGAGCGGCACGGGCGGTGCCGAGGGCGTCGTCTGGGGGCGGTGCGAGGACAGCGGCGGCACGCCGTACCGGACGCTCGTGGACACGGCGGGACCGGCGTACGCGTGCAGCTGCCGGAGCGTCAGGTCCCCGTGCGAGCACGCGCTCGGACTGCTGCTGCTCCGTGCGTCGGACGGCCCGGCCGTCCCGGACGGGGAGGCGCCGCCCGAGTGGGCCGCGCGTTGGCTCTCGGACCGGCGGGCCCGGGCCAGCGGGGCCGCCCGGAAGGAGGAGGGCCGGCCCCCCGCCGACCCGGAGGCCGCGCGCCGGCGGGCGGAGCGGCGGGCGGCCCGGGTGACGGCGGGCGCGGAGGAGCTGGAGCGGCGGCTCGCCGATCTCGTGCGCGGCGGCCTCGCCGCGGCCGGGCAGCGGGGGTACGGCCTCTGGGAGGAGACCGCGGCCCGCATGGTCGACGCGCAGGCGCCGGGGCTCGCGGGCCGGGTCCGCGAGCTGGGCGCGATACCGGGCTCGGGCCCGGGGTGGCCGGTGCGCCTCCTGGAGGAGTGCGCGCTCACCCATCTCCTGGACCGCGCGTGGCTCGCCGCGGACCGGCTGCCCGCCCCGCTGGCGGCGACCGTACGCACCCGGGTCGGGCTGCCCTCGGTGCCGGGCGGCGCGACGGTGCGCGACCGGTGGCTGGTCCTCGCCCAGTACGACAGCGGGGACGGCCGGCTGACGACCCGCCGGATCTGGCTGTACGGCGCGGAGAGCGGTCGTACGGCACTGCTGCTCTCCTACGGCGCGGCCGGCCGCGCGCCCGCCCTCGCGCTGCCGGTCGGCGCGGTGGTGGACGGCGAGCTGACCCCGCACACGGGTTCCGGGCAGCTCCGCGCGGACCCCGGCGAGGTGCTGCTCCCGGTCGCCGGACCCGGTGCGCCGCCGCCGGGCGGGCCGGTGGGCGCGGCGCTGGACGCGTACGGGCGGGCGCTGCGGGAGGACCCGTGGCTGGACTCCTGGCCGGTGACGCTCGCCCGGGTCGTGCCCGCGCGGGCGGAGTACGGCTGGCAGCTCGCCGACGCGGACGGCGGGGAGGCGCTGCCGCTGACCGGCGGCGACCGCTCCCGCCCCGGCCTGTGGCGGCTCCTCGCCCTCTCGGGCGGCGCCCCCGTGACGGTCTTCGGCGAGTGCGGCCACCGCGGCTTCACCCCCCTGGCCGCCTGGTCCACCGACGCCCCTTCCGAACCGGTTCCCCTGCTGTGAGGGGCCCTGGGCTCGTGCCGGGGCTGCGAGGAGTTCTCCCGTGCCGGGTTGTTCGGGAGCGCCCTGGCCCCGTACGGGGTCGCGAGGATTCCCGGTCCCGTGCCCGGCTCGCGAGGGCTCAGGTCACGTGCCTCGGTGGCGAGGCGCCCTGGCCGCGTGCCGGGGTCGCGAGGATCCGCCCCGGTCCCGGGCCGGGTTCGCGAGAGGTCGCCCTCGTGCCGGGCCGGCCCGCCGCACCGCCGGGAACGGCCCGAACGGCCCCGTCCTGTGACCGCCTGCCGCCGCCCCCTGTCCCGCCCCCTGTCCCGTCCGAAGCCCGCTCCCGCGGGCGAGACCGCGCCCGAGGAGTGCCCGTGCCGACGACCGAACGACAGCCCCAGTCCCCGCCGACCGCCGTGCCACCCGTCCCCGCGGGCGGGCCGTCGCCGAAGGATCCGGAGTGGGAGCAGCTGGTGTCGGCGGCGCTGCTGGGGACGGATCGGCGGCCGGCGGCGGGGGCCCGGGGGGACGAGGCCGCCGGGGCGCTCCTGGACTCCGCGGCGCGGCGGACGCTGCGCCGGAGGGCGGGGCTGCGGCCCGGCCGGGCCGCCGTACCGCCCGCGCCCGCGCCGGAGGACCCGCGGCCCGCACCGCCCGAGGCGGCCCGGCGCCGGCTCGACGGGCTGCTCGCCGGGCGGGCCGCACCCGCCCCCGCGGGCGGGCGCCGGGGCACGGCGCCGGACCTCGCCGAGCTGCTGCCGCAGTGGCTGGCCCTGGCCGTCGAGCGCGGCTTCAAGGCTCCGCCCGCCGCGCTGCCGGCGCTGCTCGACGCGGCCAGGGCGCGGACCGATCTGCGGCCGCAGGCGCTGGCGTTCGCCGGACCTCGCGGGTTGTGGCTGGCGGGGCTGAACCCGGAGTGGCGGTTCGCGCTGCGCGGTGGCGGGGCCAGCGGCTCGTTGCCGGACCCGAAGGACGCGGAGAAGGTGCGGGAGCTGTGGGAGGAGGGCCTGTTCGCCGAGCGGGTCGCGCTGCTCGGGGCCGTACGGGCGAAGGATCCGGCGGCGGCGCGGGCGCTGCTCGCGGGGAGCTGGGCCGGGGAGCGGGCCGAGGACCGGCTGATGTTCCTGGACTCGCTGCGCGCGGGGCTGTCGGCGGAGGACGAAGAGTTCCTGGAGGCGGCGCTCGCCGACCGCAGCCGCAACGTCCGGGCGACCGCCGCGGAGCTGCTCTCCGCGCTGCCCGGCTCGGCGCTCGCGGGCCGCATGGCGGACCGGGCGGTCACCTGTGTGGGCCTCGACCGGACGGCGGCCGTGCCGACGGTCGTCGTGGAGGCCCCGCACGAGTGCGACGAGGCGATGCGGCGGGACGGCGTGACCGCGGTGCCCCCGACGGGGCGGGGCGAGCGGTCCTGGTGGCTGGGGCAGCTGGTGGAGGCGGCGCCGCTGGCCTGTTGGCGGGCCAGGTTCGGCGGGCGGACGCCCGAGGAGATCGTGGCGCTGCCGGTCGCCGACGACTGGCAGGCGGAGCTGCACGCGGCCTGGTGCCGGGCGGCCGTACGCCAGCGGGACGCGGCCTGGTCGCGTGCGCTGCTCGGTGCCCCGTCGACGCCGCCGGCGACGGGTCCCGGCACGTCGTCGCTGGCCGAGCGGGCGCAGCTGCTGGCGACGCTCGATCCGGCGGAGCGGGCCGGGTGGGTGGCGGCGTTCGTGGCGGCGCACGGCCTGTCGGAGGCGTTCCAGCTGCTCGGGGTCTGTGCGGTGCCGTGGGCGGAGCCGCTGGGCGAGGCGGTGATCGACGCGCTGGACATCGCGCGGGACGCGGGCAGCTACCCGTGGAGCTTCAGCGGCGTGATGGGTCTCGCGGAGCGGTGCCTCTCCCCCGCGGCCGCCCGGCATCTGGAATCGCTGGCCGCGGCGGCCCCGGAGGCGGAGGACGCCTCCCCCGGCGCGGGCGCGTACTGGTCCGAGGCGTTCCAGCGCCTGGTGGCCACGCTGGACCTCCGCGCCCGCATCCGCGCGGAACTGGACACCGCCCCGGCGGACGCCGTCTGAGGGGCGGCGGCGGCCGTTCCGGGGGGGGCGGGCGCGGACCTGGCGCGGGCGCGGACCTGGGGCGATCGAGGACGCGGACCGGGCGCGGACCCGGCCGAGCGTCAGGCGGGTTGGGCGTCAGACAGGTTGGGCGGTCCAGGGCCGGGCGGTCGGCGCCGTCGGGCGGGGCACGCCGCTGAGAAGGTCGATCCGCCGGGCCGGTCACGCCACCAGGTGCGCAGGGAAGGTCAGGCGGCCGTCGTACGGACGTTCGCGTTGACCCAGGCGACGATCGACGCGGTCGTGGCGCCCGGCGTGAAGATCTCCGCGACGCCCTTCTCCTTCAGCGGCGGGATGTCCGCGTCGGGGATGATGCCGCCGCCGAAGACCTTGATGTCCTCCGCGTCGCGCTCCTTGAGGAGCTCGATGACCTTGGCGAAGAGCGTGTTGTGCGCGCCCGAGAGGATCGACAGACCGATCGCGTCGGCGTCCTCCTGGATCGCCGTGTCGACGATCTGCTCCGGCGTCTGGTGCAGCCCGGTGTAGATCACCTCCATGCCGGCGTCGCGCAGGGCCCTCGCGATGACCTTGGCCCCGCGATCGTGCCCGTCGAGACCCGGCTTGGCGACTACCACGCGGATCGGACCGGTCACACCCATCACTGCCTCCACATGCGACCCCCGCGCGTCTTTGCCGGGGAGGTGAACGAACGTTATCGACAGCATCCCGCAACGGGCCGTTTCGCGGAGCCCCGCGAGGGGGAAATCACACGTGGGACACGTTCGTTCCGTGGTCTGCCCCGCTCCGGGCCCTCCTCCTGGGCCCTCCAGCCGCCCGCGGGGCCGGTCGCGAAAGGAGCCGCGACGCCGGTCGCCGGGCTCCGTGCCGTCGTCCGTACGGCACGGAGCCCGGCGATCCGGCGCACGGCCCGGCCCCATGTGCCGCACACGGGAGGTCGGCGATGGAGCTCGCCAAGGTCACCGCCCTGATGAAGGCCACCACCCTCGAGGTCGCGATCCTCACCGGCCGCCTCGTCCTCTACCCCTCGGGCCTCGTCTCCGAGCGCCTCGCACCCGGCGCACGGGCCGACGCCTCCGCCGACACCTCCGCCGACACCTCCGCGGACGCCTCCGCGGACCCGCCCCCGACCGTCCCCGGCCGGGGCGGCGGCGGGCGTCCGGTCGTGCTGCTGCACGGCTTCGTCGACAACCGCTCCGTCTTCCTGCTGCTGCGCCGGACGCTGGCCCGGCACGGCCGCACCCACGTCGAGTCGTTCGACTACTCCCCGCTCACCTGCGACCTGCGGACCGCCGCCGAGGCCCTGGGGCGGCGGATCGACGCGATCCGGGAGCGCACCGGCCGGTCCGAGGTGGATCTGGTCGGCCACAGCCTGGGCGGGCTGATCGCCCGCTATTACGTGCAGCGCCTGAACGGTGACGCACGGGTGCGCACCCTGGTCATGCTGGGCACCCCGCACGCGGGCACGACGATCGCGCCGCTCGCCGACGCCCACCCGCTGGTGCGGCAGATGCGGCCGGGGTCGGAGGTGCTGCGGCAGCTGGCCGCCCCGGCGCCGGGCTGCCGGACCCGGTTCGTGAGCTTCTGGAGCGACCTCGACCAGATCATGGTGCCGGTGGAGACCGCCCGCCTCGACCACCCCGACCTCCTGGTGCACAACGTGCGGGTGAGCGGGATCGGCCATCTCGCGCTCCCGGTCCACCCGACGGTGGCGGCCGGCGTCCTGGAAGCCCTGGACGCCGGCGAGGACGGGACGGCGGCCGGCGAGGGCGGGACCGGCGAGGGAGCGGCCTCCGTGGCCTGAAGTCGCTCGTCGGCCCGGCGCCATGCCGACACCCCCGACAGCGTTTTTCGAACGCCCGTCGAACACAAGGCCAAAGCTCTGTGCGTGAGCTGGCGAAACACGGCCGATTGCCCGTTTCCTGCGCCCGTCAACCCCGCCGAAGATTGTCGGCCCCGCATACCGCCGGGTACAGTCGCGCCACTGCTTCACCCCCGGGACACCCCTGTCGGGCCCGCCCCGGACTGGTCCTGCTGCCGAGGCGAGAGAGACGTTGGTGAACGACCAGCACCCCCACGCCGGGTACGCCGGAGACGGCGCCCACACCACCGGTGGTTTCGCGACCGACCCGCTCTTCGGGTCCTGGCCCGACACCGGACAGGCCGGTCACAGCGGCCAGTGGGACCTCGGCCAGTACGCCGCCCCCGGTACGTACGACACGACCGGCGCGTACGAGACGGGCGCCTGGACCACCACCACGGCGAGCCACGACACGACCGGCCAGTGGGACACCACCGGTCAGTGGGACGCGTCGGCCTGGACCGGGACCCAGCACACCGGCGGATACCAGCAGCCCGAGCAGTACGACACGACCGGCCAGTGGGACGCCTCCGCCTGGACCGAGGCCCAGCACACCGGCCAGTACGAGACCCTCCACTCCGGCGCCTACGCGGCGCAGGGCGCGTTCGGCCACGAGTCGTACGACGCGACCGGCCAGTGGGCCGCCCCCGCCTTCGCGACCGACACCGGCGCCTACGACGCCACCGTCTGGAACCAGGCGCCCGCGCAGACCGAGCCGCTCGTCCCCCAGCAGTACACGCCCGAGACCGAACGGATCGGCCAGACCACCGAGTTCGCGTTCGCCCACGAGGCGGAGACGTACGAGACCGAGCCGGCGGAGACGTACGAGACCCGGCCGGTCGCCCACGAGACCGCCGAAGCCGACTTCGATCCCGACACCGGTCCGGCCTTCGAGCTCGGCCCCGACACCGCGATCGAGCCCGACGGGACCGACGGCCCCGCCCCCGCCAGCGAGGTCCGCACCGAGCCCGTCGCGGCCCGGCCCGTGCGCCGCTCCTCCGGCGGCAGCCGCGCCCGGCGCCGTACCCCCGCCAAGCGCTCCGCCCTGCTGACCGTCGCCGTCCCCTCCGCCTGCGTCATGGGCGTCGCCGGTATCGCGGCCGCCTCCGTCAGCGGACTCACCGGCGGCGAGACCGAGGGCCCGCAGCAGAAGAACACCACCGCGCTCGCCGCCGCCGACCCGGCCGCCGTGAAGCAGGTCCCGGCCAACACCGCCCTGGACACCCAGCTCAGCGCCCTCGACGCCGACGTCCGCGACTTCGGCGACCGCGCCAGCCGCACCCAGGAGCGCATCGACCTCAAGGCCCGGCAGGCCGCCGACAAGAAGAAGCGCGAGGAGGAGGCCGCCCGCAAGGAGGCCATGCGCCCCAAGTACATGCTTCCGGTGAAGCTGCACCAGCTCAGCGCCCGCTTCGGCCAGTCCGGCGTCAACTGGATGTCCGTGCACACCGGTATCGACTTCCCCGTGCAGTACGGCACCCCCGTCATGGCCGCGACCGACGGCACCGTCCGCACCCAGTGGAACCCCGCCTACGGCAACATGGCGATCGTGACCGGCGCCAACGGCACCGAGACCTGGTACTGCCACCTCAGCAGCACCAAGATCCGCTGGGGTCAGGTCAAGGCCGGGGACGTCATCGCCTACTCCGGCAACTCCGGCAACTCCACCGGCCCGCACCTCCACTTCGAGGTCCGGCCCGGCGGCGGCTCCGCGATCGACCCGGTGGCCTGGTTCCTCAGCAAGGGCCTCGACCCCACGGGCTGACACCCACACGTACACGGAAGGGCCCGGTCCGACGGACCGGGCCCTTCCGTGTGTGTCCCCGCGCCTACAGCTTCTCGACCGGCGCGTACCGCAGCAGCAGCCGCTTCGGCTTCTCGTCGCCGAAGTCGATCGTCGCCTGGGCGTCCGAACCGCCGCCCGTCACCGCCAGGACCGTGCCCAGACCGAACTGGTCGTGGGTGACCCGGTCGCCGATCGCCAGCGACACCACCGGCTTCTCCGCCCCGCCCGCGCGGCGCGTCGCGAAACCGGACGGGCCGGAGCGCGCGCGCGACGAGGAGAGCGAGGACGTCAGCGAGGAGGTGATCCCGGAGGTCGGACCGGCCGGCTTCGCCACCGGGCCCGTCCGCTTCCACTCCAGGTACGCGGGCGGGATCTCCTCCAGGAAGCGGGAGGCCGGGTTGTACGAGGGCTGGCCCCAGGCGCTGCGCATCGACGAGCGGGTGAGGTAGAGCCGCTCGCGGGCGCGGGTGATGCCCACGTACGCCAGGCGCCGCTCCTCCTCCAGCTCCTTCGTCTGGCCGAGGGCGCGCATGTGCGGGAAGACGCCGTCCTCCATGCCGGTGAGGAAGACCACCGGGAACTCCAGGCCCTTCGCGGTGTGCAGGGTCATCAGCGTGATGACGCCGGCGCCCTCCTCGTCCTCGTCCGGGATCTGGTCGGAGTCGGCGACCAGCGCGACCTTCTCCAGGAACTCGGCGAGCGTCCCCGCACCCTCCTCCTCGCCGCGCTCCTGCTCGAACTCCAGGGCCACGGCGGCGAGTTCCTGGAGGTTCTCGATCCGGGTCTCGTCCTGCGGGTCGGTGGACGCCTGGAGTTCGGCGAGGTAGCCGGTGCGCTCCAGCACGGCCTCCAGGACGACGGCGGGACCCGCGCCGGACTCGGCGATGGTCCGCAGCTCGTCCATGAGCGTGTTGAACCGCTTCACCGCGTTGGCCGAGCGGGCGGCCATCCCGTACGCCTCGTCGACCCGCTTGAGGGCCTGCGGGAAGGTGATCTTCTCGCGCAGCGAGAGGGCGTCGATCATCGCCTCGGCGCGCTCGCCGATGCCGCGCTTGGGCACGTTCAGGATGCGGCGCAGCGGGACATTGTCCTCGGGGTTGGCGAGGACGCGCAGGTAGGCGAGGACGTCCCGGACCTCCTTGCGCTCGTAGAAGCGCACGCCGCCGACGACCTTGTAGGGCAGGCCGACCCGGATGAAGATCTCTTCGAAGACGCGGGACTGGGCGTTGGTCCGGTAGAAGACGGCGACGTCGCCCGCCTTCGCGTCTCCCGCATCCGTCAGCCGGTCGATCTCGTCGGCGACGAACTGCGCCTCGTCGTGCTCGGTGTCAGCGACGTAGCCGGTGATCTGCGATCCCGCGCCGGCGTTCGTCCACAGGTTCTTGGGCCGCCGCGACTCGTTGCGCTCGATGACCGCGTTGGCCGCCGAGAGGATCGTCTGGGTGGAGCGGTAGTTCTGCTCCAGCAGGATCGTGGTGGCGTCCGGGTAGTCCTCCTCGAACTGGAGGATGTTGCGGATGGTGGCGCCGCGGAAGGCGTAGATCGACTGGTCGGCGTCGCCGACGACGCACAGCTCGGCCGGGCCGAGGTCCTCGTAGCCGGTGCCGACCAGCTCGCGCACCAGGGTGTACTGGGCGTGGTTGGTGTCCTGGTACTCGTCGACGAGGACGTGCCGGAAGCGGCGGCGGTAGTGCTCGGCGACGTCCGGGAACGCCTGGAGCAGGTGGACCGTCGTCATGATGATGTCGTCGAAGTCCAGCGCGTTCGCCTCGCGCAGGCGCGCCTGGTACATCCGGTACGCCTCGGCGAGCGTCTTCTCGAAGCCGTCCGCGGCCTGGTCGGCGAAGGACTCCTCGTCGATCAGCTCGTTCTTCAGGTTGGAGATCTTGGCGCTGAAGGACTTCGGCGGGAACTTCTTCGGGTCGAGGTCCAGGTCGCGGCAGACCAGCGCCATCAGGCGCTTGGAGTCGGCGGCGTCGTAGATCGAGAAGGAGGAGGTGAAGCCGAGCCTCTTCGACTCGCGGCGCAGGATGCGGACGCAGGCGCTGTGGAAGGTCATGACCCACATCGCGTTCGCGCGCGGGCCGACCAGCTGCTCGACGCGCTCCTTCATCTCGCCGGCAGCCTTGTTGGTGAAGGTGATCGCCAGTATCTGGCCGGGGTGCACGTGCCGGGTGCCCAGGAGGTGGGCGATCCGGTGGGTGAGGACCCGGGTCTTGCCGGAGCCGGCGCCTGCCACGATGAGCAGCGGGGAGCCGGTGTGGACGACGGCGGCGCCCTGCTGCTCGTTCAGCCCGTCCAGCAGGGCGGCCGGGTCCACCGCGGGGCGGTGCGCGCCGTCGCGGTAGTAGGGGTCACGGGGCGGGGGCGCGTCGAAGTGCTCCCCGAACAGGTCGTGCGGGACCTCCTCCGCGGCCGGGGCGCCGTGGGCGTCGTCCTCGGGCGGGGGCGGGGCGTCCTCCGGGGAGTGGGACTGGAGGCCGGCCAGGAAGCTGTCGTCAAAGAGGCTGCTCATCGCCTCACGAGTCTAGGACGCCGCGCCGACAACCGGGTCCGCCTTCGGCGTCCTGCCGGTGTGAGCGCGCACACCGGGAGGCCGGGGGACGGGTCCCGAGGGGGTCCGGGCGGGGCTCCGAAGGGCCCCGGGGATCAGACCCAGAGGGTGGCGATGAAGATGTTCGCCATGGTCAGGCCGCCGACGGCGCCGAAGAGGACCTTGTCGGCGGTCTCGTCGTCGCGCTTGACGTAGACGATCCCGAGGATCACCACGAGGATCGCCAGCTTGATGCCGATCTTGAGGTTGTTGACCGTCTGGTCGTCGGCCTGGTTCAGGCCGACGAGTGCGACGCCGGTGACCAGCATGGTCAGCGCGCCGTGCAGCATGGCCGGGTTGAAGCGGGCCGTGCCGGCACCTATCGCCTTCATCTGGGTGAGGAATCCGCCCAGGAGGGAGGCGATGCCGATGATGTGGAGCGCGACGAAGACATTGATGAGGACGTCCATGGGGCGGAGCCTAACCGGGCCCCTAGCACCGCTTTCCGGGCGGGTCCACCCACTCCCCCGCTTCGGTCGCGCGCCCCGCGGAATCCATCTCCGACCGCCCCGGCGGGCGGCACCGATCGGTCCCCGCCGGTCATCCGGCGCCAATAGCGGTCAACCCGCCGCCGGGGCGTGACCCCCGGGTCTAGCGTCCTGCCCCAGGTGGTCGGCTCCCCACCCCGCCGGTCACCCGGCGGTGCCGACCACCCCCGCCGGAGAACCCCGGCGGCGGCCCGTCTCCCCTGTGCGGTCCGCCGCCGGCCCCGGCCGGCACCGTCCCCCACAGGCAGAGGATGTGACCCGCCCTCGTGGCAGCTCACCGAAAACCCGGGCCGTCTCCGCTCGGCCGCCCAGCGGCCCGCACGGCCCTCACGCTCGTCCTGGCCTCGGCCGCCGGCGCCACCCTCTTCGAGGGCTCGGGGCACGCCGACCCGGCCCGCCCCGACCGCACCCCCGCCCAGGTCAGGGCCGAGGTCGACCGGCTCTACCAGCAGGCGGAGGCCGCCACCGAGCGGTACAACGGCGCGAAGGAGCAGGCCACCGCGGCCCGCACCTCCTTCGACGAGCTCCGCGACGAGGCCGCCCGCCGAACCGAGCGGCTCAACACCGCCCGCCGCAGTCTCGGGGCCGTCGCCACCGCCCAGTACCGCTCCGGCGGACTCGACCCCGCCGTCCAGCTCGCCCTCACCTCGGACCCCGACCAGTACCTCCGGCGGGCCGCCCTCGCCGAGAAGGCGGGCGACCGGCAGGCCGCCACGGTCACCGCGGTACGCCGGGAGCTCGCCGCCCTCGCCCAGCTGCGCGCCGAGTCCACGGGCCGGCTCAGCGCCCTGCGCGGCCACGAGACCGAACTGCGCCGCCAGAAGGCCGTCGTCCTCGGCAAGCTCACCGCCGCCCGGGAGCTCCTCGCCCGGCTCACCGCCGAGGAGCGTGCCCGGTACGAGGCAGCCGTCGCCGCCCGCTCGGACCCTTCCGCCCCGGCCTACGCCACAGCCCGACCCGGCACCGCCGCCGCCCCGGCCTCCCGCGCGGACCGCGCCTCGGGCGACCGGCTCCCGGTGGCCGCCGCCACCGGCCGTGCCACGGCCGCCATCTCCTTCGCCCGCGCCCAGATCGGCAAGCCGTACATCTGGGGCGCGACCGGCCCGTCCGGGTACGACTGCTCCGGGCTCACCCAGGCGGCCTGGCGCGCCGCCGGCGTCTCCCTGCCGCGCACCACGTACACCCAGATCAACGCCGGGCGCCGGGTCTCCCGCTCCGAGCTTGCCCCTGGCGATCTGGTCTTCTTCTACTCCGGGATCAGCCACGTGGGCCTCTACATCGGCGGCGGCCAGATGATCCACGCGCCCCGGCCCGGCGCCCCGATCCGGATCGCGCCGATCGACGAGATGCCCTTCGCGGGCGCCACCCGCGTCGCCTGAACCAGGACGGGGGCCGGGCCCTTGGGACCGGATCCGTCCGCCGCGGCTCAGACCAGGCGAGGGGCAGTGACCCAACGGACGGGGGCCGGGCCCGTGAGACCGGATCCGTCCGTCGCGGCTCAGACGAGGCGGCGGGCGCTGACCCAACCGACGGGGGCCGGGCCCCGGGGACCGGATCCGCCCGTCGCGGCTCAGAGGAGGCGAGGGTCGTGGCCCAGCGGACGGGGGCCGGGCCCTTGGGACCGGATCGCCCGTCGCCGGCTCAGACCAGGCGGCGGGCGGTGGCCCAGCGGGTCAGCTCGTGCCGGTTGGAGAGCTGGAGCTTGCGGAGCACCGCGGAGACGTGCGACTCGACGGTCTTCACCGAGATGTAGAGCTGCTTGGCGACCTCCTTGTACGCGTACCCGCGGGCGATCAGCCGGAGCACCTCGCGCTCCCGCTGGGTCAGCCGGTCCAGGTCCTCGTCCACCGGGGGCGCGTCGGTGGAGGCGAAGGCGTCCAGGACGAAGCCGGCCAGGCGCGGGGAGAAGACGGCGTCGCCCTCCTGGACGCGGAAGATCGAGTCCACCAGATCGTCCCCGGTGATCGTCTTGGTGACATAGCCGCGGGCACCGCCCCGGATCACCCCGATCACGTCCTCCGCCGCGTCGGAGACGGAGAGCGCGAGGAAGCGGACCGGGTCCTCGGCCGCGGCCATCAGACCCGCGCAGCGGCGCAGCACCTCGACCCCGCCGCCGCCCGGCAGGTGGACGTCGAGCAGCACGACCTCCGGCCTGGTCGCGGTGATCACGGTGACGGCCTGGTCGACGTCGGCGGCCTCACCGACGACCTCGACCCCGGTGATGTCGGTCCGGCCGATCTCGGCCTGCACGCCGGTGCGGAACATCCGGTGGTCGTCGACGAGGACGACCCGCACCCGGCGCCCGGGTCCGTCCGCCGTGCCGCCCGCGCCCGGCTCCGTCGTCCCGCCGGCCCCGGTCGTCGCCCCGGTCTCGTCACTCATCCGTCCGCCCTCTCCATCTCCAGCTCGACTTCGGTGCCCCCGCCGGGTACGGCCCGCAGACGGGCCGTACCGCCGTTGCGCTGCATCCGGCCGATGATCGATTCTCGTACGCCCATTCTGTCCTCGGGGACCTCGTCCAGGTCGAACCCGGGGCCGCGGTCGCGCACCGAGACGAACACCGTGCGCCCCTCCACCTCGGCGTACACCTGCACCGCCCCGCCCTCGCCACCGTACTTCGCGGCGTTGACCATCGCCTCGCGCGCGGCCTGCATCTGCGCGGTCAGCTTCTCGTCGAGGGGGCAGTCGCCGACGACGACGACCTCCAGCGGCACTCCGTGCTTGTCCTCGACCTCGGCGGCGGACCGCTTCACCGCCTCGGCGAGCGTCTCCGGCTCCTCGTCCTTGCCGGTGCCCTCCGGCTTGTACAGCCAGTTCCGCAGCTCGCGCTCCTGGGCGCGGGCGAGCCGGCGGACCTCTCCGGCGTCGTCGGCGTTGCGCTGGATCAGGGTGAGGGTGTGGAGCACGGAGTCGTGGACGTGGGCGGCGACCTCGGCCCGCTCCTGGGCACGGATCCGCAGGGTCCGCTCGGCGGTGAGGTCCTGCGACATCCGTATCAGCCAGGGGCCGGCGAGCAGCGCTATGCCGGTGAGGACGGCGACGGAGGCGGTGAGCGCGGTGCCGATCTGGGCGACCGAGCCGCGCACGACGACGAAGACGGCGAGGCCGGTGCCGACCAGGGCCACTCCGACGAGCCCGCGCAGCAGGTGGAAGCCGCGCCCGTGCTTGACCGGCCGCCCCTTCCAGGTCTCGGCGCGGGCGTTGTCGGCCTGGCGCCACACCAGGACGACACCGACGCCGATGAGCAGCGTCGGCCACACGTAGCGGCCGGTCTCGCCGTCGATCCGCAGGTTCGCGATGAAGATCGCGGCGCCGATCGCGAGGGCGATGAGAGCGAGGATCTGTCCGCGGTCCGGCTTGCGGAGGCGGCGTCTGCCGTCCTCGGTGGTCTCGAAGACGGGGCGGGGCTCGGCCCGGCCGCCGACGCCGAGCGGGACGACGATCCAGAAGACCGCGTAGAGCAGCAGCCCGAGTCCCTCGGTGAGGACGAGCACCGCGAAGACCGCGCGCACCCAGGCGACGGGCAGGCCGAGGTGTCCGGCGAGGCCGCGGGCGACACCGCCGAGCCACCGCCCGTCGGCGCTCCGGTAGAGCCTGCGCACGGGCGGTTCGTCGAGGTCGGTGACGCGAGCGGTTGCGGACATGGAGCGATCGTCACACGTCCGGCCCTCCCGGGGCATCAGGGTCGGCCCTGACTTCGACCCCGGGTTCGCCTCGGGGTCGTCGGGCCGGCGAATATCAGGGTCGTGCCAGGGTCGATCCCGGTGCCGTCCGGGGGGCGGGGGCGGTCACCATGGACGCATGACGAGTTCGACGCCTCCGCGCCCCGCGGAGCACCAGACCCCGCCGGCGGCCGAGGACGCCCCCGCAGCCCACCTGCGCCGCTCGCGCAAGAGTCGGGTGGTCGGGGGGGTCTGCGGTGGTCTCGGCCGGCACTTCGACATGGATCCGGTGATCTTCCGGATCGTGCTGGCGGTGCTGGCCGTGACGGGCGGGATCGGACTGATCTTCTACGGCTTCGCCTGGCTGCTGATCCCGCTCGCGGGCGAGGAGGAGAGCGAGGCGCGGCGACTGCTGATCGGCCGGGTGTCCGGTGCGGCGCTCGCGGCGATACTGATGGCGCTGGTCGGCTGCGGGATCTTCCTGTCGATGCTGCGTACGGGCTCGCTGGTGGGCTTCGCGGTGCTGCTGTCGCTGGTGACGGCAGGTGCCGCGTACTGGTCGCAGCGGCGGCACCTGGCCGAGGGGGAGACCGAGGGCGATCCCGAGGTGAAGCCGAAGGCACCGCACGTGCGGGTCCCGGTGCCGCCGGAGGCGAAGGCGCCGCCGCTGACACCCCTGGAGAACCAGATGAGTTCGTGGTGGCGCGACCCCATCGTGAAGGACGGTTCGACGGGCAAGGTGGCCTTCGGCTACATGTGGGGGCCGCACGGGATCGTCGACGCGGAGGGCCGGGTCGGCGGCGAGGTGCCGAAGCCCGGGAGACAGTGGGGCGCGCCGGCCGATGCGGCTCGTCCGGAGCCGTCGGTGCGGCGCAGCCCGTACTCGATCGCCGGTCTCATCCATCTGTTCGCGCTGGCCGCGGCGGTCACGGGTACGGCCCTGACGTGGGAGTCGCAGCCGCTGGGCACCAGTCTGGCGACGGGTCTGGCGGGGGCGCTGGCCGTGTTCGGTCTGGGTCTGGTCGTGAGCAGCTTCCTGGGCCGTACCGGGTTCGGCACGATCTTCCAGACGGTGGTGACGACGGCGCTGCTGGTCGGTGCGATCGCCCTGCCGGACCGGATCACCACCGACTGGTCGCGCCAGACGTGGACGCCGGCGACGGTGGCCGCCGTGGAGACGCAGTACGACCTGGGCGCGGGGGTCGGAACGCTGGATCTGTCCCGGCTGTCGGTGCCCGGGGGGACGACGGTGACGACGGCGGTCGACGTGGGCGCGGGGAAGCTGGAGGTGGTCGTGCCGCGGGACGTGGTCGTGAAGGTGCACGCCCAGGTGGGGCTCGGTGATCTCCAGCTGCCGGGGCAGGCGCCGGACGACATCGACATCGCCCCGGACCGCGACGAGACGCGGACGCTGAACCCGCCCGCCGGTACGGATCCGGCGGGGACGCTCGACCTCTCGCTCGAGGTCGGTCTCGGACAGGTGGAGGTCACCCGTGCTGCTTCATGAGTTCCGTCCGGGCCGGCTGGTCGTCGGTGTGGCGGCCCTCGGTCTGGCCGCGGCCTACGGCGGTGACCTCGCCGGCTGGTGGTCGGTGGCGTGGTGGCTGGCGATCCCGGTGATGTGCGGAGGGCTGGGGGTGGCCGGTCTGGTGACGTGGGTCGCCTACGGCATCCGGCGGCGTTCGGCGAGGAGCCGGTCGGCGGAGAGCACGGGCGCCCCGGCGAGCAGCAGCGGCAGCCAGGCCATGAGATAGGCGAGGTCGTTGCCCAGGTAGTAGGGGCTCACCTGCCAGCTCACGGTGAGCCAGAGGCTGAGCGAGAGGAGGGCGCCACCGAGGGCGGCCACCCGGGCGAAGAGGCCGAGGAGGGTGCCGAGGCCGACGGCGAGCTCTCCGAGGGCGATGGCGTAGCCGAAGGCGGTGGGGTTGTTGAGGGCGAGGTCGACGAGCCAGGGGACGGCGGAGGAGTCGCGGACGCCCCGCATGGTCTCGCCGATGGAGCCGGAGCCGGTGTCGGCGAGGAAGGCCGGGTCGGTGAGTTTGTCGAGGCCGGCGTAGACGAAGGTGACGCCGAGGAAGATCCGGAGGGGCAGGAGGGCGTAGCGGGAGGCGGTGGCCTTCCACCCGTCCAGGCGGCGGCGCAGGGCGGTTCCGCCGGTGCGGCCCGGGTACTCGCTCATGATCGTTCACCTCTCCACGCCCCGTACGACAGTTCGCGGATCGATTCTCGCCGCAAGTTCTGTGAACGGACACAGGAGGAGGGGAATCGGGTGTTCAGTCGGCGACGTCGATGGTGACGCGGTTGGTCTCGAAGCCGGCGGCGGTGACGACGGAGACCTCGACCCGGCCGGGCTCGACCTCGGCGGGGAGGGGGACGGTCAGCACGGTGTCGGTGGGGTTGGCGAAGCCTCCGGGGACCGGGACCAGGGGGACGTGGGCGTGGACGGGGCCGATGCGGACCACGAGCCGGGTGAGGGGGTCGGGGGCGGCGGCGCCGGGCGGGACGAAGCCGATGCCGCGGATCTCGATGTCGTCCCCGGTGCGGATGGGTGCGTCGAGATCGCCGGCCTCCCGGGCGCGGACCACTGCGTGGACGGCGGGCCGGCCGCCCTCGGTGCACTTGGCGGCGAGGTGCCAGACGGCGGAGACGGCGACGAGGAGGGCGAGGGACCAGGGCAGCGCGGGGAGACGGGCGGGGTCCGCGGCGAGCCGGACGGCGGCGAAGACCAGGACGGCGCCGGAGACGAGGACGTACTGGACGTCGGCGAGGTCGGCGCGGCCGTTGTCGTCGCAGAGGAGGTCGGCGGCGTGGGGCCGGTCGGCGCGGACCTTCTGGAGCCGGAGGGCGGCGATGCGGGTGGAGACGACCAGCCGGGCGGTGACGGCGACGGCCGAGACCAGGGCGAGGACGGTGACGAGGCCGGCGGCGCCGGAGAGACCGAAGGCGGTGGCGGTGAGCGAGCGGAAGGTGAGGAAGAGGAGGGCGTAGCAGAGGAAGAGGAGCCAGGCGGCGGCGACGGCGCGGGTGGTGGAGAGCCGGTTGTCCTCGCCGGTGAGGGCGGCGAGGAGGCCGCCGCGGGCGCGGTGGGAGTGGGCGGCGGCGGTGAGCGGCACGGCGAGGAGGAGGGCGGTGCAGAGGCCGGCGGTGCGGGCGGCGGTCCAGCCGGTGCCGAGGGCGGTGAGGGCCTGGCCGAGCAGGAGGGCGAGGACGGAGGCCCAGACGGCGGCGAGGCTGCCGGTGCGGACGCGGGCGAGCCAGGCGAGTCCGGCCTCCCGGCCGTGGGCGGTCACCGCCCTGGCGGACTGGGCGAGTTCGTCGGAGACCCATTGGCGGGCGGCGACCGGTGAGTGGGCGACGGCGGCGGGGACGCCGTGGCCGGCGGCGAGTTCCTCGCGGCGGGCGAGGAAGGCGGCGACGGCGCGACGGTGGCCGGTCTCGCCGCAGTGGGCGCAGCCGGCGCAGGCCGTCGGATGCTCGCCGGCGCCGTGGCGCCCGCCGTACTGTCTCGCCTCTTGGATCGCCACGGTGTTGTCACTTCCCGAGTCCGAGGTTTCGAGCTCAACCTGCCGCTGATTCCTCGGAATTGTTCCGCACCGAGGGTGCTCGCGAGGGCCGCGTGCGCCCCGCCGGAGAGTGATTGCCGCACCATCCCATTGACGTACAGAAGGGTGAAGCGATGGTGTTACGACAGGAGTTCGGGCTCCGCTCGGCTGATCCTGCGCCAGAGGGGCTGGTAGTTGATCCAGGCGACGAGGTCGCTGCCGAGCTGTTCGCGGGTGGCGACGGCGTCCTTGTGATCGATGAGGACGGGTTTGCCGGCGGCGCGGGCGGCGAGCTGGATGCGGGCGCAGCGGTCCATGGCGATGAACCACCAGGCGGCGGCGTCGACGGAGGATCCGACGGTGAGCAGGCCGTGGTTGCGCAGGACGATGCCCTTGAAGGGGCCGAGGGCGACGGCGACGCGGCGGGCCTCCTCGGTGTCTACGGTGACGCCGGTGTAGGCGTCGTAGAGGGCGTGGTCCTGGTAGAAGGCACATGCCTCCTGGGTGAGCGGGTCGAGGAGGTCGCCGAGGGCGGCGAGCGCGCGGCCGTGGGTGGAGTGGGTGTGGGCGACGGCGACGACGTCCGGGCGGGCGCGGTGGATCTGGGCGTGGACGGTGAAGGCGGCCTGGTTGACGTGCTGGCCGCCGAGGACGACCTGGCCCTCTCCGTTGGCGAGGACGAGGTCGCTCGCGGTGAGGTCGCCGAAGGGGGCGCCGAAGGGGTTCACCCAGTAGCAGTCGTCGTACTCGGGGTCGCGGACGGTGATGTGGCCGGAGACGCCCTCCTCGTACCCGAGCCGCCCGAAGAGCCGGAGCGCGCCGGCGAGCCGCTGCTTGCGGTGGGCGCGTTCCTCGCCGGCCGTCGCGTGGACGGGCGGCATGGCGAAGTGGAGCCGGTCGAGGGCGACGGGGGCCGGTATCTCGGTCATGCGCCGGAAGGTAACGCCCGGCCGGTCAAGTCACCAGAGTCCGGACGGGATCACGCCGAAGCCGCCGCCCCCGGACGGGGGACGGCGGCTTCGGCGACGTGCGGGAGGGGTCGCACCCGGTCGGGGGCCTACCCGGTCGGGGGCGACCCCACAGGGGGTGGTTCCCGGTCGGAGTCACGCCCCTTCGGGGGTCACTCCCACTCGATGGTGCCCGGGGGCTTGCTGGTGACGTCGAGGACGACGCGGTTGACGTCGGCGACCTCGTTGGTGATGCGGGTGGAGATCTTGGCGAGGACCTCGTAGGGCAGGCGCGACCAGTCGGCCGTCATGGCGTCCTCGGAGGAGACCGGACGCAGGACGATCGGGTGGCCGTAGGTGCGGCCGTCGCCCTGGACGCCGACGGAGCGGACGTCGGCGAGGAGCACGACCGGGCACTGCCAGATCTCGCGGTCGAGGCCGGCGGCGGTCAGCTCCTCGCGGGCGATCGCGTCGGCGTCGCGGAGCAGGTCCAGGCGCTCCTTGGTGACCTCGCCGACGATGCGGATGCCGAGGCCGGGGCCGGGGAAGGGCTGGCGCTGGACGATCTCCTCCGGCAGGCCGAGCTCCTGGCCGACCATGCGGACCTCGTCCTTGAAGAGCTGGCGCAGCGGCTCGACGAGCTCGAACTCGATGTCGTCGGGGAGGCCGCCCACGTTGTGGTGGGACTTGATGTTGGCGGTGCCGGTGCCGCCGCCGGACTCGACGATGTCCGGGTAGAGGGTGCCCTGCACGAGGAAGGCGACCTCGGGGCCCTCCTCCTGGAGGATCTCCAGCTGCGCCTGCTCGAAGACGCGGATGAACTCACGGCCGATGATCTTGCGCTTGGTCTCCGGGTCGGAGACGCCGGCGAGGGCGGTGAGGAAGCGCTCCTGCGCGTCGACGACGACCAGGCGGGCGCCGGTCGCGGCGACGAAGTCCTTCTCGACCTGCTCGGTCTCACCCTTGCGCATCAGGCCGTGGTCGACGTAGACGCAGGTGAGCTGGGAACCGATGGCCCGCTGGACCAGGGCGGCGGCCACGGCGGAGTCGACGCCGCCGGAGAGGCCGCAGATGGCGCGCTTGTCGCCGACCTGGGCGCGGATGGCCGCGACCTGCTCCTCGATCACGTTGCCGGTGGTCCAGGTGGGCTGGATGCCGGCGCCGCGGTAGAGGAAGTGCTCCAGGATCTGCTGGCCGTGCGTGGAGTGCAGCACCTCGGGGTGGTACTGGACGCCGTAGAGCTTCTTCTCGTCGTTCTCGAAGGCGGCGACCGGGACCACGTCGGTGGAGGCGGTGACGCTGAAGCCCTCGGGGGCGGCGGAGCAGGCGTCGCCGTGCGACATCCAGACGGACTGCTCGACCGGGGTGCCCTCGAAGAGGGTGGAGCCGGCCTTGGAGACGTGCAGCGGGGTCCGGCCGTACTCGCGGGCGCCCGTGTTGTCGACGGTGCCGCCGAGGGTCGTCGCCATCAGCTGGAAGCCGTAGCACATGCCGAAGACGGGGACGCCGGCCTCGAAGAGGGCGCGGTCGAGGCGCGGGGCGCCCTCCGCGTACACGGAGGACGGGCCGCCGGAGAGGATGATCGCCTTCGGGTTCTTGGCCAGCATCTCGGCCACCGGCATGGTGGACGGGACGATCTCGCTGTAGACCCGCGCCTCGCGGACGCGACGGGCGATGAGCTGGGCGTACTGGGCGCCGAAGTCGACAACGAGGACTACGTCCGGGTTGGTGACGTCGGGCGCGGCAGCGGGGGACGCTGATGACACTACGGCGGCCTTCCGGCGGTAGGAGGTTCCCGAGGGAGGGGGTCTGTTTGTCGATTCTACCGGCGAGCGCGTGACGCTTTTCGTCTCACCATCCGAACCCGGGTGGCCTTCGTCTCACCATCCGGGCCCGGCTTGCCCCGGGGCGGAGCGCAGGGTCCATACTGGGCGCCATGCGCAAGCACTCGACCTTCGTGTTTACCTATGGCAACCGGCCCACCGGCTGCCATGGTCGTGCTGCTTGAGCAACTGACAAGCGACTTCCCAGGCGCCCCGGGCCGACAAGGCCCGGGGCGTCTGGCGTTTCCCGGGCCGTGCCGATCCGGGGCCCCACACCACCCAGGAGCCCCGCATGACCACGAAGACCCTCACCGAGCAGACCGGCGCCCGCACCGACGAGGCGGCCTCGCTGATCGGCGACGCCCGCGAGCGGATCGACGCGCTGGACGACCGGATCATCGGCCTCATCCAGGAACGGGTGGCGATCTCGGCGGTGATCCAGGAGGCCCGGATCTCCTCCGGCGGCCGACGCGTGAACCTGGCGCGCGAGATGGACGTGCTCGCCCACTACCGGGACGCGCTGGGCAAGCCGGGTACGGCGCTGGCGATGACGATGCTGGAGCTGTGCCGCGGCCGCATCTGAAGGCCGGTACGGGCGTGCGGTGCGGGCACAGCCCAAGCCCGATGCGGGCTCAGCCCGAGCCCCGCGCGGGCGCGGAGTGCGGACACAGCCCGAGCCCGACGCGGGCGCGCGGGCCGGCGGGACGCGTGTGAGTGGGTGCCCGTACCCGAGTTCGGTGCCGGTCTCACCCGTACGGCGCGTGACCGGCGCCCGCCGGGCTTCGTTGAGCGGGGTGTCCGTGCCAGCCAGGGGCGGGCCCGCAGAAACCACGCGTGGCTTCGCTGGGGCGTGTGACGTGCTTCTGGCACGTCGTGGGACCTCGCTCCAGCGCGCGTGACCGGACGGCAGGGGACAGCAGCCCGGTCACCCGAAAAGGGCGGTCGGTCCCGGGGACGCCCGGGACCGACCGCAACCGGCTCACCGGGCGCGGCACCCGCGACCCGCACTCCCTCTCCCCCTCGTCCCCGTCCCCTCCCGAGCCCCTCCCGCGTCCCTCCCCCGACGCGGCGCGACCCCCCGGCGCCGCTCCGCTCGGCACCGCCGCTGCCCTGACACCGGTGCCGACCACGGGCCCGTGCCGCGACCGGAATCGCGGCACGGGCCCTTCTCCATACCCCTCCACCCTATGTGACGCGCGTCACACAAAGATCCCGTACATCGCCTACAACCAAAGGCGGGGGCCGGTGGTCATCTATGCAGCAACACCGAAAAGCCGGAAGGGCGCTGCACTCGGAGGGGGGTGCAGCGCCCTTTCCGTGTCCGCGGACGCGAAAGCGGACCGGACGTCAGGACGTCAGGACACGCTCTTCGGCGGAACGGCCGGGATGCCGAGGAAGGGCAGCCGCAGGGCGCCGAACGCCTCGGCGGGGACCGCCGGGGACTTCGGCTCGACCGCCGCCACGCGCGCGTACACCTCGCCCTGGCGCGGCCGCGGGTCCTCCTCGCCCTTGTTCGGCCAGAAGGACATGGCGCGCTCCGCCTGGGCGGTGATCGTCAGCGACGGGTTCACCCCGAGGTTCGCGGAGACCGCCGCGCCGTCCACGACCGAGATGCCGGGGTGGCCGTAGAGCCGGTGGTACGGGTCGATGACGCCGGAGGCCGCGTCGGCGCCGATCGGGCAGCCGCCGAGGAAGTGCGCGGTGAGCGGGGTGCCCATCAGCTCGCCGACGTTGGAGCCGGCGAAACCGTTGATCTCCTCGGCGAGCAGCGAGGCCGCCCGGGTCGCCGCCTCGATCTGGGTGGGGTTCGGCGCCCCGTGGCCCTGCCGGGCGGTGAGCAGGCCCTTTCCGACGCCGCCGGGCTTGCGGTAGGTCGTCAGCGAGTTGTCGAGGGACTGCATCACGAGGCCGATGATGGTCTTCTCGGACCAGCGCCGGTTGGAGAGCGAGCGGAGCGCGAGGACGGGGTGGCGGGCGATGTTGAGGAGCCATCCGCGGACCCGGTGGGCGCCGTAGGGAACCTGGAGGACGGTCAGCCCGCCCATCGAGTTGGAGCCCTTGCCGTAGCGGACCGGCTCGATGTGGGTGTGCTCGTCGGGGTGGACGGACGAGGTGATGGCGACGCCGCGGGTGAAGTCGGCCCGCTTCCGGCCGTGCCGGCCGCGGTAGCGGCGGTCGGTGGTCTGGGCGCCGACCAGTCCCTCGGAGTTGGTCCGGGTCAGCTCGCCGAGCCGGTCGGAGATCCGGGGCAGCAGCCCGGTGTCCTTCATCCGGTGGAGCAGGGTCTGCGTGCCGTAGGTGCCCGCGGCGACGACCACCCGGGGGGCGGTGAAGGTGCGGCCCCTGCCCTTCTTGCGGTTGTCGGTGGGGAGGGTCTTCACGGCGTAGCCGCCGCGCGAGTCCTCGGTGACGGCGACGACGGAGGTCATCGGGTGGACGACGGCGCCGGCCTTCTCCGCCAGGTAGAGGTAGTTCTCGTTGAGCGTGTTCTTGGCGCCGTGGCGGCAGCCGGTCATGCACTCGCCGCACTCGGTGCACGCCTTGCGCGAGGGGCCCACGCCGCCGAAGAACGGGTCGGAGACCTCCGCGCCCGGCTTCGCCGTCGCCTTCCCGTCCGCGTCCCGGCCGTCGCCGAAGAAGACGCCGACCGGCGCCATGTGGAAGGTGTCGCCGATGCCCATGGCCTGGGCTGCGGCCTTCAGGTGCACGTCGGACGGGGTCATCGTCGGGTTCAGCCGGACGCCCAGCATCCGCTTCGCCTGGTCGTAGTACGGGGCGAGCTCGGCCCGCCAGTCGGTGATGTCCTTCCACTGCGGGTCGTCGAAGAAGGGCGCGAGCGGCTCGTAGAGCGTGTTCGCGTAGTTGAGGGAGCCGCCGCCGACGCCCGCGCCGGCCAGCACCATCACGTTGCCGAGCAGATGGATGCGCTGGATCCCGTAGAGGCCGAGGGCGGGGGCCCACAGGAAGTTCTTCAGGTCCCAGGAGTTCTTCGGCAGGGTCTCCCGGGTGAAGCGGCGGCCGGCCTCCAGGACGCCGACCCGGTACCCCTTCTCGGTGAGGCGGAGGGCGGTGACCGAACCGCCGAAGCCGGAGCCGACCACGAGGACGTCGTAGTCGTACGAGCCTTCGTCGTCCTGAATTCGGGCAGGGGGTACCGCGGTCATGGCTCTCCTCGCAGAACCTCGTAAGGAAAAGGGCGGGAACGGACAGGGCGGGCGGGCCGCGCGTCAGCTCAGACGCAGGGCCTTCAGCGCCCTCAGGGAGAGGGTCATCACCTTCGCGTACGTCTCGTCGTCCATCCCGAAGGAGGGCGCGAGCGGCATCAGGCGCTGCTGGGCGACGGTCTGCGCCTCGGTGTACTTGAGGATGCCCTCGGAGCCGTGGCGGCGGCCGAGGCCCGAGTCCTTCATGCCGCCCATCGGGGCGCGGACGCTGCCGTACGCGGGCGAGTACCCCTCGTTGATGTTGACCGTGCCGGTGCGCAGCCGGGCGGCGACGGCGTGGCCGCGGCGCGCGTCCCTGGTCCAGACGGAGGAGTTGAGACCGTACGGGGTGCCGTTGGCCCGGTCGACGACCTCCTCCTCGTCGGTGAAGCGGTAGATCGAGACGACCGGTCCGAAGGTCTCCTCGGTGCACACGGACATCGGGGCCTCGACGCCTTCGAGGATCGTCGGCTCGTAGAAGAGCGGGCCGATGTCGGGGCGGGCGACGCCGCCGGCGACGAGCCGGGCGCCCTTGGCCACCGCCTCGTCGACGTGCCGGACGACGGTCTCCAGCTGGCGCTCGCCGACGAGGGAGCCCATGTCGGAGCCGTACGCGAGGGAGTTGCCGAGCCGCATGGCCTTGGTGCGGGCGGCGAAGCGCTCGACGAAGGCATCGGCGATCGACTCGTGGACGTACAGGCGCTCGATGGAGATGCAGAGCTGGCCGGCGGAGGAGAAGCAGGCGCGGGCGGCGCCGGCGGCGGCCTTCTCGACGTCGGCGTCCTCCAGCACGAGCATGGCGTTCTTGCCGCCGAGTTCGAGGGTGACGCCGACGAGGCGGGCGGCGGCGCCCTGGGCGATCTCGCGGCCGGTGCGGGTGGAGCCGGTGAAGGAGACGTAGTCGGCGTGGCGGACGACCTCGGGGCCGACGACCGGGCCCTCGCCGAGCACGATCTGGAAGACCTCGGCGGGCAGACCGGCCTCGATGAGCAGGTCACGGGCCCAGAGCGCGGTGAGCGCGGTCTCGGTGTCGGGCTTCATGACGACGGCGTTGCCGGCCACGAAGGCGGGCAGGGCGTCGCCCGCGGAGAGTTCGAGGGGGTAGTTCCAGGGGGAGATCTGGCCGACGACCCCGCGCGCCTGACGCAGCTCGGTGACCTTGGTGAGGGTCGGGACGACCCCGGTGTGGCGCTTGGGGCGCAGGTACGAGGGCGCCTTGCGGCCGTAGTGGCGGGCGGCGAGGGCGACCGCCAGGACCTCCTCGTGGGCGTGCAGCCGGGCCTTGCCGGTCTCCAGCTGGATGAGGTCGAGGACCTCGGACTGGCGGGCGAGGACGAGGTCGTGGAAGCGGAGCAGGACGGCGGCGCGGGCCCGGACGGGCGTGGCGGCCCAGGCGGCCTGGGCGGCGCGGGCGCGCGCGAACGCCTCGGTGACGTCCTCGGGGGTGGCCTCGGGCAGGTCCGCCAGCTTCTCCCCGGTGAAGGGGGTGTGGTTGGCGGTGCGGCCGGAGCCGACGACGCCACGGGTGAGCCGGGCGACCAGCTCGGGCGTCACGACGTCGGCGGCGGTCCGGGCGCCGACCGGAGCGGGCGCGACCGGGTTGGTCGCGCCGGCCGGGGCGGCGGTGCGGGCCGCCTGCGCGGCGTCGGCGGGAACCGTGGGGGCGGCCGTGGCCTGCGAGTCCGTCATGCGCCCGAGCGTAAGCGCCGTTCCGGTCTTTGGGTACCCGTCGGTAACGCGTTTTCACCCCCCGCACACATCACGCCAGTGATCACTGGCACATAAGCCCTGATCAGGGGCTTACGGCCGGCAGGGAGGCACGGGGAAGATTCTTCCGGCACCCGGCGGGCGCCACGGCGGGTGCCGCGACGGGTGCCGTGGCGGGTCTCGCGACAGGGGCTTTGGCGGGTGCCGTGGCGGGTGTCGCGACGACGTCAGGAGGCGGGCGGCTGCCAGTGCTGGAGGACGATGTCGAACTGCTGCCGGGTCGTGTCCCAGCTCGACTCCGGCGAGGTCATGTAGATCGCGTACTCGGTGCCGTTCGCGTCGAAGTACATCTGGTCGATCGCGTGCCGGGGGCCGGGGAAGTTCTGCTTCTCGGTCCAGGTGAACTCCCAGCTCGCGGACTTGATCTGGTCGCGGTAGGTGTTCTGGTTCAGCCACACCCGCCGGTAGTCCATCCGCTTCTGGAGCGCCTTCTCCAGGTCCAGGAGGTGCATGTACGGGTTCTCGAAGTCGGGGCTGGGGTCGATGCTGATCCGCAGGCGGTGGCGGCCGCCGTCCGGGGTGTAGTCGATGTTGGCGGAGCCGTCCGTCTGGCGCTTCCAGCCGTCCGGAACGACCAGGCTGAAGCCCGCCGGATCCTCGACCCGGTGCCAGCCCTCCGGCACTCCGTCCGCCACCGCTTCCTTGCCGTCGGTGGGGGTGGGACCGGCGGTGGCGCTGGTGGTCGGGCCGGGGCCGGGCGTGCCGCCCCCGCCGCCGTAGTGCATCACCGCGAAGACGGCGCCGCCCGCGAGGACGGCGGCGAGCACCGCGGTGAGGACGGCGGAGCGCCGGCGCCCCTTCCCGGACGCCTCGGAAGACGGCGCGGCGGGCACCACGGTGGGCGCGGAGGGCGTCGCCGGGGCGGGCCGCTGGGTGGCGGAGGACTGCGCCGGGGTGGGCCACTCGACCGTACGCGGGGTCTGCGGCGACACCGGCGTCGGCGCCTCCCCGGAGGCACCCGGTCCGAAGGCACCCGGCCCGGAAGCACCCGGCCCGGAGGAGGTGCTCACCGTGTCGACGTCCATCCGCTGCGTCGGCACGTACGCCTGGGCGGCCTCCGGGCTGCGGCCCTCCATCGCGTCGAGCAGCATCCGCTCGGCCTCGTCCACGCGCGGCCGCTGGTCCGGGTCCTTGCGGAGCAGCGCCACGATGACGGAGGCGAGCGGTCCGGCGTTCTCCGGGTACGGCGGCTCCTCGCCGACGACGGCCTGCATGGTGCTGATCGGGGAGGTGCGGCGGAACGGCGAGGAGCCCTCGACCGCCGTGTACAGGGTGGCGCCGAGCGACCAGAGGTCGGAGGCGGGGCCCGGGTCGCCGCCCCGTACCCGCTCGGGCGCCAGATAGTCGATCGAGCCGACGAGTTCGCCGGTCCGGGTGATGGTGGAGTCGCCCTCGATCGCCGCGATGCCGAAGTCGGTGATGAGCACCCGCCCGTCGCGGGCGAGCAGGACGTTGCCGGGCTTCACGTCCCGGTGGAGCACGCCGGCCGCGTGCGCGGCGCGCAGCGCGCCGACGACGTGCAGCCCGACCCGGGCCGCCTCGCGGGGCTCGATCGTCCCGGCCTCCTTGACGGCGTCCGCGAGCGAGGGACCGTCGACGAACTGCATGACGATCCAGGGCCGGTCGTCGTGTTCGAGGACGTCGTGGACGGTCACCACCCCGGGGTGGGAGATCCGGGCGGCGGCCCGGGCCTCCTTCTGGGTGCGGGCGTGCAGCACCAGGCGGTCCGCCTCCGCGACGAACCGACCCGCCGTCAGCTCCTTCACCGCCACCACGCGGTGCAGCACCTCGTCGTGCGCGCGCCAGACCTTGCCCATGCCGCCGCGCCCGATGGACTCGCCGAGCCGGTACCGCCCGGCGAGCAGCAGCCCCGCTCCTGTGCCCTGAGAGTGTTCCACGTGCCCCCGCCCCGTTGCTTCCGATGCCAGGTTACGGATGAGGGGACGGCGGACGGAACCGCGGGGCCCTCAAAGGAACCTCACTGTGACCGCCGAGGGCCCCCGAAGGGGGCGCGAACGGCACCGGCGGGCGTACGAGGGGGGCGCGAACGGCTTCAGCGGCCCGCGCGGAAGCCCTTCACGGCCTCGTCGTAGACCTCCGAGACCTTCTCCCGCTCGCTCTCCGGGCCGATCACCTGGACCACGTGGTAGCGCCCGCCGTCGATCAGGGCGAGGTTGCGGACGAAGACCTCCCGGCCGGTGCTGTCCAGCCAGGTGTAGTGCCCCTCGGCGGTGGGCGTGCGTCCGATGTCCACCCGCCGGGCCTTCACCAGCTGGGACCAGCTGGACTGCCGGTAGGGCTCCAGCTCGCGCTCCTTGGAGTTCTGGTACTCCAGCGGGTCCGAGCCGTGGTCCTGGACGCTGTCCCGGCCCGGCACGACGATCATCGTGAAGTCGCCGCCGGTGTAGCGGACTTGCCCCGCGTCGTTGATGGGGCTGCGCCGCCAGTCGCGCGGCACGCCGATCCGGAAGCCCTCCGGGTCCTCGCGCAGCACGTAACCGGCGGCCAGGGCGGGACCGGTGGCGGGCGCGGTGGTGGTGGGCGCGGGCCGGCTCGACGGTGCCGTCGGGGTCGGGGTGGGGGGCGCGGTGGTGGGTGGGGCCGTGGTCGGCGCGGGCGCGGACGGCGGCGTGGTCGCGGAGGGGCGGGCGTCCGCGGGCGCCTCGCCGCCCCTGGGCAGGGCGAAGGCGGCGTACGCGAGAGCGCCGCCGAGCAGGAGGAGGACCAGCATCAGCAGCCGGCGCCCGAGCGACCGCGGCCGCGCCGGGGCGCGCCGGGGCTCGAACTCGGCTTCCTCCTGGTCGTACGCGTACCCCTGCCCGGGCTCGTGGCCCTGCTCGGGAGCGTAGGGCCGCTCCTGTTCGTACGACCGCTGTGATGCGTACGGCCGCTCCGGCTCGTACGACGGCTCTGATGCGTACGGCCGCTCCGGCTCGTACGGCCGCTGTGATGCGTACGGCCCCTCCGGCTCGTACGACAGCTCCGGCTCGTGCGGTTGTTCGGGCTCGTGCGGTCGGTGCGGGGGCTCCGGTTCGTAGGCTCGGGCGGAGCCGTCCTCGTACGCCTCGAAGTGCCGCGGCGGGGGCTGCTCCCCGGGGGCGGGGGCGGGGGCGGGCGGCGGCGCCTGCTCGCGGCGGGGCTCCTTGCCGCGGCGGTGCCGGTGGCGGCCGGAGCCCGCGGCGGCACGGCGGCGGCGCACCAGCTCGCCCCTGCGGCGCAGGATCGGCAGCCGCCGCGCGTCGAACCGGGAGGGGGCGGGCGCGAGGTCCGCCTCCGGCTCCGGCGCGGACCTGACCAGCGACCGCAGCCAGCCCCGCAGCTCCTCGAAGTCCGGGCGCTCGGTGGGGTCCTGGCGCAGCAGCGACTCCACCACCGGGCGCAGCGGGCCGCACTCCTCGGCGAAGGCGGGCGGCTCCGCGCAGACCAGCTGGACCAGCTCGGCCGCGCTGTCCTCGGGGTACGGGGCATGGCCCTGGACCGCCCGGTAGAGCAGGGCGCCGAGCGCCCACAGGTCGGTGGCGGGGCCGATGGGCGGGGCCAGCCGCCAGTTCTCGTGCACGGGGCCGGCCTGTTCGGGCGCCCAGCGCTCGGTGACGGCGCCGACGACCGCGATGCGGGTCTGTCTGGCCCGTTCGGCGGCGAGCCGGGTCGCCGGGCCGCGGTAGCGCTCCGCCGCCGGGCCCGGCTGCTCCGGGACGGTCGTCCCGGTGGACGGCCGGGCCGGACGGGAGGCCTCGGGGGCGGCGGGCGCGTACCCGGCGGGGAGCGCCGGCCTGCCCGAGCCGGGCAGTACGGAGCCGCCACCGGCCGGGACGTGCGGCGCGCCGTCGCGGGAGGCGTGCGGGCCGTCGCTCCAGGTGCCTTTGAGCATCAGCCGGGGCGGGCGCCGGCCGTCGCCGCCCGGCCCGTCCTCGTCGTCCTCGTCGTCGTCCTCGTCCTCCGCCGTCCGCGCCCACCACTGGGGGGCGGGGCCGGGACGGGTGGTCTCCGGGAGCATGGGCGTCCCGGGCTCCGGCCCGGCTTCGGGAGCGGAGGCGGACCCTGCCCCTGAGTCGGACCCGGACTTCGACCCGGCCCCCGCCCCGGACTCGGACCCGGACTCGGACTCGGCGGAGGGGCGCGGGGCCGGGAGGGCGGCCGTGTCGCCGAGGCGCGCGGCGGCGGCGCGGGTGGCCGCGCGGTACGCGGCGATGGCGCCCGCCCTGGCCGCCCGGGGGTCGGCGCTGGGCGGCACCGCCGGGGCCTGCGGCGGGCTCGCGGGGCGGGGAGCGGGCGTCGCCCGGCCGTAGGGGTCGGCACCGTAGGGAACGGGTTCCGGGGCCGGCGGCGGCTCGGGCGCGGCGGTTTCGAGGCCGACGGGCAGCGCGGCGACGCCCTCGGGAGCCGTGTACGCACCGGTCTCGTAGACCTCGGTCCCGTACGTCCCCTCGTGGGTCTCGTAGGTCTCGTAGGTCCCCTCGTGCGTCTCGTACGTCCCCTCGTGGGTCCCGTACGTCCCCTCGTGCGTCTCGTACGTCCCCTCCGCGTACTCTTCCCGCTCCTCGTACGCCTCCTGACCCTCGTACGCCTCCTGCTCCGCGTACGCCTCCTGGCCCTCGTACCCCTCCTGCTCCGCGTACGCCTCGGTCGCCCCGTGGTCCCCGTACTCCCCCTGCCCCTCGTACGGTTCGTGGTTCCCGTACGCCTCGTGGTCCGGCGGGGGCGCGCGGAAGGCGGGGTCCTCGGGGTCGGGGACGGGGGCGTAGCCGCAGAGGGCCTCCTCGGCGGCGCCGGCGGCGAGGCCGGTGAGGAGGACGCGGCCGTCGTCGCAGACCAGGACCGTGCGGGCGGTGATGTTGCGGTGGACCCAGCCGTGGGCGTGGAGGGCGCGCAGGGCGGTGAGGACGTCCGCGGCGATCTCGGCGGCCCGGAACGGGTTGAGCGGGCCCTCGGCGAGCAGGGCGGAGAGGGGGCGGGCGGCGATGTGTTCGCTGACTATCCACAGCGAGCCGGCTTCCGCGAAGACGTCGAAGACCTGGTCGAGTAAGGGGTGGTCGGGGATCTGGGCCGCGGCCTGCGCCGCCTCGATCGCCCGGCGCGCGACCGGCTCGGCCGGTCTGCGGGTGGCACCCCCGCCGCCGTACGGGCCCGCGGGCGCGGGTCCTTCGCCGAGCACCTCGGCGTCCACGATCTCGGGCAGCGGGACCTGACGGACCCGCACCTCCTGACCGCTGTACGTGTCGAAGGCGCGGGTCTCCGCGAGGTCCACGAGGGAGTCGGCGCCGGCGGGCGGCAGCGGCAGGCGGTAGCGCTCAGCGAGCACTCTTCCCGCGTACTCGTCCACGGCGCCTCCCCCTGCGCTTCGGTCGTCCCCCGCCTCTCACGATACGGGGCCCCGGTCAGTCCTTGGGCGTGAACGTGGCGAACGCCGTGTCCCGCAGCGTCCGGCACTCCGCGCCGTCCCACTCGGCGGCCTTGCAGGTGATCATGATCGAGTAGCCGTGCTTCGCGTCGACCTTGAAGCCGCGGTTGAGGACGCGGACCCGCTCGCCCTTCTGGTTCCGCTCGAAGCTCCAGTCGGCGACGGTCGGGTAGCCCTTCCACGACACCGTGTCGATGCCGTGGTGCTTGTAGCCGCTGCTGGTGAGGCGGACCCCGCCGACGGCGGCGAGCCAGGCGGCCTTGGCGTCGTCCTTGGGGCTGCCGTTGAAGTCGACCTGCACGCGCGGGAAGCCGCCCTTCTCGCTCCATATGGCGCCGCCGCTGTACCCGTCTATGGGGCGCATGACGAAGGAGGAGGGCATGCCCATGGAGAAGCGGAAGCGGTCGTTGGTGACCAGCTTGTAGCCGGCCGGGAGCGTGGCGCCGGTGCCGCTGCCGGCGCTCGGCTTGGCGCTGGGGGTGGTGCCGGTCGGATCGGTGGACGGGTCGGGGGAGCCGGTCGAGCCGTCGGTCGCGCCGCCCGTCGCCGCCGCGCCTCCGTCGGCCGCCGCGCCGTCGCCGCCGGGCTGGGCGTCGCCCTGCTGGCCGGGGTCGCTGGGCGAGCCGCTCGCGCCGCCGTCGGTGCCGGCGCCGCCGTTGCCGCCGGCGGTGGCACCGGCCGAGGCGGTGGTGTCGCCGCCCTTGCCCTCGTCGCCCTTGTCGCCGCCGCTCAGGGAGACGGCGAGGATGGTGCCGAGCACGGCGAGGAGGGCGACCGCGGCGATGATGACCAGGGTGCGGCGGGGGACGACGTCGGTCAGCGGGGCGCGGACCGGAGCCGTACGAGGGCCGTCCTGCGGCGACCCGGTCCGGGACGGGCCCGCGCCGGTCGTCGCGCCCTTGCCCTTGGCGCGGTCCTTCGCCTTCGACTCGCCCTTGGCCGCCGCCGCCGCGTTCCGCACGGAGGCGAGGGCGCCCCGCACCCGCTCGGCGGCGGGCTCGGGAGCCTTCGCCGGGTCGGCGGCCGGGACCTGCGGCTCCCGCTCGGGGCGGGTCGGCAGCGGGACGACCCTGGTCACCTCGGGGCCCGGCTCCGGCGTCGGCTCGGGTGCGTCGAGCACGGCGCGCAGCAGCACCCGGGCGCGGGCGTCGTCGAGCCGCTGCGCCGGGTCCTTGGCGAGCAGCCCGTAGATGACCTTCTCCAGCTCGGGGCCCGCGTTCTTCGGCGGGTCGACGGGCTCGGTCATGACGGCGGTGAGAGTCGCGATCGCGGAGCCCTTGTCGTACGGCGGGCAGCCCTCGACCGACGCGTACAGCAGACCGCCCAGCGACCACAGGTCGGCGGCCGGGCCGGGCTTGTGGCCGCGGGCGCGCTCGGGCGAGATGTACGAGGGGGCGCCGACGAGCATGCCGGTGGAGGTGATGGAGGGGTCGCCCTCCACCTGGGCGATGCCGAAGTCGGTGAGGACGACGCGGCCGTCGTCGGAGATGAGGACGTTGGACGGCTTCACGTCGCGGTGCAGGATGCCCTCGCGGTGCGCGGAGCGCAGCACGTCGAGGATGGCGAGGCCGACCTCGGCGGCGCGGCGCGGGGTGAGCACGCCGTCCTCGCGCACCGCGTCGGCGAGCGACTTGCCCTCGATGAGCTCCATGACGATCCAGGGACGGTCGTCCTCGTCGACGACGTCGTAGACGGTCACGGCGCCGTTGTTGCGGATCTTGGCGATGGCCTTGGCCTCGCGCAGGGTCCGGGTGATCAGACGGCGCTTCTCGTCGTCGTCGATGCTGTTGGGGAAGCGGAGTTCCTTGACGGCGACAGTACGGCCCAGCGTCTCGTCGACGGCGCGCCAGACGGTGCCCATGCCGCCGCGTCCGAGGAGGGCGCCGAGCCGGTAGCGGCCGGCGAGCAGCCGGCCCTCGGTCTCGGCGGTGGTGGACGAGGAGCCCTTGCGGAGCCGGTCGGCCGCGGGGCGCTGCCCGTCGCCGTCCCCGGCGCCGAACCCGGCCCGGCCGGTGGACGGCTCGGTCCCCGGGACCCGGTCCCTCGGCGCGTCCGCGCCCGTACCCGCCCGCGCCTCCCGGGCCACGGCGTCCTGGGGCGCGGTGTCCGCGGACACGGCGTCCTGGGGCGTCGCCCGCCGGGGCTCCGTCTTCTGAGGCTCCGTCTTCTGAGGTTCCGTGCCCTCCGGCTCGGCGACCTGGGGCTTTCCGGCCGCGGCGGGCTCCGTGTCCCGCGCCGCACCGTCCCGCTCCGCCTCGCGCGCGGCCGGAACCGTCCCCCGCCCGCCGTCGGTCGCGGCCCCCGCGGCGGCGTCCCGCCGGGGGTCCTTCGCCGTGTCCCGCGACTGCTCCGACTCCGACATGCGTCCCCTCTGCGATCCCTGATCTCCGCCGCGCCCGCCGCACTCCGCACGCTCCGGCAACCCGCCCTGGAAGAGAGCCCATTGTCCCTCACCTCACGGCGGGCGGCGCCCCCGGGTCCAGACTCCGGTATGACGACGCGCCACCGCCACCCCCGGGTTCCCTCCGGTCCCGGACGGCCCGTCAGGCGGAGCCCCCGTCAGATCGGGACGATGTCGGGCGCACCGAGCCTGGCGGCGTCCGCCGTGAGGTCGTCGGGCTGCCGCTGCGACTCGCGCTCCGCCTCGACCCGCTTCTCGTAGTGCTCGATCTCCTTCTCGATCCGGCTCTCGTCCCAGCCGAGGACCGGGGCCATGAGTTCCGCCGCCTCGCGCGCGCTGCGGGTGCCGCGGTCGAAGGTCTCGATGGAGACGCGGGTGCGGCGGGTGAGGACGTCGTCGAGGTGGCGGGCGCCCTCGTGGGAGGCCGCGTAGACGACCTCGGCGCGCAGGTAGTCGTCGGCGGCGGCGAGCGGTTCGCCGAGCGAGGGGTCCTCGGCGACGAGGGCGAGCAGTTCCTCCGTCAGGGAGCCGTAGCGGTTGAGGAGGTGCTCCACGCGGACGACGTGGAGGCCGGTGCGGGCGGCGATCCTCGCCCGCGCGTTCCACAGCGCCCGGTAGCCCTCGGCGCCGATCAGCGGGGTGTCCTCGGTGACGCAGGGGGCGACCCGCTGGTCGAGGGCGTGCACGGCCTCGTCGACGGCGTCCTTCGCCATCACCCGGTAGGTCGTGTACTTGCCGCCGGCGACGACGACGAGGCCGGGCACCGGGTGGGCGACGGTGTGCTCGCGGGAGAGCTTGCTGGTGGCGTCGGACTCGCCGGCGAGCAGCGGGCGCAGGCCGGCGTAGACGCCCTGGACGTCGTCGCGGGACAGCGGGGTGGCGAGCACCGTGTTGACGTGTTCGAGGAGGTAGTCGATGTCGGCGCTGGAGGCTGCGGGGTGGGCCTTGTCGAGGTCCCAGTCGGTGTCGGTGGTGCCGACGATCCAGTGCCGTCCCCAGGGGATGACGAAGAGGACGGACTTCTCGGTGCGCAGGATGAGGCCGGTGGTGGAGTGGATCCGGTCCTTGGGGACGACGAGGTGGATGCCCTTGGAGGCGCGGACGTGGAACTGGCCGCGCTCGCCGATGAGGGCCTGGGTGTCGTCGGTCCACACCCCGGTGGCGTTGACGATCTGCTTGGCCCGGACGACGTACTCGCCGCCGGTCTCGACGTCCTGGACGCGGGCGCCGACGACCCGCTCGCCCTCCCGGAGGAAGCCGACGACGCGGGCGCGTCCCGCGGCGAGCGCGCCGTAGGAGGCGGCGGTGCGGACGAGGGTGAGGACGAAGCGGGCGTCGTCCATCTGGGCGTCGTAGTACTGGAGGGCGCCGGTGAGGGCGTCCTTGCGCAGGCAGGGGGCGACGCGGAGGGCGCCCTTGCGGCTGAGGTGGCGGTGGACGGGAAGGCCCCGGCCGTGGCCGGAGGAGACGGACATGGCGTCGTACAGGGCGACGCCTGAGCCCGCGTAGAACCGCTCCCAGCCCTGGTGCCGGAGCGGGTAGAGGAAGGGGACCGGCTTCACCAGGTGGGGGGCGAGCCGCTCCAGGAGGAGTCCGCGCTCCTTCAGCGCCTCGCGGACGAGGGCGAAGTCGAGCATCTCCAGATAGCGCAGCCCGCCGTGGATGAGCTTGCTGGAGCGGCTGGAGGTGCCGGAGGCCCAGTCCCGGGCCTCGACGATGCCGGTGGAGAGCCCGCGCGTGACCGCGTCGAGGGCCGTGCCGGCGCCGACCACCCCGCCGCCGACGACGAGCACGTCCAGCTCGCGCTCGGCCATGGCCTCCAGCGCCGCGGTGCGCTCGGCGGGTCCCAGTGTCGCTGTCCTCACGGCTGCCGCCTCCCGTCGTCCTTGCGTCGTCCCTGCGTCCCTGCGTCCCGGCCGCTTCGTCGCTCAGCGGCGAACCGGGCCTCCGTACGGCCCGGCTCATCGTCTCGATTCTGGACCGGTCCGGCGGCATCGGCCACCGCCCCGCACGGACCTGTGGATAACACCCGGTGTGGATAACACTCGGCGACCTTTGATCACGCAATGCCGCATATCGGTCATATTTACTCCTAGTCTGACATTGCATAGGCAGGCTGTTGCGTACGCAACGGACAACGGCTACCGGGAAGGACGGCCCACCCCCCATGCCCGCAGACCTCGCCGTCATCGGCCTCGGCCACCACGGACTCCCCCTCGCCCAGGCCGCGACCGCCGCGGGCATCGCCACCGTCGGCTTCGACACCGACCCCCACCCGGTCGCCGAACTCGCCGCCGGCCGCCCCCCGGTGGACGGCTGCCTCACCGCCTCCGAGATCCGCCGCATGCTCTCCGGCGGCTTCCGGGCCACCACCAGCCCGGCCGAACTCGGCCGGGTCCGCACCGCCGTCGTCTGCGCCCCCACCCCCCTCGGCCCCGACGGCACCCTCGACCTCACCGCCGTCACCGACGCCGCCCGCGCCCTGGCCGCACGGCTCCGCCCGCACACCACCGTGCTCCTGGAGTCCCCCGTCCCGCCCGGCACCACCGAGGGCGTCCTCCGCGAGCTCCTGGAGGACGGCTCGGGCCTGCGGGCCGGCCGCGACTTCCACCTCGCGTACTCCCCCGGCCGCCTCGACCCCGGCAACCGCATCCCCGGCACCGCCGGCACCCCGAAGGTCATCGGCGGCCTCACGCCCGCGTGCACCGAGTCCGCCGCCGCCTTCTACGGCCGCTTCACCGACAAGGTGGTACGCGCGCGTGGCCCCCGCGAGGCCGAGACCGTCAAGCTCCTGGAGACCAACTTCCGGCACGTCAACATCGCCCTCGTCAACGAGATGGCGGTGCTCTGCCACGAACTCGGCGTGGACCTCTGGGACGTGATCCGCTGCGCCGAGACCAAGCCCTTCGGCTTCCAGGCGTTCCGCCCCGGCCCCGGCGTCGGCGGCCACGGCCTCCCCGTCGAACGGCTCGGCACCCACCGCCCGCTCCGCCTCGTCGAACTCGCCGGCCAGGTCAACCAGCGGATGCCGCAGTACGTCGTCCAGCGCGCCGCCGCGCTCCTCAACGAACACGGCAAGTCCGCCCGCGCCGCCCGGGTCCTGCTGCTCGGCATCACGTACAAGCCCGACCTCGCCGACCGCGAGGGCTCCCCCGCCGACGAGATCGCCCACCGTCTGATGGACCTCGGCGCGACGGTCAGCTTCCACGACCCGCACGTCCCCGACTGGCGCGTGCGGGACCTGCCCGTGCCCCGCGCCGACTCCCTCTACGAGGCCGCCGCCCACGCCGACCTGACGATCCTGCTCCAGCACCACCGCGTCTACGACCTCCAGGGCCTCGCGGTGAAGGCGCAGCTCCTCCTCGACACCCGGGGCGCCACCCCGGCCGGCACGGCGCACCGCCTCTGACCACAGCGAACGCCTCGGCGAGCACCACCGCGAACCCCGACCGAAAAGATCCGGCCACGGCCCGCCCCCGCCCCGAGCACTCGGTAACGGGTGGGCCACTGTCCGAACGGACTGCTAGTCTCCGGCCCTCTCGATCGCACAACCGTGCGCCATCCACCGTAGGGGGACCCGTCATGAGCCAGCCCGTTCCGCCGCCCGGCAACCCGTACGCCGAGGGCACGCCCGGCCAGCAGCCGGCCGGCCAGAACCCCTACGGCCAGAACCCGTACGGTCAGCCCCCCGCCGGCCAGCCGCCGGTCGGACAGCCCCCGGTCGGGCAGAACCCCTACGGCCAGGCGCCCGCCGGCCAGAACCCCTTCGGCGCCTACCCGCCGGCGCCCGCCCCCCGCCGGAACAACGTGGGCCTCGGCATCCTCACCGCCGTCGTCGCCGCGCTGGTCACCGCCGGCATCTACGGCGCCATCCTCGGCGGCTTCGAGGCCGAGATCGGCTGGGCCGCCGTCGGCGTCGGCTTCGCGGTCGGCTTCGCCGCCGGCAAGGTCGGCGGCAACAACCCGGTGCTGCCCGTCGTCAGCGCGATCCTCTCGCTCGGCGCGGTCTACCTCGGCCAGCTCGTCGGCATCGCCGTCTTCGTCTCCAAGGAGTTCGGCGCCTCCTTCACCGAGCTCTTCTTCCAGGAGTTCGGGATGCTGACCGAGGCATGGAGCGAGGCCAAGGACCCGCTCACCTTCCTCTTCCTCGCGCTCGGCGCCGTCGCCGCCTTCTCCGGCGCCAAGAAGGCCGGCGCCTCCGACTGACCCGGAGCACGCGCGCGTACGGGAGAGGGCCCCGCACCGACCGGTGCGGGGCCCTCTCCCGTACGTACCGAGAGCGTCAGCGCTTGTGCTGCGCGTCCGCGACGGTGACCTCGACGCGCTGGAACTCCTTGAGCTCGCTGTAGCCCGTGGTGGCCATCGCGCGGCGCAGGGCGCCGAAGAAGTTCATCGAGCCGTCCGGGGTGTGCGACGGACCGGCGAGGATCTCCTCGGTGGTGCCGACGATGCCCAGGTCGACCAGCTTGCCGCGCGGCACGTCCTCGTGGACGGCCTCCATGCCCCAGTGGTGGCCCTTGCCGGGCGCGTCCGTGCCGCGCGCCAGCGGGGAGCCGATCATCACGGCGTCCGCGCCGCAGGCGATGGCCTTGGGCAGGTCGCCGGACCAGCCCACGCCGCCGTCGGCGATGACGTGCACGTACCGGCCGCCGGACTCGTCCATGTAGTCGCGGCGGGCCGCGGCCACGTCGGCGACGGCGGTCGCCATCGGGACCTGGATGCCGAGGACGTTGCGGGTGGTGTGCGCGGCGCCGCCGCCGAAGCCGACCAGGACGCCCGCGGCGCCGGTCCGCATCAGGTGCAGGGCGGCGGTGTACGTGGCGCAGCCGCCGACGATGACCGGGACGTCCAGCTCGTAGATGAACTGCTTCAGGTTGAGCGGCTCGGCCGCGCCGGAGACGTGCTCGGCGGAGACCGTGGTGCCGCGGATGACGAAGATGTCCACGCCCGCGTCGACGACGGCCTTGGAGAACTGGGCGGTGCGCTGCGGGGAGAGCGCGGCGGCGGTGACGACGCCGGAGTCGCGCACCTCCTTGATGCGCTGCCCGATCAGCTCCTCCTTGATCGGAGCGGCGTAGATCTCCTGCAGACGGCGGGTCGCGGTGGCCTCGTCCAGCTCGGCGATCTCGTCGAGCAGCGGCTGCGGGTCCTCGTACCGGGTCCACAGACCTTCGAGGTTCAGGACGCCCAGGCCGCCGAGCTCGCCGATCCGGATGGCGGTCTGCGGGGAGACGACCGAGTCCATGGGGGCGGCCAGGAAGGGCAGCTCGAAGCGGTAGGCGTCGATCTGCCAGGCGATCGAGACCTCCTTCGGGTCCCGGGTGCGCCGGCTCGGTACGACGGCGATGTCGTCGAACGCGTACGCCCTGCGGCCGCGCTTGCCGCGCCCGATCTCGATCTCAGTCACGATGTGTGGCCTTTCCCTCTATGTCTGCGCCTACCAGTATCCCCGACACACGCGTGGGGGGCGGCTCCGGCCACATGCCGGAACCGCCCCCTCCCGCGTGCGCGGACTACTTCCTGCTGTAGTTCGGCGCCTCGACGGTCATCTGGATGTCGTGCGGGTGGCTCTCCTTGAGGCCCGCCGAGGTGATCCGCACGAAGCGGCCCTTCGACTCCATCTCCTCGATGGTGGCGGCGCCCACGTAGCCCATCGTCTGGCGCAGGCCGCCGACGAGCTGGTGGACGACGGAGGAGAGCGGGCCGCGGTAGGGCACCTGGCCCTCGATGCCCTCGGGCACGAGCTTGTCGTCCGAGGTGACGTCGGCCTGGAAGTAGCGGTCCTTGGAGTAGGACCGGCCCTGGCCGCGCGACTGCATGGCGCCGAGCGAGCCCATGCCGCGGTACGACTTGAACTGCTTGCCGTTGATGAAGAGCAGCTCGCCGGGCGACTCCTCGCAGCCCGCGAGGAGGCTGCCGAGCATCACCGTGTCGGCGCCGGCGGCGAGCGCCTTGCCGATGTCGCCGGAGTACTGGAGGCCGCCGTCGCCGATCAGCGGGACGCCCGCGGCGCGGGCCGCGAGACCCGCCTCGTAGATCGCGGTGACCTGCGGGACGCCGATGCCGGCGACCACGCGGGTGGTGCAGATGGAGCCGGGGCCGACGCCGACCTTGATGCCGTCGACACCGGCGTCGATCATCGCCTGAGCGCCGTCGCGGGTGGCGACGTTGCCGCCGATCACGTCGACGTTCACGCTCGACTTGATCTTCGACATCCAGCTCAGGGCGTTGCTGTTGTGACCGTGCGAGGTGTCGACGATGAGGAAGTCGACGCCGACGGCGGCGAGCGCCTGGGCGCGCTCCAGGGCCTCGGGGCTGGCGCCGACGGCGGCACCGACGAGCAGACGGCCCTCGGAGTCCTTGGCGGCGTTCGGGTACTTCTCCGCCTTGACGAAGTCCTTGACGGTGATGAGGCCCTTGAGCACGCCCGCGTCGTCGACGAGGGGCAGCTTCTCGATCTTGTGGCGGCGCAGCAGCTCCATGGCGTCCACGCCGGAGATGCCGACCTTGCCGGTGACCAGCGGCATGGGCGTCATGACCTCGCGGACCTGACGGCTGCGGTCGGTCTCGAAGGCCATGTCGCGGTTGGTGACGATGCCGAGGAGCTTGCCGTCGGGGGCCGTGACCGGGACGCCGCTGATGCGGAACTTGGCGCAGAGGGCGTCGGCCTCGGCGAGGGTCGCCTCCGGGTGGACCGTGATCGGGTCGGTCACCATGCCGGACTCGGAGCGCTTCACGAGGTCCACCTGGTTGACCTGGTCCTCGACGGACAGGTTCCGGTGGAGCACGCCGACGCCGCCCAGGCGGGCCATGGCGATGGCCATGCGGGACTCGGTCACCTTGTCCATCGCCGCGGAGAGCAGCGGGATGTTGACCCGGACGTTGCGAGAGATGCGGGACGAGGTGTCGACCGCGTTGGGGAGCACCTCGGAGGCTCCCGGCAGCAGCAGCACGTCGTCGTAGGTCAGCCCGAGTGTCGCGAATTTACCGGGCACTCCGTCGACGTTGGCAGTCATGACACCTTCCCAAATGGCCTTGATCGGTGCGGGATGTCCATGCTAACGGGCTGGAGCGGTGTCTCATTCCACGAGCAAGATCAGCGGGAAGCTTTGGACGTTCGCACGTGTACGAAAGGGACGACGGCGGCCGGTGAGGCTTACTGCTCGGCCAGCGCCCGCAGCCGGCTGAGGGCGCGGTGCTGGGCGACCCGGACGGCGCCCGGGGACATGCCGAGCATCTGGCCGGTCTCCTCGGCGGTCAGCCCGACGGCGACCCGGAGGACGAGGAGCTCGCGCTGGTTCTCCGGGAGGTTGGCGAGGAGCTTCTTGGCCCATTCGGCGTCGTCGCTGAGGAGGGCCCGCTCCTCGGGACCGAGGGAGTCGTCGGGCCGCTCGGGCATCTCGTCGGAGGGCACGGCGGTGGAGCCGGGGTGGCGCATGGCGGCCCGCTGGAGGTCGGCGACCTTGTGTCCGGCGATGGCGAAGACGAACGCCTCGAAGGGGCGGCCGGTGTCCCGGTAGCGGGGCAGGGCCATGAGGACGGCGACGCAGACCTCCTGCGCGAGGTCCTCGACGAAGTGGCGGGCGTCGCCGGGCAGCCGGTTGAGCCGGGTGCGGCAGTAGCGCAGCGCGAGCGGGTGGACGCGCGCCAGCAGGTCGTGGGTGGCCTGCGCGTCCCCTTCGACGGCACGGTGGACGAGCGCGCCGATCTCCCCCTGCCCGGCAGGCATGGGGGAACCCATGGTCTCGTCGTCGCGCATCGCTCCATGGTGCCTTGACGCCTGTCCGTCCGTGGCACCCTGTCCGTTGTTGTGCACCGAAGCGTTATGAGCAGGTGCGCCGGGATTCATCTCTGGCGCCCTCCCCTTCCGCTCGATCGACTCGTCCCCGAGGAACTCCACACCTCAAGGATGCGGCATCGGGCGGGGAAGTGACACAGGCCCGCCCCGTCCGCCCCTCGGCGGACGGGGGTACGGACGGGGAGGCGGCGGGTGTCCGCCGATTCAGCGGACCAGACCCCAGCGGAATCCGAGCGCGACGGCGTGCGCCCGGTCGGAGGCGCCGAGCTTCTTGAAGAGGCGTCGGGCGTGGGTCTTGACGGTGTCCTCGGAGAGGAAGAGCTCGCGTCCGATCTCGGCGTTGGACCGGCCGTGGCTCATGCCTTCGAGCACCTGGATCTCGCGCGCAGTGAGGGTGGGCGCGGCGCCCATCTCGGCCGAACGGAGCCGGCGCGGGGCGAGTCGCCAGGTCGGGTCGGCCAGCGCCTGGGTGACGGTGGCCCGCAGCTCGGCGCGCGAGGCGTCCTTGTGCAGGTAGCCACGGGCGCCCGCGGCGACCGCGAGGGCGACGCCGTCGAGGTCCTCGGCGACGGTGAGCATGATGATCCGGGCGCCGGGGTCGGCGGAGAGCAGCCGGCGGACGGTCTCCACACCGCCGAGGCCGGGCATGCGCACGTCCATCAGGATGAGGTCCGAGCGGTCCGCGCCCCAGCGGCGGAGGACTTCCTCGCCGTTGGCCGCGGTGGTCACGCGCTCCACGCCGGGCACGGTCGCGACCGCGCGGCGAAGCGCCTCTCGGGCAAGCGGGGAGTCGTCGCAGACGAGAACGGAGGTCATGACTGACCTCCGCGGCTCTCGCAGCTGATGCGCGTCACCTTGAGCCTCCAGGGCTGGTACGTATCGTCACCTGTGCGGTTGACGCTCCCGGACACCTGCCCGATCGCTTGTTCATTCAACCGCCTCGCACTCTCAACGATGGTCACTCGAAAGAGTTACGGGTCGGACGGGACCTTCGCCACTCCTTGTGAGGGGCCGTGCACGGAGAAGAGCGCCGCAGGTCACGTTGTCCATCATCAGAAGCTATGCCCCATTTAGCGGGTTTTCTTCCCTTTTCGCGGTGTCTGTGGCTAGATTCGCAATGAGTCATATTTACATCTACTTCGACAGTAGTCGGATAGATCGGACCGACCGGGGAACGAGGACCCCGGGACGACAGCCACTTCCCGCCCACCCACCAACCCGTCTCGACACGGTTTCAAGGGGACTAGCGCAATGGCAGATTTCTCCCGCCTTCCCGGACCCAACGCCGATCTGTGGGACTGGCAACTGCTCGCGGCCTGCCGCGGCGTCGACAGCTCCCTGTTCTTCCACCCCGAGGGAGAGCGCGGCGCGGCACGGAGTGCGCGTGAGAACTCGGCGAAAGAGGTCTGCATGCGGTGCCCGGTCCGCGCGCAGTGCGCGGCACACGCACTCGCCGTGCGGGAGCCCTACGGCGTATGGGGCGGCCTCACCGAGGACGAACGCGAGGAACTCATGGGACGCGCGCGCAACCGCCTGATCGCGGCCGCGCCGGCGACGTCCGCCGGCCGATCGATCGTGGGGCACGCCTGAAGGAACGTTTCCTCACGAGGGGAGACCCGACCCCGGGGGCCCTGCCGGGAGGGGGCTACGCGCGCGTGGCGGCCCTGGTCAGCTCGTCCAGGGTGGCCGCGACCGCCGGGACCTGGGCCAGGTCCGGCAGGGTCAGCGCCACGATCTCCCGCTCCACGGCGGGCTCGACGGCGACGGTCCTGGCCCCCTTGGGCCGCACGGACTCGATGGCCAGCTCCGGGAGGACGGCCACGCCGAGCCCCGCGCCGACCAGGCCCACCACCGCCGGATAGTCGTCGGTGGCGAAGTCGATGCGCGGGGTGAAGCCGGCCTCCTCGCAGACGTCGACGAGCTGGCGGCGGCAGCGGGGGCAGCCGGCGATCCAGGAGTCCCCGGCGAGTTCGGCGATGGAGACCGAGCCGGCGCCGGCGAGCGGGTGCGCCTCGGGGACCAGGCCGACGAGCCGGTCGGCGAGGAGCGGGCGGACCACCAGGTCGTCCCACTCGCCGGCCGTGTGGCCCGAGCCGTACCGGAAGGCGAGGGCGATGTCGCAGTCGCCCTCGCGGAGCATCTCGACGGAGCGCGGCGGCTCGGCCTCGACGAGGGAGACGCGGGTGCCGGGGTGGGCGGCGCGCAGGGCGGCGAGCGCGGTGGGGACGAGGGTGGAACTGCCGCTCGGGAAGGAGACGAGCCGGACCCGGCCGGCCCGGAGGCCCGCGATGGCGGCGACCTCCTCCTCCGCGGCGGTGAGCCCGGCGAGGATGCCGGCGGCGTGCCGGACGAGGACCTCGCCCGCCTGGGTGAGGCGCATCTCGCGGCCGGTCCTGATGAGCAGCGGGGTGCCGGCCGAGGTCTCCAGGGCCTTCATCTGCTGGCTGACGGCGGGCTGGGTGCAGCCCAGTTCGCGCGCGGCGGCGGAGAAGGAGCCGGTGGCGGCGACGGCCCGCAGGACGCGGAGGTGGCGTGCCTCGATCATGAGTCGAGCATAAGGGGTTCTTGGATGCGAGCGCGAATATTCGACCACATCTTTGAGGCGATGCCGGAAAGGTCCGCTTAGGCTGCCCCCATGACGCTACTGAGTGTGAACGCGGGCCGGGCGAAGGCCGTCGGCTACACCGACTCCGCCTCCGGGATGACGGGCATCGACAAGCGCCCGGTCGACGGGCCCGTACGGATCGAGGCGCCGGGTGCGAACGGGGTCGGACGGAGCGGGGTCGCCGGGGACGACGTGTGCGACCCGCGCTTCCACGGCGGCGCCGACCGCGCGGTGTACGCCTTCGCCCGCGAGGACCTGGACCGCTGGGAGCGGGAGCTGGGCCGGGAGCTGGCGAACGGTTCCTTCGGCGAGAACCTGACGACGAGCGGCCTGGACGTGAACGGGGCGCTGATCGGCGAGCGGTGGCGGATCGGCGAGGACGTGGTCGTCGAGGTGACCGGCGGACGGATCCCCTGCCGCACCTTCCAGGGCCACCTGGAGGAGCGGGGCGTGGACGCGAAGGGCTGGGTCCGGCGGTTCACCCAGGCCGAGGCCGGTCCCGGCGCGCTGCTGCGGGTGATCGAGCCGGGCGAGGTGCGGGCCGGCGACCCGGTCACCGTCGTGCACCGGCCGGACCACGGCGTCACGGTCGCCTCCCTGCACCGGGCCGCGACCACCGAGCGGCGGCTGCTGCCGGAGACGCTGGTGGCCGCCGAGTGGATGGAGTCCGGACTCCTCGCGCTCGCCCGCCAGTACGCGGACAAGTACGCGGACGGGACCGAGGGCTGAGTTTGGGGAGCGCGGAGGAGAACGCGGTCCGAGCGCGGGGAGCGCGGACGGGTACAGCGGCTGAACCCCGGTCGTACGGGAGCCCGGTGGCGCGGTCCAGGGCACTACGGTTCCGGGTATGACCACTGCACTGATCACGGGAGCCACCGCCGGCATCGGGGCCGCCTTCGCACGTCGGCTCGCGGCCGACGGCCATGACGTCGTCCTGGTCGCGCGGGACCTGGCGCGCCTTCGGGAGCAGGCCACCGAGCTGCACGACCGGCACGGCGTGGAGGCCGAGGTGCTCGCCGCCGACCTCTCCGGGGAGGAGGGGATCGCCGCGGTCGAGGCCCGGCTCTCCGACCCGCGCCGCCCGGTCGACCTGCTGGTGAACAACGCGGGCTTCGGCAACAAGGGCCGGTTCCTCGACGTGTCGATGGCCGACGAGCTGAGGATGCTGACCGTGCACTGCGAGGCGGTGCTGCGGCTGACCTCGGCCGCGGCCGCCGCGATGAAGGGCCGCGGGCGCGGCGGGGTGGTGAACGTGGCCTCGGTGGCGGCCTTCGTGCCGCGCGGCACCTACGGTGCCTCGAAGGCGTGGGTCGTGCAGTTCACGCAGGGCGCGGCCAGGGACCTCGCGGGCAGCGGGGTGCGGCTGATGGCGCTCTGCCCGGGCTTCGTGCGCACGGAGTTCCACGAGCGGGCCGGGATGGGGACCGACAACATCCCCGGCTGGATGTGGCTGGACGCGGACAAGCTGGTGGCGGCGGCCCTGTCGGACCTGGCGCGGGGCAAGACCCTGTCGATCCCGGACCCGCGCTACAAGGCGCTGATGGGCGTGGTGAAGCTGGCGCCGCGGGCGCTGCTCGGCGGGGTGTCGTCGAAGGCCGGACGGAAGTACGGGCCTCAGTAGGGCGGTTCTCCGCCGGCGGTGACGTGCGAGACGGTTCCGTCCCGCCAACGGACGTGGAGCGAGGTCCCGTCGGTGAGCCGGACGTCGGCGAGGGTCGCCGCGGGGGCCGGGTCGGGCTCGCCGGTGAGCGAGACGAGCGCGGCGAAGAGCGCGACGGGCCCGCGGGTGGTGCCGTGGACGGCGGGGGTACGGGTCGGGGCCGGGCCCTGGAGGGTGGGGCCGGTGCGGAGCGCGGCGACCTCGGGGCCGTAGCCGTGGACGGGGTGGAGCTGGGAGACCGGCGCGCCGGGGCCCTCGGCGGCGGCCCAGCCGGTCTGCCGTACGGGGGTCCCCTCCGGGGCGTCGAGGACGAGGTGGACGCGGAGTTCGGCGCGGCCGTGGACGACGGTGGTGGAGACGACCCGGACGCCGGGGAGCGGGGTGTGGGCGGAGACGGCCCGGTCGGGTCCGGTGGCGAGCGGTTCTGCGGGGCCCCGGTGGGTGGCCGTGCCGTCGGGGCCGAGCAGCGCGAAGTGGTTGTCGGCCGGGTCGGGGGCGGCGGTGGGGCCGGTGCGGGTGGCGTAGGCGAAGCGGGCGTAGCCGGGGTCGTCGCCGTCCTCGCCTCCGGCGGCGATGTGGTTGCTGCCGTGGTTGTGGAGGCGGACGAGGCCGTCGGCGGCGGTGGTCTGGACGAGCAGGCCGGTGGGGCCGAGGGGGCGGGCGGTGTCGGCGCGTTCGGCCGGGAGGGGTTCCTCGGGGTCGGTCCAGGCCGGGTGGTCCGGCGGGAGCAGCAGCCCGAGGAAGCCCTTGGAGGCCCAGTAGGGGGATCCGGGTCCCGAGTAGGGCTGGACGAGCGGGGCGTGGGGGCCGTGCCAGCCGAGGGTGAGCAGGCCGCGCGGGTCGGTGGCGCCGCGGTCGAGGAAGTACCGCAGGGAGCCCGAGGCGAGGCGGCGGGTGGCGCCGGGGGTGAGCGGGGTGTGGCCGGTGAGGGTCCCGAGCCAGGGGGCGGCGGCCGCGGCGAAGCGGTAGATCAGGGAGCGGCCGTAGGGGACGGGGGCGCCTTCGGCGTCGAAGAGGTGGGCGTGGTCGGCCAGGTGGGCGTGGAGCCGGGGGCCGTACCGGTCGAGGAGGGCCCGGTCGCCGGCGAGGTGGGCGTGGAGCACCGGGTAGAGGTGGAGGGCCCAGGAGTTGTAGTGGTCGAAGGCGCGGTTGGCGCCGTCGCTGTACCAGCCGGCGCCGAGGTACCACTCCTCGATCCGGGCGAGGGAGCGGTCGACGGTGGCGGCGGCGCGGTCGGTCTCGGCGCCGGCGTCCTGGAGGAAGCCGGCGACGGTGAGGCCGAAGAGCCACCAGTTGTTGTCGACGGGGGACGGGGCGAGGGCGGGTCGCAGCCAGTCGGCGACGCGCCGGCGGGTGCGGTCGTCGAGGCGGTCCCAGAGCCAGGGGCGGGTGAGGCGCAGGGCGAGGGCGATCGAGGCGGACTCGACGATCGCCTGGCGGGTGTCGGCCATCAGCGGCCACGCGTCCGGGTCGTGGTCCGTGCCGGGCGCGGCGGTGCCGGCGGCGAGCCCGGCCGCGTACCGGTCGAGGTGGCCGTGCGGGTCCTCGCCGCGGGCGCCGGCGACGCGGAGGGCGGCGAGCAGGAAGGTGCGGGCGAAGCCCTCCAGGCCGTCGGACCGGGCGCCGGACCAGCTGGGGCGGGGGCCGGGGAGGTCGATCCGGCCGCCGCGCGGGGAGGCGTACGGACGGACGGCGAGGAGGAGCCGGTCGGCGGCGTCCTCCCAGTGGGCGCGGGTCCAGCCGGTGTGCGGGCTGAGCCCACGGTCCTCCGGTGGCGTGGGCATGATGCTCCCTGGGATCCGTGGGGGTCGACGGCCGCGCCGCCGGGCCCGGCGGGCTTCGGCCGGTCGCCGGAATCCTGGGCGCGGTCCGATCGAATCGTCAAGAGTCCTGGATCGAATGATCGAAACTCCCGCCGTTCGATCATTTCGTCTATGGTCGGAGCATCCCAGGCCGGGAACCACCACCACCGCGAGGGGGAACCGCACGTGCGCGAGAGTGCCGCCGAACGACACGCCCGACTGCTGGACCTGGTCCGCGAGCGCGGCACCGTCCGCGTCGCCGAGCTGGCCGGCCTGCTGGGGGTCTCCCCCGTGACCGCGCGCCGGGACGCGGAGGCGCTGGCCTCGCGGGGGCTGCTCGACCGGGTGCACGGCCAGGTCTCCTGGCCGCGCGCGACCGCCCCGGGCACCCCCGCGGGCGGCCCCGGCGCCGGTGAGGGCCTGGTGCTCGGCCTGCTGGCGCCCTCCGCCACGTACTACTTCGCCGAGGTCATCCGGGGCGCCCACGAGGCGGCGGCCCGGGCCGGCGCCCGGCTGGTGCTGCGGATCTCGGACTACCGCCCGGAGGAGGACCGGGCGCGCACCGAGGGGCTGCTCGCGGCCGGCGCCGAGGGGGTGCTGGTGGCCCCGGGCTGGCGCGGACCTGAGGACCGGCTCGCGTACGGGAACTGGCTGGCCGGGCTGCCGGTGCCGGCCGTGCTCCTGGAGCGGCGGGCCGAGCCGGGCAGCCCGCTCGACGGGCTCGACCGGGTCTCCTCCGACCACTCCCACGGGGTGCTGCTCGCCCTGCGCCACCTGCTCGGGCTCGGGCATTCGACCCCGCTGCTCGTGGCCCGCGGCGACTCGCCGACCGCGCTCGCGGTACGGGCCGGCTACGCGGAGGCGCTGACCGTGCTGGGCCTGGAGGCGCCGGGGCCGGTGATCGACTCCGTACCGGCCGAGGCGGACCCGGAGGGGTTCGAGCGGGCGGTGCGGGCGCTGTACGAGGCGGTCCGCTCGGGCCTGGCGAGCGCGGCGCTCGTCCACAACGACGTGGACGCGATCGAGATCACGCAGCGGCTCGCCCCGCTCGGCGTGCGGGTCCCGCAGGACCTCGCCCTCATCGCGTACGACGACGAGGTCGCCGCGCTGGCCGACACCCCGCTGACGGCGGTCGCCCCGCCGAAGCGCCAGGTGGGCAGGCACGCCACGGAGCTGCTGGTGGAACGGCTGACCGGGGGCGCGGACGAGGACGCGGCGAGCCGGCACGTGAGCCTGCTGCCGCGGCTGCGGGTGCGGGCGTCCTGCGGGGCCGCCGGGCCCGTTCCCACACTCTGATCGATCTGATCTTTTTTCGATCATTCAATCTTTCGCTCTTGACTTCGTTCAGAAACGGTCCCAGGATCACGGCCAACCCCCTCCACGCCGCCGATCAGGAGCCGTGCCGTGAGCCTCAGCTGGAGCAGAACGTCCCGTGTCATAGCCGGCACCGCCACCGCCCTCGCCGTCCTCACGGCCTGCGGCGGGGGCGGTGACGCGACCGATTCCGCCGACGGGAAGCCGGTCACCCTCACCTTCTGGGGCTGGACCAAGGGATCCAAGGACGTCGTCGACGCCTTCAACGCCTCCCACACCGACATCAAGGTGAAATTCGAGGAGATCCCCTCCGGCAACGCCGGCGGCTACGCCAAGATCTCCAACGCCGTGAAGGCCGGGAACGCCCCCGACCTCGTCTCCATCGAGTACCCCTCGCTCCCCGAGTTCGTCTCCTCCGGCGCCCTCCAGGAGATCGGCGACGTCTTCCCCGAGTCGGCCAGGGCCGGCCTCCTCCCCCAGGCCGTCGAGCTCACCACGCTCGGCGGCAAGAACTGGGCCGTCCCCTTCGACGCCGCCCCGCAGGCCTTCTACTACCGCAAGGACCTCTTCGAGAAGCACAAGATCGAGGTCCCCACCACCTGGGACGCCTTCAGGAAGGCCGCCGAGCAGGTCAAGAAGGCCGACGCCGAGGCCCGTATCGCCACCTTCTTCCCCGACGACCCCACCACCTTCGAGGCCATGGCCTGGCAGGCCGGAGCCCAGTGGTTCAAGGCCGAGAACGACACCTGGAAGATCGACACCACCGACCCCGCCACCACCAAGGTCACCACCTACTGGCAGGGCCTCCTCGACGCCGGCCTCGTCCACAAGAACGCCTCCTTCAGCCCCGAGTGGACCGGCTCCCTCAAGAACGGCACCACCCTCGGCTACCTCGGCGCCTCCTGGGGCGCCGGCGTCCTCAAGGGCACCCTCCCCGAACAGTCCGGCAAGTGGGCCGTCGCCCCCATGCCCACCTGGGACGGCAAGCCCGCCTCCGGCATGCTCGGCGGCTCCACCTTCGCCGTGCCGAAGAACAGCACGAAGAAGGCGGCGGCCGTCGAGTTCGCGACCTGGATGTCCACCACCGAGGAGGGCGTCAAGGCCCGCATCGCCTCCGGCACCTCCAGCGCCTTCCCCGCCGCCACCGCCCTGCGCCCCGCCGCCAGGAAGGCCTTCGACGCGGGCTTCTACGGCGGCCAGGACATCTACGCCCTCTTCGAGACCGCCGGAGCCTCCATCTCCTCCCGGTGGGCCTGGGGCCCCACCACCGGCACCACCAACACCGCCATCAAGGACCGTTTCGGCGCCGTCGCCCCCGGCGGGCCCACCCTCGCCGACGCGGTGAAGGCCGGCCACGACGCGACCGTCGCCGAACTCACCAAGCGCGGTCTGAAGGTCGAGGGCTGACAGCACATGAAGGCCCGCACCCGTGCCGCGGCACTCCTGCTGACCCCGTTCTTCCTGCTCTTCACCGCGGTGCTGGTGGTGCCGATCGGCTACGCGGTCTGGCTGAGCCTCTTCACCGAGAAGCAGTCGGGACTCGGCTTCGGCGGCTCCGAGACCGTCTTCACCGGACTCGGCAACTACGCCGCGGCGCTGGGTGACCGGGCCTTCCGCGAGGGCTTCGGCGTCCTGCTCGGCTACTGCCTGCTCTACGTGCCGCTGATGCTCGGCGGCGCCCTCGGCCTCGCCCTGCTCCTCGACAGCGCCCTCGCCCGCGCCCGCCGCTTCTTCCAGCTCGCGCTCTTCCTGCCGCACGCCGTGCCCGGCATCATCGCCGCCCTGATCTGGGTCTACCTCTACACGCCCCAGCTCAGCCCGGTCGTCCAGGCGATGGAGGCCGGCGGGATCGGCTTCGACTTCTTCTCCCCCGAGGGCGCCCTGCCGTCCGTCGTCAACATCGCGCTGTGGGAATGGCTCGGCTACAACCTGATCATCTTCTACGCCGCCCTCCAGGCCATCGACCGCTCCGTCCTCGAAGCCGCCACCGTCGACGGGGCCGGCGCCTGGCGCGTCGCCTTCTCCGTCAAGATCCCGCTGCTCCGCGGCTCCCTCGCGATGGTCGGCCTCTTCACCGTCATCGGCTCCCTCCAGCTCTTCACCGAACCGCTGATCCTCAGCAGGGGCACGGGCTCCTCCGTCACCTCCACGTGGACACCGAACATGTACGCGTACTCCGCCGCCTTCGACCGCAACGACTACGGCCTCGCCGCGGCCGCCTCGATCCTGCTGGCGCTGACGGCCGCGCTGCTCTCCTTCGCCGTCACCCGCCTGACCCGGGCCCGGAAGGAGAAGGCCGCGTGACCACCTCCCGCTGGATGTCGAGGACCGCCGTCAACGGCGTCCTCCTCCTCGCCACCTGCTACATGCTCTTCCCGCTCGTCTGGCTGGTCACCGCCGCCACCAAGGACGCCGGCGGCCTCCTCGCCGGGAACGCCTTCTCCTTCGAGGGCTTCGACCTCGGCGGCAACCTCGCCCGGATCGCCGAGTACAACGACGGCGTCTACTTCCGCTGGTACCTCAACAGCCTCCTCTACGCCGGGGTGGGCGCCGCCGCCTGCGCGCTGATCAGCGTCGCCGCCGGATACGCCTTCCACGTCTACGACTTCCGGGGCAAGGAGAAGCTCTTCGGCCTCGTCCTCCTCGGCGTCCTCGTCCCCACCACCGCGCTCGCCCTGCCGATGTACCTGCTCGCCAGCGAGATCGGCATCGTCAACACCTACGCCGCCGTGCTCCTCCCGGTCCTGGTCAACCCCTTCGGCGTCTACCTGTCCCGGGTGCTGTGCGCCGCCTACGTCCCCGACGAGGTGCTGGAGGCCGCCCGGATCGACGGCGCCGGAGAGCTGCGGGTCTTCTGGTCGATCGGTCTGCGCACGGTCATGCCGGGCTTCGTGACCGTCTTCCTCTTCCAGTTCACCGCCGTCTGGAACAACTTCTTCCTGCCGCTGGTGATGCTCTCCGACCAGAAGCTCTTCCCGCTGAGCCTCGGCCTCTACGCGTGGAACAGCAACGCCCACGCCGAACCCGGCTTCTACCCGCTCGTCGTCACCGGCTCGCTGCTCGCCGTCGTCCCCCTCGTCCTCGCCTTCGTCTCGCTCCAGCGCCACTGGAAGGCCGGTCTCACCGCCGGCAGCGTCAAGTGAGGAGCCCCGGTCCCGCCATGCCCCCGACCACCGACCACCGTCCCTCCCTCCTGCTCGCGATGGGCCCCGGCGTCGCCGGGCGGCTCCTCACCGACGTCCACCGCACCCGCCTCGCGGCCCTGACCCGCACCGACCCGCGTCTGGTCGCCCACGACCTGACCGCCCCGGACCCGCGCACCGCCGCCGCGCTCGCCGAGGCCGAGATCCTCCTCACCTGCTGGGGCGCCACCCCGCTCACCCCGGAGGTGCTGGCCCGGGCACCGCGTCTCAAGGCCGTCGTGCACGCGGCCGGTTCGGTGAAGCACCACATCACCGACGCCTGCTGGGAGCGCGGCCTCCAGGTCACCACGGCGGCGGCCGCCAACGCCCTGCCGGTCGCCGAGTACACCCTCGCCGCGATCCTCTTCGCCGGGAAGCGGGTGCTGCGCTCGGCCCAGCGGTACGCCGAACTCCGCACCGACGACGCCTGGCTCGCCGAGTCCGCCGCCTGGGGCAACTACCGCCGCACGGTCGGCATCGTCGGCGCCTCCCGCATCGGCCGCCGGGTCGTCGAACTCCTCCGCCCCTTCGACGTGGAGGTGCTGCTGTACGACCCGTACCTGAGGGAGCCGCCGCCCGGCGCGTCCCTCGCCGGCCTGGACGAACTCTGCTCCCGCAGCTCGGTCGTCTCGGTGCACGCGCCCCAACTCCCCTCCACGTACCGCATGATCGGGGCCCGCCAGCTCGCCGCCCTGCCCGACGGCGCCACCCTGATCAACACCTCCCGGGGCTCCCTGATCGACGAGGACGCCCTCCTCCCCCACCTGACCACGGGCCGCCTCCACGCGGTCCTCGACGTGACCGACCCCGAACTCCCGCCCCCGGACTCCCCCCTCTACGCCCTCCCCAACGTCCTGCTCACGCCGCACATCGCCGGCTCCCTCGGCAACGAGCTGCACCGCATGACCGACCAGGCGCTGGACGAGATCGCCCGCTACACCCGCGGCGAACCCTTCGCGGAGGAGGTCAGGGCCGCCGACCTGACGCACTCGGCCTAGACCGGCCTAGACTGGAGGGGTCCATCCGCGGCTTCGCCCCGTCGGAGGCGGCCATGACCTTCGTGCAGATCATCGATTGCAGGACGAGCCGGGTCGAGGAACTGAACCGGCTCATGGACCGGTGGGTCGAACAGACCCGGGGGAAACGCACCGCCACCCACAGCATCGTCGGGACCGACCGGTCCGACGCCCAGCACGTCGTGGAGATCGTGGAGTTCCCCTCATACGCCGTGGCCATGCGCAACTCTCAGCTCCCGGAGACCGACCGGATCTTCCGGGAGATGGTCGCCCTCTGTGACGAGATGCCGACCTTCACCGACCTGGACGTGGTCCGGGACGAGGCGCTGTACAAGGCGAACGCGCGGCAGATGTTCGAGCAGATGGCCAACGGTTCCGACCTGGCCCTGCTCGACACCCTGCTCGCCGAGGGCTATCACGACCACGATCCGACGAACCCGGTGGACACCATCGGGATGGACGCGGTCCGGCGCGAGGTGGAGCAGTGGCGCGCGGGCTTCGACTTCGCCTTCACCGTCGAGGACCAGCTCGCCGACGGTGACCGGGTGTGCACCCGGTGGAGCTGGAAGGGCAACCACGTCGGCGACTTCATGGGCCTCCAGCCGACCGGCATGGAGGTCACCATGACCGGCACCACCATCCACCGCTTCCGCGAGGACGGGAAGATCGCCGAGGGCTGGTGGCAGTACGACCTGCTCGGACTGATGGGGCAGCTCGGGGCGGTGGAGGCGTAGGAACGCCGCCTCCGCGACGCGGCGAGACGCACCGAGGCCCGGTGCTCCCGCGACGGGAGCACCGGGCCTCGGTGGTTCAGTCAGTGGCCTCAGTGGGAGTGGCCGTGACCGTGGCCGTGACCGTGGTCAGCCGGCTCCTCCTCCTTCTTCTCCACCACGAGGGTCTCGGTGGTGAGGAGCAGGGAGGCGATGGAGGCGGCGTTCTCCAGGGCGGAGCGGGTGACCTTCACCGGGTCGATGACGCCGGCCTTGACCAGGTCGCCGTACTCGCCGGTGGCGGCGTTGAAGCCCTGGCCCTTGTCGAGCTCGGAGACCTTGGAGGTGATGACGTAGCCCTCCAGGCCGGCGTTCTCGGCGATCCAGCGCAGCGGCTCGACGGCGGCGCGGCGGACGACGGAGACGCCCGTGGCCTCGTCGCCGGTCTTGCCGAGGTTGTCGTCCAGGACCTTGACGGCGTGGACGAGCGCGGAGCCACCACCGGAGACGATGCCCTCCTCGACCGCGGCGCGGGTCGCGGAGATGGCGTCCTCCAGACGGTGCTTCTTCTCCTTCAGCTCCACCTCGGTGGCGGCGCCGACCTTGATCACGCACACGCCGCCGGCCAGCTTCGCGAGGCGCTCCTGGAGCTTCTCGCGGTCCCAGTCGGAGTCCGTGGACTCGATCTCGGCCTTGATCTGCGCGACGCGGCCCACGACGTCCTCGGACTTGCCGCCACCGTCGACGATGGTGGTGTCGTCCTTGGAGACGGTCACGCGGCGGGCGGTGCCCAGCACGTCCAGACCGGCCTGGTCGAGCTTGAGGCCGACCTCCTCGGCGATGACGGTGGCACCGGTGAGGGTGGCCATGTCCTGGAGCATCGCCTTGCGGCGGTCGCCGAAGCCGGGCGCCTTGACGGCGACGGCGTTGAAGGTGCCGCGGATCTTGTTGACGACGAGGGTGGAGAGCGCCTCGCCCTCGACGTCCTCGGCGATGATCAGCAGCGGCTTGGAGCCACCGCCCTGGATGACCTTCTCCAGGAGGGGCAGCAGGTCCTGGATGGAGGAGATCTTGCCCTGGTTGATCAGGATGTACGGGTCGTCGAGGACGGCCTCCATACGCTCCTGGTCGGAGACCATGTACGGCGAGAGGTAGCCCTTGTCGAAGGCCATGCCCTCGGTGAACTCCAGCTCCAGGCCGAAGGTGTTGGACTCCTCGACGGTGATGACACCGTCCTTGCCGACCTTGTCCATCGCCTCGGCGATGAGCTCGCCGACCTGCTGGTCCTGCGCGGAGAGCGCGGCGACGGCGGCGATGTCGGACTTGTCGTCGATCGGGCGCGCGGTGGCGAGCAGCTCGTCGGAGACGGCCTTGACCGCGGCGTCGATGCCCTTCTTGAGGGCGGCCGGGGAGGCGCCGGCGGCGACGTTGCGCAGACCCTCGCGGACGAGCGCCTGGGCGAGCACGGTGGCGGTGGTGGTGCCGTCACCCGCGATGTCGTTGGTCTTGGTCGCCACCTCCTTGACGAGCTGGGCGCCGAGGTTCTCGTACGGGTCGTCGATCTCGACCTCGCGGGCGATCGTGACACCGTCGTTGGTGATGGTGGGGGCGCCGAACTTCTTGTCGATGACGACGTTGCGGCCCTTGGGGCCGATCGTCACCTTCACCGTGTCGGCCAGCTTGTTGACGCCGCGCTCAAGGGCGCGACGGGCGTCCTCGTCGAACTTCAGGATCTTCGCCATGGGAGCGGTTCAGCCCTCTCGGAAATCGTGTGGGAAAAACGAACCGCGCCCCTGGACGCCCAAGAGATCAAGGGGTCAGGGGCGCGGTCAAAGCAGGTACGTCGTCTTACTTCTCGATGATCGCGAGCACGTCGCGGGCCGAGAGGACGAGGTACTCGTCGCCGTTGTACTTCACCTCGGTGCCGCCGTACTTGCTGTAGAGCACGACGTCGCCGACCTTGACGTCGAGCGGCAGGCGCTCGCCGTTCTCGAAGCGGCCCGGGCCCACGGCGAGGACGGCGCCCTCCTGGGGCTTCTCCTTCGCGGTGTCCGGAATGACCAGGCCCGAGGCCGTGGTCTGCTCGGCGTCGAGCGGCTGGACCACGATGCGGTCCTCGAGCGGCTTGATGGCAACCTTGGAGCTGACGGTCGTCACGATCCGACCTCCCCCTTCGGAGATCTCGCGGGGTTAACTGTCTGGGGTGGCGACCAGGTGGATCCGTCGTCGCGGGTGCCGGACCTGCCCGTCGCTGTGTTGGCACTCTCCAGTGGGGAGTGCCAGAGCCGAGACTATGACCGCGATTAGCACTCGGTCAAGCGGAGTGCCAATTCCTCACTCCGTGGCGGCCTCCGCGCGGACGGCGGAGCCGGCCGGGTCCCGGTCGCCGACGCTCTCGACCGCCTTGCGGCCGAGGCGTTCGAGCGGGTCGACGGCGGAGGCGCAGCCGGTGAGGGCGAGGAGCAGGACGGCGAGCACGAGGGGGCGGAGCCGGGTCATACGTAGTCCTCCAGCTTGCCGACCGCGTAGCCCTTCGACGTGATCACGTTCATCACCCGGCGGATCATGTCCGGCATGCTGCCCTTCCAATCCTCCTCGCCGCGGAAGTGGGTGAGGACGATGTCGCCGGGGTGCAGGTCGCGGTCCCACTCGCGCCACTCCATGTGGTCGGGGAACGCCTCGGAGGCCCAGAGCGGTACGGCCTTGACGCCGCAGGACCTGGCGGCGCGCAGGGTGTTCTCGTTGTAGTTGCCGTACGGGGGCCGGAAGAGCTCGGGGCGCTTGCCGTACTTCTTCTCGATGACGTCCTGCATGCCGCAGATCTCGCGCTTCTGGCGCGCGTAGGAGAGTCCGGGCAGGTACTTGTGGTTGAGGGTGTGGTTGTGGAGGGCGACCCCGCCCGGCTGCGACTTCTGCATCTTCGCGAAGTAGGCGTAGTCGTCGCTGACGACGTAGTCGCTGAGGAAGGCGCTGTACGGGATCTTCAGGTCGCTCATCATCCGGATGAGCTCGGGGTCCTTCTCGGATCCGTCGTCGATGGTGAGGAAAACGACCTTCTCCTTGGTGGGGACGGTGGTGAAGACGGGCGGCAGTCCCTCGCCGTCGGTCTCGAACCCCTTCCGGGTGGTGATCTTCGGCTTGGTCCTGGGCGGTGCGGGCGCTTCGAGGGGGGTCAGCTTGAGGCCCCACTTCTTCGCGGCGGCGGCCCGGGCGGCCCGCCGCTCGGCCAGAGCGGCCTTCTTCTCCGCGGCGAGCCGGGCCGCGGCCTGCGCCGCTGTCTGGGCCGGGGCCTGCTGGCCGGCGGCGGGGGCGGGAGCGCCGGAGGCCCCGGGCTCGGAACCGCCCGCGCAGGCGGCGGTGGAGGTGAGCGCGGCGACGAGGAGCGCGGCACCCAGGGCGCGACGCGAAGAGCCCTTTGCCATCATTTCTTCCTTTTGTCGTACGAGCGGTATGGCGCCGCATCCTGTCAGCGCGACCCGCTCCTCCGGCCGCGACACCGCCGTACCGGCCCCACCGTCCCCCGCCCGGCCCACAGGGAGAATGGAACGGTGACCGACCTCGCCACCTTCACCGCCCTGCTCGCCCCCGAGGGCCAGACGCTCCTCGCCGCCCTGCGCGACTACGACCCCGCGCAGGAGTTGGCGGTCGCCTCCCGGCTGCGCCGCGACCACCCCGTCGAGCTGGTCTCCGCGGCCCTCGGGCAGGCCCGGCTGCGGCAGCGCGCGGTGGCGAAGTTCGGCGCCGAGGACGCGTACCGCATGTACTTCACGCCCAACGGCGTCGAGCAGTCGACCAGGGCGACCGTCGGCGCCTACCGCGCGGCCCGCCTCAAGGCCCTCGGCGTCGGCTCGGTCGCCGACCTCTGCTCCGGGATCGGCGGCGACGCCCTGGCGCTCGCCCGCGCCGGCATCTCCGTCCTCGCCGTCGACCGCGATCCGCTCACCGCCGAGGTCGCCCGCGCCAACGCCGCCGCGCTCGGCCTCGCGGACCTGATCGAGGTCCGCCGCGCCGACGTCACCGAGATCGACACCAGCCCCTACGACGCCGTCTTCGTCGACCCGGCGCGGCGCGGAGGGCGGGGCCGGATCTTCGACCCCGAGGCGTACTCCCCGCCGCTCTCCTGGGCCATGGAGGCGGCCCGCAAGGCCCCGCACGCGGCCCTGAAGATCGCCCCCGGCATCCCCCACGAGACCGTCCCCGACGAGGCCGAGGCCGAGTGGATCTCGGACGGCGGCGACGTGAAGGAGGCCGTCCTCTGGTTCGGTACGGAGCCCGGCGCCCGCCGCGCCACCCTGCTGCCCTCCGGCGCGAGCCTCACCGGCCGGGGCCTGCCCGACCCCGCGGTCCGCCCCGTCGGCCGCTACCTCTACGAGCCGGACGGCGCCGTCATCCGCGCCCACCTCGTCGCCGAGGCCGCCGAGGAACTGGGCGGCGGCCTGATCGACCCGACGATCGCCTACATCACCGCCGACACCCTGAGCCCCACCCCGTACGCCTCCGCCTACGAGATCACCGACGAACTCCCCTTCAACCTCAAGAAGCTGAAGGCGCTGCTCAGGGAGCGCGAGGTGGGCACGCTGACGGTGAAGAAGCGCGGCTCGGCCGTCGAGCCCGAGGAGATCCGGCGCAGGGTCGCGCCGAAGGGGCCGAACTCCGCGACGGTGCTGCTCACACGTGTCGCGGGGGCCCCGACGATGCTGATCGGCCGGCCCGCGCGGGCGGAGCGATCCTGATCACCGTCCGGTAGTGCCCGACGGCCTTGAAGAGCCCGATCAGGCCGTTGATCCAGAAGATGAGGGCGACGCCCATGCCGTACGCGACGACGTAGAGGCCCCCACGGCTCACTGGCGTCCCGGCCGGCACGGCGAAGCCCAGCCACAGCCCGAGGCCGCACAGCACGGCGGAGAGCAGCATCCAGCAGGCGCTCTGCACGGGCCGGCGCAGCCGGGCGTCCGCCACCGCGTCCCGGTCCAGCGCGGCCCAGGCGAGGAATCGTTCCCGCGCCACGCGGTCCCGCCGCACCCCGCGCACGGCGAGCCAGACGCCGGGCACCATCACGCCGAGGCCGAGGACGGCGGCGATCAGCCCGATCAGGAAGGTGATCGGATCGAGGATCGCCCGGTCGGAGTCGGCCAGCAGCACGCCCACCATGCCCCAGCCCAGCTGGAGCACCAGCACCGAGCCGGCGAACAGCGCGAACCGCCCGCCGCCGAGCAGCCGCCGCCCCAGCGCGTCGAGCGCCCTCGCCCGGTCGGCCAGGAGCGCCTCCCGGTCGGGCCAGCTCCGGACCTCGACGGGCGGGGGCGGCGGGGGCAGGGGTGTACGCGGAGACATGCCCAGAACCCTAGGGCGTGCCTCCCCGGTCGGCCCGGACACCCCCCGGCTCCCCCAACTCCCCCGCGCGGCCCAGCAACAGCGCCCGCTCGCTCTCGTTGCGGGTGAGCTCGGCCGCCCGCGCGAACTCCGCCCGCGCCTCGTCCGCGCGCCCGAGCCGGGCCAGCAGGTCGCCGCGGACGCTCGGCAGCAAGTGGTAGCGGCTCAGGGCCGGTTCGGCGGCGAGCGCGTCGACGAGCGGGAGCGCGGCGGCCGGCCCCTCGGCCATCGAGACGGCCACCGCCCGGTTCAACTCGACCACGGGCGAGGGCGCGAGCTCCATCAGCCGCCCGTACAGCCCGGCGATCACCGCCCAGTCCGTCTCCGCGTAGGACCCGGCCCGCGCGTGGCAGGCGGCGATCGCGGCCTGGAGGGCGTAGGGCCCGTACCCGCGCCCTTCCCCGGCCCGGGCGAGGGCGTCGTAACCGCGCCGCACGAGGAGGCGGTTCCACCGGCCCCGGTCCTGGTCGGCGAGGAGCACCGGCCGGCCGCCGGGCCCGGTCCTGGCGGGGACGCGGGAGGCCTGGAGTTCGAGGAGGGCGGCGAGGCCGTGCGCCTCGCTCTCGCCGGGCATCAGGGCGGCGAGGCCGCGGGCCGGCCGGAGCGCGTCCTCGCAGAGCCCGGGCCGCAGCAGGTCGTCGCCCGCGGTGGCCGCGTACCCCTCGTCGAAGACCAGGTAGACGACCTCCAGGACGGAACCGAGCCGGGCCTCCCGCTCCGCCCCGTACGGCACCTCGAACTCCACGCCCGCCTTCGCGAGCGCCCGCTTGGCGCGGGTGAGTCCGGGCGGCGACGGTCGCCTCCGGGACGAGGAAGGCGCGGGCGATCTCGTCCGTCCGCAGCCCGCCGACCAGCCGCAGGGTGAGCGCCGCCCGGGCCTCGGCGTAGAGCACCGGGTGGCAGGTGGCGCACGTCGCCTGGACCGCCCGGCCGCGCGTGCCGCGTACCGCCTCAGAGGCTGTCGAACGGAGGAATGATCCGGACGACCACGATCAGCCGGGCCCTGGGAGCGGCGAGGAAGTAGAACCATCCGCCTGCCGCGTCCATGCGCCGCAGCCCGCCCGGACGCGGTCCCTCACCCAGCTCGCCGACGTCCACGCCCATCTCGGCGAGGTCCACCAACTGGGACGTGAGCCGCTCGACCTCCGCGACCACCGCCACCGGGACGCCCCCGGCGACATGGGCGCCGTCGGGGTCGTACTCCCAGCGCCACCGGTCACTCACCGTCGGCGCTCGCCAGTGCGCCACGGGCACCGTCGAGCAGGCGTCCCAGCTGGGCCGCCGCCTCACGCACCTGGTCCGCGTCACCGGTCGCGGTGACGGCCTCCAGTTCGCGGAAGCGCGCCGCCAGGAGGGGCTGACGCTGAATGTGGACGTACACGGCCCAGTGCGCGGTGAAGCGCCGCAGCGGCGCCAGATCCGATCCGAGGCGGGCCTGGTCGGCAGCCAGATCCAGCTCGCGCGTGAAGGCCGGCAGGGCCGCCGGGGCGATCTGCGCCACCGCCTGCCGCAGCGCCGTCACCGTCGACGGCGGTTGCGGGATCAGCGGCTGTTCGGAAGCACGGGCGGTCATGTGTTCTCCCATAGCCGGGATTCTGAACCGTACGTCAAGCCTAGCGAGCGGCAACGCGGAGCCGTCATCCGATCCGGTGATCGCTCAGACGTAGTCCTCCAGGCGCGCCACGGTGAAGCCCTGCTCCTGGATCCTGCGGAGCATCGTCGCCGTCATCTCGGTCATCGTGCGGCCCTTGAGCTCGGCGGGGCCGCGGAAGTGGGCGAGGACGATGTCGCCGGGGTGGAGCTTCCGGTCGCCGCGCTGGTACTGCATGTTCCTGATCTGCATGGACTCGCGCCAGAGGACGATCGCGTCGACGCCGCACCGCCCGGCCGCCGCGCGGGTCGCCTCGTTCCAGTTCCCGAACGGCGGGCGGAAGAGACGCGGGGTGGTGCCGTACCGCTGCCGCAGCTTCTCCTGCTGGCCGCATATCTCGTGGCGCTGGGCCTCCGGGGAGAGGGTGCGCAGGTTCGGATGGGTCAGGGTGTGGTTGGCGACGCCGTGGCCCTGCCGGACGAGCGGGTCGAAGTAGCCGTAGTTCCCGCGGATCACCGAGTCGGTGAGGAACATCGTGAAGGGGACGTCCAGCTCGTCCATCATCCGCACGAACGCGGGGTCCTTCTCGGCCCCGTCGTCGATGGTGAGGAAGACGACCTTGTCCCGGGTGGGTATGTCGCTGATCACCGGGACCGGGCCGCCGGGCGCGCGCTTCACCGGCTTGACGGCGGGCGGGGCGGGCGGCGCGGGGAAGGGCTTCAGACCCCACTTCTCGTACGCGGCGGCCCGGGCGGCCCCGGGGGCGGGGGCCGGCTCCGGGGCGGCGGCCTTCGCCGGGGGCGTCGCGACCGGGACCGCCGCCGGGGCCTGAGCCGTGCAGCCCGTCATCAGGAGCGTCACGGCGGTCAGCGCCGCCCACACCGCGATCTGCTTCTTCACGGGCTGTGGGATGCCCGAACCGCACGAAAGGTTGCCCGATCGTCGAACGGATCGGCGATTCGACCGAACGGATCGGCTGTCCGACCGAACGGACCGGCTATTCGACCGATTCGAAGCGCCAGCGGTGGACCGGCCGGGTGATCAGCTCCGCGTCCGGCTCGGGCAGCTCGGGCAGTTCGGCGTCCAGGGTGTCCGCCTCCCACCAGGTGAGGACGAGGACCCGGTCCTGGGGCGCCCGGAAGACCTCCCGGCGCAGCGGCTCGCGCGCCAGGACCCGGGCCCGGGCCCGCGCCCACTCCAGGAGCTCGGGGCCCCGGCCCTGCACGGCCCGGGCCTCCCACATGAGCGTGACCCTCACGAGTACAGGTTCTCCTTGCTGATCTCGTGCACGTGGTCGTGGTCGTGGTCGTGCGCGTGGGCGTGGGCGCCGGGCACGTGCGGGTCCGTCACCGGCAGCGAGGAGTCCGCCGACAGCTCCAGGTCGGAGGCGGCGCGGTTGCGGGCGACCATCTCGGCGCCGAGCGCGGCGACCATCGCGCCGTTGTCGGTGCACAGGCCCGGCCGGGGCACCCGGAGCCGGATCCCGGCCCGCCCGCAGCGCTCCTCGGCGAGGGCGCGGAGCCGCGAGTTGGCGGCGACTCCGCCGCCGATCATCAGGTGGTCGACGCCCTCGTCCTTGCAGGCCCGGACGGCCTTGCGGGTGAGGACGTCGACGACGGCCTCCTGGAAGGAGGCGGCCACGTCCCGGACCGGCACCTCCTCGCCGGCCGCCCGCTTGGCCTCGATCCAGCGGGCCACGGCGGTCTTCAGGCCGGAGAAGGAGAAGTCGTACGCCGGGTCCCTGGAGCCGCTCAGGCCGCGCGGGAACGCGATGGCGGCCGGGTCGCCCTCCTTGGCGAGCCGGTCGATGACGGGGCCGCCGGGGAAGCCCAGGTCGAGGACGCGGGCGATCTTGTCGAAGGCCTCGCCGGCGGCGTCGTCGATGGTGGCGCCCAGCGGCCGCACGTCGGAGGTGATGTCGGCGGAGAGCAGCAGCGAGGAGTGCCCGCCGGAGACCAGGAGGGCCATCGTCGGCTCGGGCAGCTTGCCGTGCTCCAGCTGGTCGACGCAGATGTGCGAGGCCAGGTGGTTGACGCCGTAGAGGGGCTTGCCCAGCGCGTAGGCGTACGCCTTGGCGGCGGAGACGCCGACGAGCAGCGCGCCCGCGAGGCCGGGGCCCGCGGTGACCGCGATGCCGTCGAGGTCCTTCGCGGAGACGCCGGCGGTCTTCAGGGCCCGCTCGATCGTCGGGACCATCGCCTCCAGGTGGGCCCGGGAGGCGATCTCGGGCACGACGCCGCCGAAGCGGGCGTGGGTGTCGACGCTGGAGGCGACGGCGTCGGCGAGCAGGGTGGTGCCGTGGACGACGCCGACGCCGGTCTCGTCGCAGGAGGTCTCGATGCCGAGGACCAGCGGTTCGTCAGCAGCCATCAGATCTCAGTCCCTGTTCCTTGAACGGTGAGTCGCATCACGAGCGCGTCGATGTTGCCCGGCTGGTAGTAGCCGCGGCGGAAGCCGATGGGCTCGAAGCCGAAGCGCTCGTACAGCTTCTGCGCCCGGGTGTTGTCCACGCGCACTTCGAGCAGGACCTCGTCGCACTCGAAGGCCGTGGCGTGCTGGAGGAGGTCGGTGAGGAGCCGGGCGCCGAGCCCGGTGCCCCACTGCCCGCGGGCGACGGCGATGGTCTGGACGTCCCCGAGCCCGCCGGCCGCGGCGAGGCCCGCGTAGCCGGCCAGCTCCCCGGCGGCGGTCTCCGCGACCACGTACCGCCGGGTGGCCCGGGGCCCGCGCGCGTGCGCCAGCTCGGACCAGAACATCCCCTCCGACCAGGCGTCCTCGGGGAAGAGGTCCGCCTCCAGGGCGAGCACCTCCGGCAGGTCCCACCAGCGCATCTCGCGCAGGACGGCACCGCCGGTCGCCGCTTCCCCGCTCACTGGGGGGTGACCACCTTGTAGTTCTTCGGCACCTGCGCGTCGGGGCGCCGCAGGTACATCGGCTGCGGGTCGAGGAAGCCCTCGCCGCCCGCCGCGAGGCGCTCGGCCGCGAGGGCGGCGAGCGCGGCGGCGGACTGGTGCTCGGGGCCGCGGGCGTCGGGGAAGGCGTCGGGGTAGAGCAGGGCGCCCGCGCCGACGACCGGCAGTCCGGCGAGCTCGGCGGCGATGTCGGCGGGCCGGTCGACGGAGGCGTCGGTGACGCGGGTGCGGGCGTCGTCGTACCGCGCCCAGTAGACCTCCTTGCGGCGGGCGTCCGTCGCCACGGCGAAGGGCCCTTCGAGGCCGGAGGCGTAGGCGAGGCCGTCGAGGGTGCACAGGCCGTGCACGGGCACCCCGCCGAGGGCGGAGGAGAAGGCGGCGGCGGTGACGAGCCCGACCCGGAGGCCGGTGTAGGGGCCCGGGCCGACCCCGACCACGATGCCGGTCACCGCGTCGAGCGCGGTCCCGGCCTCTTCGAGGACCCGGTCGACGGCGGGGAGCAGCAGCTCCCCGTGGCGGCGGGCGTCGACGGAGGTCGACTCGGCGACGACGGCCGTGCCGTCGTGGAGGGCGACGGTGACGGCGGGGGTGGCGGTATCCATGGCGAGCAACAGCACGCGAACAGCCTACGGCGCCACGAGCGGGCGATGCGGCGCGCGGCCCTCCGGGGGCCCGGCTGCTACCGTCGGGCCGGACAGCTCGTCAGGCTCGGCACGTACGTACGAAGAGGTGGAGACGGTGGCAAGGAGCAGCTCGGGATTTGTGGCCGGGCTCACCGCGGCGGCCGTCGCCGTGGTCGCCTTCCTCGCCTACCAGGCGTCGGCGAGCGTGCCGGCCGACCTCGCGGAGCCCTCGCGGACGCCGAGCGCGGTCGCCCCGTCGGCGTCGGCGTCGGCCGGGGCGAAGAAGCCCGCGAAGAACCCGCTGGCGGTGCCGGCGGCCTCGGGCACGGGCGAGCGGGTGGTGTACGCGCTGAAGGACCGCCGGGTGTGGCTGGTCGACGGGAAGAACAAGGCGATCCGCACCTTCGTGGTGGCGCCGAGCTCGGTGAGCCCGGAGCCGGGCGCGTACGCGGTGACCTCGCGGTCGGGTTCGGTGACCGGCTCGGACGGGGTGCAGATCGAGCACGTGGTCCGCTTCGCGACCGTGCAGGACGTGACCGTCGGCTTCAGCGCGGCGCTGGACGGCTCGATGCCGTCGCCGGACCCGGCGAGGAAGACCGGCGGCATCCGGATGAAGCGGGCCGACGGCGACGCGATGTGGACCTTCGCGACGGTCGGCTCGAAGGTCGTCGTCGTCGCCTGACGCGGGACGCGGGGACGCGCCGCTCTCGGCACCCCTAGGGGCTGCTGAAGCCCCCTCGGGACCCCGGAGGGTCACCCCGGCGCCCGTCGCGCCACCCCCGTAAGGGTTACGCGGCCTCGTCCCTCAGGTCCCGTTCCGGCTCGTCCTCCGAGGGCGCGTGCTCACGCGCCGGCGGGGTCGATACGGCGCTGGCCGCGGCGCAGGCTGCCAGCAGCTCGCTCATCGAGACGCGCTCCTCGGCGGTGCGGTCGTCGCGCTCCGGCATCTGCGTCGCCATGCATGCCTCCCGTAGGTTAGGTAGACCTAACCAGCTCGTGCATCCATGTGACCACGGCACCGAGCGGCGGCGCAACATTTTCCCGACATGCTGTCGGAACCTACGTGGCCGTCACAGCACCGCGAGGTCCTCACCGGCCCACCGTCCGCCGACCCCGCGCAGCACGACCGTGCGCCGGTCGTCGTCGGTGTCGCCGGTGACCCGGTGGATGAGCACGTGCAGCCGGTCGTCGGTCAGCTCCTCGACCTTCCCGTCGCCCCACTCCACGACCACCACGGACTCGGGCAGCGAGACGTCGAGGTCCAGGTCCTCCATCTCGTCCAGACCGCCGCCGAGCCGGTAGGCGTCGACGTGCACCAGGGAGGGACCGCCGACGAGCGACGGGTGGACGCGGGCGATGACGAAGGTCGGCGAGGTGACCGCGCCGCGCACGCCCAGGCCCTCGCCGAGGCCGCGGGTCATCGTGGTCTTCCCGGCGCCCAGCTCGCCGGTGAGCATGACGAGGTCGCCGGGGCGGAGGATCTTCGCGAGCCGGCGGCCGAGCTCCTGCATCCGCTCGGGGGAGTCGACGGAGAGGGTGGCGCCGGAGACGGGCGGGTGCGCTGCTTCCATACCCGCCAACCTATCCGTTCCCGGGGCCCTCCCCCGAGTCCGCCGGAACGGCCCCGGCCCTGGCCAGGAGGGCGAGGAGCGCGCCGGTGACCGCCTCCGGGCGCTCCAGCATCACCAGATGGCCGGCGTCGGGGACGACGACCAGCTCGGCGCCGGGCAGCTCGGCGGCGATGGCCTCGGTGTGCGAGGCGGGGGTGACGAGGTCCTGGTCCCCGGCGAGGGCCAGCACCGGCAGGTCGCGGAAGCCAGCGAGGGCGAGCCGCTTGTCGTGCGCGGCGAAGGCCGGATAGAACTCGGCGACCACGTCCACGGGGGTCGCCTCGATCATCCGCTCGGCGAAGCGGACGACGGCCGGGTCGACGTCCTCGGAGGCGAAGGAGTACTTCTTCACCAGCCCGGCGAAGAGGTCGGCGGTGGCCCGGCGGCCCTTCTCGACCAGCTCCGCCTGGGAGCCGAGGGCCCGCAGCACCCCCGGCAGGACCCGGCGGACCGCGTTGACGCCGGCGAGCGGCAGCCCGTACGAGACCTCCTCCAGGCGGCCCGCGGAGGTGCCGACCAGGGCGACGCCGACCACCCGGTCCCGGATCAGCTCGGGGTACCGCTCCGCGAGCGCCATCACCGTCATGCCGCCCATCGAGTGCCCGACGAGGACGAGCGGTCCCTCGGGCGCGGCGGCGTCGATGACGGCCCGCAGGTCGCGGCCGAGCCGGTCGATGGTGACGGGCACCCCGTCGGCTCCCGTCTGGGAGGCGCCGCGGGCGGAGCGGCCGTGCCCGCGCTGGTCCCAGAAGACGGTCCGCACCCGGCCCCGGAGGGCGGCGCGCTGGTAGTGCCAGGAGTCCTGGGCGAGGCAGAAGCCGTGACAGAAGACGACGGTGACGACCGGGCCGGCGGTCTCGCCGGTCTCGCCGGTCTCGTCCACCTCGTCCAGCTCGTCCAGCTCGTACGCGAGGGCGGTGCCGTCGTCCGCGAGGGCGCGGCCCGCGGTGCCGCGGAGGGTGCCGTACGGGCCGGTGGCGTCCAGGGCGAGCCGGGCCTTCTGGCGCACCGAGCGGCCCACCGTCAGGCGTTCGATCGCGACTCCGGCCGCCGCACCGGCGGCCAGCACGCCTATCGCCGCGCCGGCGAACCCCGCGCGGCGCCAGCCGCTCCCCCCGGTCCCCTCCCCCATGGCGGGCTACTCCCCCACGTAGACGCGCGGCACGCGGGCGCCGATCCGGGTGACGATCTCGTACGCGATGGTGTCGGCGGCCTCCGCCCAGTCCTGGGCCGTCGGCTCGCCGTGCTCGCCGGAGCCGAAGAGGACGGCCTCGGTGCCGGGCGCGGGCCGTTCGCCGCCGAGGTCCACCACGAACTGGTCCATGGCGACCCGCCCGGCGACCGTGCGGACCGTGCCGTCGACCAGGACGGGGCCGCGGCCGGAGGCGTGCCGGGGGACGCCGTCGGCGTAGCCCACCGGGATCAGGCCGAGGGTGGTCTCGCCGCCGGTGACGTAGTGGTGCCCGTAGGAGACGCCGTGGCCGGCCGGGACCTCCTTCACCAGGGCGACGCTCGCCTTCAGCGACATCACCGGGCGCAGGCCGAGCTCGGCGGAGGTGCCCAGCTCGGGCGCGGGCGAGACGCCGTACATCGCGATGCCGGGCCGGACCAGGTCGAAGTGGGCCTCGGGCAGGGTGAGCGTGGCGGGCGAGTTGGCGATGTGCCGGACCTCGGGCTCGACGCCGGCCTTCTCGGCGTAGTCGAGCATCGAGCGGAAGACGTCGAGCTGGGCGGTGATCGAGGGGTGGCCCGGTTCGTCCGCGCACGCGAAGTGGGACCAGAGCCCCGTCACCTTGACCAGGCCCTCCTGCTCGGCCTTCAGCGCCTCGGTGACGAGCGCGGGCCAGTCGGCGGGCTGGCAGCCGTTGCGGCCGAGGCCGGTGTCGGCCTTGAGCTGGATACGGGCCGTGCCGCCGGTGCGGCGGGCGGCGGCGGTCACCTCGTCGAGGGCCCACCGGCCGCTGACCGCGATGTCGAGACCGGCCTCGACGCCGGCGTCCCACGGATCGCCGGGGGTCCACAGCCAGCACAGCACGGGCACGTCGGTGATCCCGGCGGCGCGCAGCGCCAGCGCCTCCTGCGGGGTGGCCGTGCCGAGCCACGCGGCGCCCGCGTCGAGGGCGGCGCGGGCACAGCGCTCGGCGCCGTGTCCGTACGCGTCGGCCTTGACCACGGCCATGACCCGGACGTGGGGCGCGACGCGGGCGCGCAGCGCGCGGACGTTGGCGCGCAGCGCCCCGAGGTCGATCTCGGCGCGGGCTCGGCTGGGCGGCGGTGCTGTCTCAGTCATCGCGCCCAGTCTCTCAGGTGGCCGGAGTCCCGGCGGCGCGCCCCGGCTGTCGACCCGGTCACCCGTCACCGGGAGCCGTGGCCGGCCGGAGGCGCGGCGGGTCAGGGTTCCCTGACGTCCCGCCAGGCGGCGCGGAGCGTGTCGGCGACCTCGGTCGCGGTGATCGGGCCGGTGCCGTCGGCGGCGCGGCGGGCCGCGAGGCCGTGCAGGTAAGCGGCGCAGGAGGCGGCGTCGACGGGGCCGAGTCCGCCGGCGAGGAGGGAGCCGGCCAGTCCGGAGAGGACGTCGCCGGAGCCGGCGGTGGCGAGCCAGGGGGTGCCGGTCGGGTTGACCCGCACGGGGCCGGTGCCGCCCGGGCCGCAGACCAGGGTGGTCGAGCCCTTGAGGAGGACGGTGGCGCCGTAGCGGACGGCGAGCTCGCGGACGGCGGCGAGCCGGCCGGCCTCCACGGCCGCCCGGTCGGTGCCGAGCAGGGCGGCGGCCTCGCCGGCGTGCGGGGTGAGCAGGGTGGGCGCGGCGCGCTCGCGCACGGCGTCGGGGTCGAGGGCGCGCAGGCCGTCCGCGTCGACGAGGACGGGGACGTCGGAGTCGAGGACCTCCGCGACGGCGACCTCCGTGCCGGGGCCGTCGCCGAGGCCGGGTCCGACGACCCACGCCTGGACGCGGCCGGCCTTGTCCGGCGGGCCCGAGTGCACCAGCGTCTCCGGGTGGGCGGCGATCACCGCCTCGCGGGCGGGGCCCACGTACCGGACGGCCCCGGCGCCACCGCGCAGGGCGCCCGCGACGGCGAGGACGGCGGCGCCGGGGTAGCGGGCGGAGCCGGCGACGACGCCGAGGACGCCGCGCCGGTACTTGTCGCTCTCCGCGCCGGGCGCCGGCAGCAGCCGGGCCACGTCCTCGTGCTGGAGGGCCTCCAGGGCGGGCACGGAGGGGAGGGTGGCGGCGAGCCCGATGTCCACCAGCCGCAGCGCGCCGGCGTACTCCCGGGCGGGGTCGACGAGCAGTCCCGGCTTGTACGTGCCGAAGGTGACGGTGGCGTCGGCGCGCAGGGCCTCGCCCGCGACCTCGCCGGTGTCGGCGTCGACGCCGCTGGGCAGGTCGACGGCGACGACGACCGCGTCGGAGCCGCGCGCGGCGCGGGCGACGGGCACGGCCTCGGGGCGCAGTCCGCCGCGCCCGCCGATGCCGGTGATGCCGTCGAGGACGAGGTCGGCGGCGGCCAGCGCCTCGTACGGGTCCTCGGTGACGTGCCCGCCGGCCGCCCGGAGCGCGGCGAGTCCGGCGCCGTGGGCGCGGGCGCCGAGCAGCACGGCGGTGACGCCGGCGCCGCGCCGGGCGAGCCGGGCGCCGGCGTAGAGGGCGTCGCCGCCGTTGTCGCCGCTGCCGACGAGGAGGACGACCCGGGATCCGTACACCCGGCCCTTGCCGAGCAGGGAGCAGCAGGCGGCGGCGAGTCCGGCGGCGGCCCGCTGCATCAGCGCGCCTTGGGGCAGGCGGGCCATCAGCTCGGTCTCGGCGGCCCGGACGGTCTCCACGTGGTGAGCGGTACGCATGGTCAGCAGTCTGCCGCAGGTGCGGGCCGCCCGCCGGGAAGGACCGGACGGGGCTCGGGCCGCCCGCCGGGAAGGGCCGGACGGGGCGGCCCCCGAGGCTCCCGGGGAGGGGCCGGGCGAGAAAGGGTCCCAAGAGGCGGCCGAAAAGCGACGGTTGACGCCCCGTCGACGATCAACTTAGGTTTGCCTTACCTAACCAACCTGCCCTGGAAGGCCGGCTTCGCCATGCGTACCCGCACCCGCACCGCCCTCACCTCCGCCCTCGCCCTCGCCTCCGCGAGCGCCCTCACCCTCGGGCTCGCCTCCTCCGCCTCGGCCGCCACCGCCGGCCGCACGGTCACCGACGGCACCCGCAGCTACACCCTCTCCCTGACCGCCCCGAACACCGCCGCGGGCACCGGCACCAACGTCACCGTCACCGGCTCCGGCTACAACCCCGACCAGGGCGTCTACGTCGGCCTCTGCGCCATACCGGCGGGCGTGAACACGGCCGATCCCTCCACCTGGAACAGCAAGCCCACCCCCTGCCTCGGCGGCCAGGACGAGACCGGCACCACCGGCGCCTCCCACTGGGTGAACAGCGACTGGTACTGGATGTCCCCGTCCAACTCCTCCCCGTTCACCGAGTCCGGCGGCCTCGGCTCCTTCTCCGTCCAGATCTACGTCAAGGCCCAGCTCTCCTCCACCGTCACCTGCGGCCAGGGCGGCGTGACCTGCGCGATCGTCACCCGCGCCGACCACTTCGACAGCTCCGACCGCAAGTACGACGTCTACGTCCCGGTGACCTTCTCGTGAGAACAGCCCTTCTGACGGCCGCCGCCGCGCTCGCCCTCGCGGGCGGGGCGGCGGCCCCCGGCCCGGCCGGACCGCACCACGAGACGCTCCGCACGATCACGCCGCCCGCCGGGGCCGCCCTGGACGCCGAGGTCGACCCTGCCGCCGACCGGCTCTACGTCAGCAGCAGCGACGGCGGCTCCCACCACCTCACCGTGTACGACACGGCGACCGGCGCCGCCGTCGGCGACCCGGTGCCGCTGCCCGCCCCGGCGACCGTGCTCGCGCTCGGCGCGGGCGGCACGCTCCACCTCGGCCTCTCCACCCGGATCGCCGTCTTCGACCCGGCGACCCGCACCCTCACCGACGACCGGATCCCGGTCACCGGCAGCGTCACCCTCCTCGCCGCCGACCCGGGCCAGGGGCGGCTGTACGTCGGCAACCAGGCCGCGAAATCGGTGACCGTGTACGACACGGCCACCGGCGCGCCCGTCGGCGACCCCGTCGTCCTGCCCTTCCACCCGGCCGGACTCGCCGTGGACACCACCCGGCACACCGGGTACGCCACCTATGTCGGCGGCGCCGTCGAGAACGGCTCGGTCGTCTACAGGAACGTGCTCAACGCGGTCGACGGCGCCACCGGCCGCCTCACCGGCAGCGTCAGCCTCGGCTCCACCGCCCTCGGCTCCATGGGCGTCACCGTCGACCCGACCACCCGCACCGGCTACGTGGCCAACCTGGCCGCCGGCACGGTCTCGGTCGTGGACCTCGCCGCCGAGTCGGTCACCGGCACGCTCCCGGTCCCCGGCAACCCGAAGGCGCTCGCGTACGACCCCGGCACCGCCACTCTCTACGCGGCGCAGACCGGCAGCTCGTCGGTGGCCGTCGTCGACCCGGCGAAGGGCGAGGTCACCGAGACGATCGCGACCGGCGAACGCCCGGCGGCCCTCGCCCTGGACCCCGAGGACCACACGGTCTACACGGTGGCGGGCGGGGCGGTCACCCAGACGACCCGGAGGACCCCGGAACCGACCCCTACACCCACGGGCGAGCCGACCCCCACGCCCACCGGCGAACCGACCGGCGAGCCCACGGGCGAACCCACCGGGGAGCCCACCGGCACCGCCTCCCCCACCCCGACCGGCACCCCGGAACCGACCCCGACGGACACCCCGACGGGCACCCCCACAGGAACCGCCTCCCCGACCACGACGGCGACCGCGACCACTGAGCCGGATCCGGACGACACGGGCACCGGCACCGCCGCCCCCGGCCCGACGACAGGCACAGGCACGAGCACCGGCACCGGCACCGGTTCCGGCTCGGGCGGCGGCTCAGGCACCGCCTCGGGCGGCGCCTCGGGCGACGGCGGCTCCCTCCAGGCGACCGGCTCCGACCCGGTCGCCACCGGCTCGGCCGGCGGCTCGGCGCTCGCCTCCACCGGCGGCCGCGCCCTCACCCTCACCCTCGCGGCCGGCGCCTTCGCGGCCCTCGGCGGTACCGCCGTCGCCGTGGCCCGGCGCCGGCAGCGCACCGAGGAGGGAGCCGCTCTGTAGAGACCCCGGAGACCCCGCGCGCGGCACTCGCAACCACCGCCGGCCCTGGCAGCCGCGCGCGGCACGGAACGGGGCCCGGTACCGCCTCCCCGCGGCCGGGCCCCGCTCTCCGTCCACCCGTCACCCCTCGGCGATCACCACCGCCGACGCGACCCCGGCGTCATGGCTCAGCGACAGGTGCCAGTGCTCCACGCCCAGCTCCGCCGCCCGGGCCGCCACCGTGCCCCGCACCCGCAGCCGGGGCCTGCCGGTGGACTCGACGTACACCTCGGCGTCCGTCCAGAGCAGATTGCCCGGCGCCCCGAGCGCCTTCGCCAGCGCCTCCTTGGCCGCGAAGCGCGCCGCGAGGGAGGCGGGACCGCGCCGCTCCCCGCTCGGCAGCATCAGCTCGTCGCGGACGAAGAGCCGGTCGAGCAGCCCCGGCGTCCGCTCCAGCGACGCGGCGAACCGGTCGATCTCCGCCACGTCGATCCCCACCCCGATGATCATCTCTTCACTCACTCCACCGTCACGGACTTGGCCAGGTTGCGCGGCTGGTCCACCTCGTTGCCCCGCGCGGTGGCCAGCTCGCAGGCGAAGACCTGGAGCGGCACCGTCGAGACGAGCGGCTGGAGCAGCGTGGGCGTGGCGGGGATCCGGACGAGGTGGTCGGCGAAGGGGACGACGGCCTCGTCGCCCTCCTCCGCGATCACGATCGTCCGGGCGCCACGGGCCCGGATCTCCTGGATGTTGGAGACGATCTTGTCGTGGAGGACCGAGCGGCCCTTCGGCGAGGGCACCACGACGACGACCGGCAGGTCCTCCTCGATCAGGGCGATCGGCCCGTGCTTCAGCTCGCCGGCCGCGAAGCCCTCGGCGTGCATGTACGCCAGCTCCTTCAGCTTCAGCGCGCCCTCCAGGGCGACCGGGTAGCCGACGTGCCGGCCGAGGAAGAGGATCGTGTCCTTGTGCGCGAGGGAGCGGGCGAGGGCCCGTACCGGCTCCATCGTCTCCAGCACCCGCTCGACCTCCTCGCCGATCCTGGCGAGCTCGCGGACGACGGCCCGGATCTCGTCGCCCCACTTGGTGCCGCGCACCTGGCCCAGGTAGAGGGCGAGCAGGTAGCAGGCGACGAGCTGGGTGAGGAAGGCCTTCGTGGACGCGACCGCGACCTCGGGCCCGGCGTGCGTGTAGAGCACGGCGTCGGACTCGCGCGGGATGGTGGAGCCGTTGGTGTTGCAGACGGCGAGGACCTTGGCGCCCTGCTCGCGGGCGTGCCGGAGCGCCATCAGCGTGTCCATGGTCTCGCCGGACTGCGAGATCGCGATCACCAGCGTCCGCTGCCCCAGGATCGGGTCGCGGTAGCGGAACTCGCTGGCCAGCTCCACCTCGCACGGGATCCGGGTCCAGTGCTCGATGGCGTACTTGGCGATGAGCCCGGCATGGAAGGCGGTGCCGCAGGCGACGATGACGATCTTGTCCGCCTCGCGGAGCACCGCGTCGGGGATCCGCACCTCGTCGAGGGTGAGCCGCCCGGAGGCGTCGATCCGGCCGAGGAGGGTGTCGGCGACCGCCTTCGGCTGCTCGGCGATCTCCTTGAGCATGAAGTGGTCGTAGCCGCCCTTCTCGGCGGCGGAGGCGTCCCAGTCGACGTGGAAGGCGCGCACCTCGGCGGGCGCGCCGTCGAAGTCGGTGACGGTGACGCCGTCCCGGGTGAGCTCGACGACCTGGTCCTGGCCCAGCTCGATCGCGGACCGGGTGTGGGCGATGAAGGCCGAGACGTCGGAGGCGAGGAAGTTCTCCCCCTCGCCGACGCCGACGACGAGCGGCGAGTTGCGGCGGGCGCCGACGACGACGTCCGGCTGGTCGGCGTGGACGGCGACCAGGGTGAAGGCCCCGTCGAGCCGGCGGCAGACCAGCCGCATGGACTCGGCGAGGTCGCCCACCGAGGAGAACTCCTCCGCCAGCAGATGGGCGACGACCTCGGTGTCGGTCTCGGAGAGCAGGGTGTGGCCGCGCCCGGTGAGCTCCTCGCGCAGGGCGGCGAAGTTCTCGATGATCCCGTTGTGGACGACGGCGACCCGGCCCGCGTTGTCGAGGTGCGGATGGGCGTTGGCGTCGGTGGGGCCGCCGTGGGTGGCCCACCGGGTGTGCCCGATGCCGACGGAGCCGCCGGCCAGCGGCCGTTCGACGAGCTCCTTCTCCAGATTGACGAGCTTGCCCGCCTTCTTCGCGGCGGCGAGCCCGCCGTCCGCGAGCACGGCGACCCCGGCCGAGTCGTACCCCCGGTACTCCAGCCGCTTCAGCCCCGCGACGACCACATCAAGCGCCGACTGCCCGCCGACGTATCCCACGATTCCGCACATGGCGGCAGCCTACGGCCGAACCGGGCGCCCGTCCCGGACCCCGCACGGAGTCGGGGCCGCCGCCGTCAACCACGCGGCACGTGACCCACCCCACGGCCCACGGCGCGCGGGAAGCCGGGACAATGGCGGGGTGATCACTTCGCCGCCACGAAGCGCCAACGGCAACGGTGCCGGGAACGGCGGGCCCCGCAGGGCCGCCGAGCCGACGCCGTACGTCGACCTCACCCGCGCCGAGTGGAGCGCCCTGCGCGACAAGACCCCGCTCCCCCTCACCGCCGACGAGGTCGAGCGGCTCCAGGGCCTCGGGGACGTCATCGACCTCGACGAGGTCCGGGACGTCTACCTGCCCCTCTCCCGGCTGCTCAACCTGTACGTGCAGGCCACCAGCGGGCTGCGGGGGGCGCTGAACACCTTCCTCGGGGAGAGGGCCGAGCAGCGCGGCACGCCCTTCGTCATAGGGGTGGCCGGCTCGGTCGCGGTGGGCAAGTCGACGGTGGCCCGGCTCCTCCAGGCGCTGCTCGCCCGCTGGCCGGAGCACCCGCGGGTGGAGCGGATCACCACCGACGGCTTCCTCTATCCGATGGAGGAGCTGAAGGCGCGCGGGCTGATGTCCCGGAAGGGCTTCCCCGAGTCGTACGACCGGCGGGCGCTGACCAAGTTCGTCGCCGACGTGAAGGCCGGCAAGGACGAGGTCACCGCCCCGGTCTACTCGCACCTCATCTACGACCGGGTGCCCGGCGAGCAGCTGGTGGTGCGGCGCCCCGACATCCTGATCGTCGAGGGCCTCAACGTGCTCCAGCCGGCGCTGCCCGGCAAGGACGGGCGGACCCGGGTGGGCCTGGCGGACTACTTCGACTTCTCGGTGTACGTGGACGCGCGGCCGGAGGACATCGAGGGCTGGTACCTCAACCGCTTCCGCAAACTGCGGGAGACGGCGTTCCAGGACCCGTCGTCGTACTTCCGGCGGTGGACGCAGGTCTCCGAGGAGGAGGCCCTGGACTACGCCCGCACGATGTGGCGGACCGTCAACAGGGTGAACCTGCTGGAGAACGTGGCGCCGACGCGCGGCCGGGCGACGCTCGTCGTCCGCAAGGGCCCGGACCACAAGGTGCAGCGCCTGAGCCTGCGCAAGCTCTGACCTCCGTAAGCTCGGGGGATGTTGCATCTGCGGATGATCGTGCCCCCGGACCGCACGGACGCGGTCACGGAACTGATCGGGTCGACGGTGGGCACCACCCATCTGGTGGTGCTGCCGGGGGCGGCCCGGGACCCCGCGGGCGACGTGGTGATGTGCGACGTGGCCCGCGAGGCGGGGGACGAACTCCTGCACGGGCTGCGCGATCTGAAGCTGGATCAGGACGGTTCGATCGCGGTCGAGAACATCGACCTGTCGATGTCGGAGCGGGCGGACGCGGCCGAGGACGACGCTCCCGGCGAGGGCGCGGACGCGGTGATCTGGGAGCAGCTGGCGGAGGCCACCCACGAGGAGTCGACGCTCTCCGTCACGTACCTGTCGTTCATGCTGCTCGCGACGATGATCGCCGCCTGCGGTGTCGTCCTGGACAACGCGATCCTCATCGTGGGCGCGATGGCGGTGGGCCCGGAGTTCGGCCCGATCGCCGGGGTGTGCACGGCGATCGTGCAGCGGGCTCCGCGGCTGGCCGCCCGCGCGCTGATCGCGCTGCTGATCGGCTTCGTGGCGGCGATCGCGGTGACGACCTTGTTCAGCCTGCTCATGGACCGGCTGGACCTGTTCAGCCGGGAGATGCTGGACGGGGAGCGGCCGCAGACCGGCTTCATCTGGCAGCCCGACCCGTTCTCGCTGGTGGTGGCGCTGCTGGCGGGCGCGGCCGGCACGCTGTCGCTGACCTCGTCCAAGTCCGGCGCCCTGGTGGGCGTGGCGATCTCGGTGACGACGGTGCCGGCCGCCGCGAACGCGGCGGTGGCGCTCAGCTACGGCGAGGTCGGCCAGACGTGGGGGTCGATCGAGCAGCTGCTCCTCAACCTGGCGGCGCTCATGGTGTCGGGCACCGCGACGCTCGCCCTCCAGAAGAAGCTGTGGCAGACCCAGCGCGGCAAGCTGCGGCGCCGGCTGCGCAGGGGCTGAGCCGGTCCGTACGGGAAGGGGCCCCGCGCACCGGAGTGCGCGGGGCCCCTTCCCGTACCGATGGGGGCGGCTAGCCCAGCGCGGACTTCACGACGTCGGCGAGGCGCTGCGCGACCGAGCGGGCCTGCTCGATGTCGGCGGCCTCGACCATCACGCGGACCAGCGGCTCGGTGCCGGAGGAGCGGAGCAGCACGCGGCCGGTGGTGCCCAGTTCGCGCTCGGCGTCGGCGACGGCGGCGGCGAGTTCACCGGACGTGGTGACGCGGGACTTGTCGACGTCCTTGACGTTGATGAGGATCTGCGGCAGCCGCTCCATCACGGAGGCCAGCTCGGCGAGGGACTTGCCGGTGGCGGCGACCCGGGCGGCCAGCATGAGGCCGGTGAGGGTGCCGTCGCCGGTGGTGGCGTGGTCGAGCACGATGACGTGCCCGGACTGCTCGCCGCCGAGGGCGTAGCCGTGCTCCTTCATGGACTCCAGGACGTAGCGGTCGCCGACCGCGGTCTGGACGAGGGTGAGGCCCTCGCGCTCCATGGCGAGCTTGAAGCCCAGGTTGGACATGACGGTGGCGACGACGGTCTCGCCGCGCAGCGTGCCGGCCTCGCGCATGGCGAGGGAGAGCACGGCGAGGATCTGGTCGCCGTCCACCTCCTCGCCGGTGTGGTCGACGGCGAGGCAGCGGTCGGCGTCGCCGTCGTGGGCGACGCCGAAGTCGGCGCCGTGCTCGATCACGGCGGCCTTGAGCAGCTCCAGGTGGGTGGAGCCGCAGCCGTCGTTGATGTTGAGGCCGTCGGGGGCGGCGCCGATGGTGACGACCTGGGCGCCGGCGCGGGTGAACGCCTCGGGGGAGACGCGGGCGGCGGCGCCGTGGGCCTCGTCGAGGACGATCTTCAGGCCGTCGAGGCGGTTGGGCAGCACGGTGAGGAGGTGGGAGACGTAGGTCTCGAAGCCCTCGTCGTAGTCGCGGACGCGGCCGACGCCGGCACCGGTCGGGCGGTCCCAGGGAGCGCCGGTGCGGTGCTCCTCGTAGACGGCCTCGATCTTGTCCTCCAGGTCGTCGGCCAGCTTGTGGCCGCCGCGGGCGAAGAACTTGATGCCGTTGTCGGGCATGGCGTTGTGGCTGGCGGAGAGCATCACGCCGAGGTCGGCGCCGAGGACACCGGTGAGGTGCGCGACGGCCGGGGTCGGCAGGACGCCGACGCGCAGGACGTCGACACCGGCGCTGGCGAGGCCGGCGACGACGGCCGCCTCCAGGAACTCTCCGGACGCGCGGGGGTCACGGCCGACCACGGCCGTCGGCCGATGGCCCTCGAAGGTCCCCGCCTCGGCGAGCACGTGCGCCGCCGCGACCGACAGGCCGAGCGCGAGCTCCGCCGTCAGGTCGGCGTTGGCGACGCCGCGTACGCCGTCGGTGCCGAAGAGTCGTCCCACAGCTGTCCTCCGAAAATGCGTGCCCAAAGGTGGAAAAAGTCCAGGGATGAAAAAGGTTAAGAAAAAACGTACGCCCCGACGGCACGCGCAGTGCGCCGGGGCGTACGTACAAGCAGTGCTGGCAGGCGATTAACGCTTGCTGTACTGCGGAGCCTTACGGGCCTTCTTGAGACCGGCCTTCTTCCGCTCGACCGCACGGTCGTCACGGGAGAGGAAGCCGGCCTTCTTCAGCGCCGGGCGGTTGTTCTCGACGTCGGCCTCGTTCAGGGCGCGGGCGACACCGAGACGCAGGGCGCCGGCCTGGCCGGAGACACCGCCACCCGCGATGCGGGCGATGACGTCGTAGCGGTTGTCGAGCTCGAGCACCTTGAAGGGCTCGTTGACTTCCTGCTGGTGCACCTTGTTGGGGAAGTAGTCCTCAAGGGTGCGACCGTTGATCTTCCACTTGCCGGTGCCCGGGACGATCCGGACGCGGGCGATGGCGTTCTTGCGACGGCCCAGGCCGGCGGCCGGCTGCGGGTCGCCGAAGCGGGAGGCCAGGGACTCGGAGGTGTAGTCACCCTCCACGACCTCGGTCTCGGTGGTGTACTCCTCGACGCCCTCGAACTCGTCGACGGGGGTCTCAGGGGTGGTCTCGGCCACGATGCTCCTCAGATTTCTTTCGTTCTTAGGGGGTGTGGCCGGAACTACTGCGCGACCTGGGTGATCTCGAACGGGACCGGCTGCTGGGCAGCGTGCGGGTGGTTCTCGCCCGCGTAGACCTTCAGCTTCGAGAGCATCTGACGGCCCAGGGTGTTCTTGGGGATCATGCCCTTGATGGCCTTCTCGACGGCCTTCTCGGGGTTCTTGTCCATCAGCTCGTCGTAGCGGACGGAGCGCAGACCACCCGGGTAGCCAGAGTGGCGGTAGGCCATCTTCTGGGTCTTCTTGTTGCCGGACAGGTGAACCTTGTCGGCGTTGATGATGATGACGAAGTCGCCCATGTCCATGTGGGGGGCGTAGACCGGCTTGTGCTTGCCTCGCAGGAGGTTCGCAGCCGTGGTCGCCAGACGGCCCAGGACGATGTCCTGCGCGTCGATGATGTGCCACTGGCGAGTGACATCGCCGGGCTTGGGGCTGTACGTACGCACTTCGTAGCCTTCGCTTCTTCAGTGGATGGAGTCCAGACACACCTGAAGCGATCATGCAGCTGGGGCCTGCACTGCCGGGACGCGATGCCCGTATGCGAGCCACTGGTAACTGCTCCAGGGAACCTGCGTAAGGGCCCCTCGCGTGAGAACGACGCGGCCTATACGCATAACAAACCTGAAGACTACCCGGGCCCCCCGCGGCGGGTCAAAACGCGTCGTACGCGGCCCGCGCCGCCGCCACCTCCCCCATGTGCCCGTCCGCCCACGCCTTCACCGCCGCCACCACCGGCAGCAGGGACGCGCCCAGCGGGGTCAGCGCGTAGTCGACCCGGACGGGGACGCAGGGGGTCACGGTGCGGGTCACGAGGCCGTCGCGCTCCAGCCCCCGCAGGGTCTGCGTGAGCATCTTCTGGCTGACGCCGGCGACCTTGCGGCTCAGTTCGGCGTAGCGGCGGGGGCCGTCCGCCAGGGCGTTCAGGACCAGGGTGACCCACTTGTCGGAGAGCCGGTCGAGGAGCTGCCGGGCGGGGCAGTCGGCGAGGTACGCGTCGTAGGCGCGGCGCGCCTCGGCGCGCTGCTCGGCGGCGGTGCGGGTGGGCATGGGCGCTCTCCCTCGGGTGCGGTACGCACTTCCAGGTGCCTGCTTCCCGACGGAGAGTAGCGCTCCCTAGGTTCGTGAGGAGCCTCACATCCGCCCGCCGTCCCGCGAAAGGCCCCTCCCATGCGCGCACTCGTCCTCGACTCCTTCGGCGGCCCGGAGGTCCTGCGGATCGCCGACGTCCCCGTCCCCGCCGCCGGCCCCGGGCGGGTGCGGGTGCGGGTCGAGGCCGCCACCGTCCACCCGGTGGACCTCGCCACCCGCGCCGGCGTCCTCGCCGAGGCCGGGGTGATGAGCGGCGGCGGCCGCCTCGGGCTCGGCTGGGACGTGGCCGGGGTGGTCGAGGAGACCGGCCCCGACGTCGCCCACGTGCGCCCTGGCGACCGGGTCATCGGCATGAACGACCGGCTCGACGTGCCCCTCGGCACCCAGGCCGAGCAGGTCGTCCTGGACGCCCACGCGGTGGTGCCCGCCCCGGCGGGGCTCGACCCGGTGGCCGCCGCGACCCTGCCGCTGGCCGGCCTGACCGCCCTCCAGGCCCTGGACGCCCTCGCGCTGACCGGCGGCGAGACGCTGCTGGTCACCGGAGCGGCCGGCGCGGTCGGCGGCTACGCGGTGCAGCTGGCCGCCGCGCGCGGCCTCCGGGTGGTGGCGACGGCCCGTGCCGCCGACGAGACGCCCGTACGGGAGCTGGGCGCCGCGCTCTTCGTGCCCGCGGGCGCGGGGCGCCTCGGCGAGGAGGTCCGCGCCCTGGTCCCCGGCGGCGTGGCCGCGGCGCTGGACGCCGCCGTCCTGGGCGCGGCGGCCCTGGACGCGGTCCGTACCGGCGGCGCCTTCGCCGCCCTGGTCGCCGGCGGCGCCCCGTACCCCCTGCGGGGCATCCGGGTCGCCCCGGTCTGGGTCCGCGCGGACCGCACCGGCCTGACCCGGCTGGCCTCGCTGGCCGAAGAGGGCGTCCTCACCCCGCGCGTCGCGGAGACCCTGCCCCTGGCGGAAGCGGCGAAGGCCCACCGCCGCCTGGCCGGGGGCGGCCTCCGCGGGCGCCTGGTCCTGGTCCCGTAGCGGCCCCGATCCCGCCCGGTCGGGTCCCGTAGGGGCCCCTACCGCACCCGATCGGGGCCCGCAAGGGGCACCCCTACCGCGCCCGGTCGACCCGCCGCTCGTCCCACACCGGCTCGGTCGACTCCCGCACGACGCCGTCCGAGCCGAAGACCAGGAAGCGGTCGAAGCTCTTCGCGAACCAGCGGTCGTGGGTGACGGCCAGGACCGTGCCCTCGTACGACTCCAGACCGTCCTGGAGGGCCTCCGCCGACTCCAGGTCCAGGTTGTCCGTCGGCTCGTCCAGGAGGAGCGCCGTGGTTCCGGCCAGCTCCAGGAGCAGGATCTGGAAGCGGGCCTGCTGGCCGCCGGAGAGCTTGTCGAAGGGCTGGTCGCCCTGCCGCTCCAGCTCGTACCGGCGCAGCATCGACATCGCCGCGCCCCGGTCCCTGGCGTGCTCGGTCCACAGGATGTCGACCAGCGGGCGCCCGGCGAGCTCGGGGTGCGCGTGGGTCTGGGCGAAGTGCCCGGGGACGACCCGCGCGCCCAGCTTCCACGTACCCGTGTGGGCCACCGACGGGTCACCGGCGAGGAGGCGCAGGAAGTGGGACTTGCCGGAGCCGTTCGAGCCCAGGACGCCGACCCGCTCCCCGTAGAAGATCTCCAGGGAGAAGGGCTTCATCAGACCGGTGAGCTCAAGGTTCTCGCAGGTCACGGCCCTGACGCCGGTGCGGCCGCCGCGCAGCCGCATCCGGATGTCCTGCTCGCGCGGCGGCTCCGGCGGCGGTCCGGCCTCCTCGTACTTCCGCAGCCGCGTCTGGGCGGCGGCGTACCGGGACGCCATCTCGTGGCTGACCGCGGCCGCCTGCCGCAGGGTGACGACCAGCTTCTTCAGCTGCGCGTGCTTCTCCTCCCAGCGCCGCTTCAGCTCCTCGAAGCGGGCGAACCGCTCGCGCCGCGCGTCGTGGAAGGTGTCGAAGCCGCCGCCGTGCACCCACACGTCGGATCCGGCCACCCCGGGCTCCACCGCGATGATCTTCTGCGCGGCCCGCGACAGCAGCTCCCGGTCGTGGGAGATGAAGAGCACGGTCTTGCGGGTCTCCCGCAGCCGCTCCTCCAGCCAGCGCTTGCCGGGCACGTCCAGGTAGTTGTCCGGCTCGTCGAGGAGCAGCACCTCGTCGCCGCCGCGCAGCAGCGACTCCAGGACGAGCCGCTTCTGCTCACCGCCGGAGAGCGTCCGCACCTGACGGAACTGCGCCTTGTCGTACGGCATGCCCAGCGCGGCCATGGTGCAGATGTCCCACAGCGTCTCCGCCTCGTACCCCTGCACCTCGGCCCAGTCGGAGAGCGCCTGCGCGTACTTCATCTGCGCGGCCTCGTCGTCGACGGTCATGATCAGGTGCTCGGCCTCGTCGACCGCCTTCGCCGCCTCCCGGATCCGCGGGTGCGCCACGGAGACGAGCAGGTCGCGGACGGTCGACTCGTCCCGTACGGAGCCGATGAACTGCGGCATCACGCCGAGCCCGCCGCTGACGGTGACGGAGCCGCCGTGCGGCTGGAGGTCTCCCGCGATCATCCGCAGCAAGGTGGTCTTGCCGGCGCCGTTGGCCCCGACGAGCGCGACGACGGCGCCCTCCCCCACCCGGAAGGAGGCGTCCCCGAGCAGGACCCTCCCGTCGGGAAGGTAGTACTCCAGATGCGCGGCCTCGACATGTCCCATGAGGTGCATTGTCACCGCCCGCGTCCGGTTCTCCCAAGCGGATTAGGATGCGCGGCATGAGCTTTGGGGGACCGCAGTGGCCACAGGAGCCGCAGCAGCAGGGGCAGCAGGGGAACGGGCAGCCCGGTTACGGCTACCCGCCCCCGCAGGGGAACGGGCAGTCCGGCTACGGCTACCCGCCCCCGCAGGGGAACGGGCAGCAGCAAGGGGGATACGGGTACCCCCCGCAGCAGGGGCCGCACGGGCAGCCGCAGCACGGGTACGGCTACCCGCCGCCGCAGGGGAACGGGCAGCAGCACGGGTACGGCTACCCGCCGCCGCAGGATCCCTTCGCGGGCGGCCAGGGCGGCGGCGACACCCCTGACTGGGGCGCCCTCGCGGACGCCTCGGCCGCGGGCGGCCGCCGCAAGCGCCGGCTGATGATCGCGGGCGGTGTCCTCGCGACCGTCGCCGTGGGCGCGATCGTCGCCACCGCCGTCGTGGCGACCAACAAGAAGAACGACGAGGCCAAGAACGGCGGACCGACCCCGACGGGCGCCGTCACCACGACGGACTCCCCCACCCCCGCCCCGACCTTCTCCTCCGTGGCCCCGCCGCCCCCGCCGGACCCGAAGGACTACATCACCGATCCGAAGAAGGACACGGCGCCGCTGACCGCCGAGGGGCTGTACCCCGGCTCGAAGCTCACCATGTTCGGCCGCCCCTACAAGAAGGGCGCGACCTCCGCGACGAAGAACTGCGCCTCGGTCACCACGGGCGGCCTCGGATCCGTCCTCCAGAAGAACGGCTGCGAGCGCGTCCTGCGCGCGACCTACGTCAAGGACGGCGTGGCGATCACGGTCGGCCTGGCCGTCTTCCCCTCGGAGAAGGCGGCGCTGGCCGCGAAGAAGCAGGCCACCGGCGGCATCGCGCCCCTCGCCGGCAAGGGCGTGACGAACTTCTGCCACGCCACCGTCTGCCTGCGCCGCGCCAACTCGGTCGGCCGCTACGCCTACTTCACCCAGGCCGGCTTCACGAGCGGCAAGAAGGTCACCACCGGGGACAAGCCCGTCTTCCAGGCCAGCGACGACCTCGGCACCTTCGTCTTCAACCAGATCTACGCCCGCGGCAAGAGCCAGGCGAAGGCGGCGGCCGCCTCCTCCGCCCCGCCGCGGTAGCGGCGCCCGGTCTCAGCAGCAGCCCGCGCCGGGGAGGGTCCGCTTGTTGCGGGCCTCGCGGCTGCGGGCGGCGAGCTGGTCGTCGGCGGGGTAGCCGACCTCTTCGAGGGTGAGGCCGTGGGGGCGGACGACGTGGACGGCGGAGTCCCGCACCCCGGCCGCCAGCACCTTCCCCGGCCACTCGACCGGCCGGTGCCCGTCGCCGACGAAGAGCAGCGCGCCGACGAGCGAGCGGACCATGTTGTGGCAGAAGGCGTCGGCCTTGACCGTGGCCTCCAGAATGCCGTCGGGCCGCCGCTCCCAGCGCAGTTCCTGGAGGGTGCGGATGGTGGTGGCGCCCTCGCGCTTCTTGCAGTAGGCGGCGAAGTCGTGCTCACCGATCAGCGCGGCCGCCGCCTCGTTCATGGCGTCCATGTCGAGCGTCCAGTCGTGCCAGAGCACATGGCCGCGCAGCAGCGGGTCGACCCCGCCGGGGTGGTCGGTGACCCGGTAGGCGTACCGGCGCCAGATCGCGGAGAAGCGGGCGTTGAAGCCCTCGGGGGCCTCGGCGACGCTCCACACCCGGACGTCGTGCGACAGCCGCCCCGCGAGCCGCCGCAGCAGCTTCTCGCGGTGCTCCCGCCACAGCTCCTCCGGCAGGTCCACGTGGGCGACCTGGCCGCGCGCGTGCACCCCGGCGTCGGTCCGGCCGGCGACGGTCAGCTCGAACGTCTCCGGGGACCGCGTCACGGTCTTCAGCGCGGACTCGATCTCGCCCTGCACGGTCCGCTGCCCGCGGGCCTGCTTGGCCCAGCCGGAGAAGTCCCGGCCGTCGTACGAAAGGTCCAGCCGCACCCGTACGAACCCGGGCTGCACGTCATCACTCACCAGAAGATCCTCTCAGACACACGGGAACGGGCCCGCACCCCAGGGGGTACGGGCCCGTCCGCGAGAAACGTCGGAAGAACGCTTACGCGTCCTTCGCCTCGCCCTCGGTCGCCTCGGCGGCGGGGGCCTCGTCGGCCTCCTTGACGGCGCGCTTGGTGGCGGCCTCGGCCTCGGCGACGGTCGCCTTCTTGGCGATCTCGCCCTCGACCAGCTCGATCACGGCCATCGGGGCGTTGTCGCCACGACGGTTGCCGATCTTGGTGATGCGGGTGTAGCCACCCGGACGCTCCGAGTAGCGCGGGGCGATCTCGGTGAAGAGGGTGTGGACGATGCCCTTGTCGGTGATCGTCTGCAGCACCAGGCGACGGTTGTGGATGTCGCCCTTCTTCGCCTTGGTGATCAGGCGCTCGGCGACGGGACGCAGACGGCGGGCCTTGGCCTCGGTCGTCGTGATGCGGCCGTGCTCGAACAGCGACTTCGCCAGGTTGGCGAGCAGCAGCTTCTCGTGAGCGGCGGAACCGCCGAGGCGGGCACCCTTCGCGGGACGCGGCATGGTGTTTCTCCTTGTGATCTGCACCGGCCGTATGAGGTACCGGTGTCAGTGTCCGAGCGGGCGGTCACCCGTCGGAGACCGGGGCAGGGCCCCGGAAGGGGTGCGGGGAACTGCGCGACCAGCCACGGTCCACCCGCACCCGAGTACGGACCCGAAGGGCCCGAGCTCTTAGTACTGCTCGGTCTCGACGAAGCCCGCGTCCGCGTCGTCGTCGGCGCCGAAGGCGTCCGCGGCGGCGGTCGGGTCGAATCCGGGCGGGCTGTCCTTGAGCGCGAGGCCCATGCCGGCCAGCTTCGCCTTGACCTCGTCGATCGACTTCGCACCGAAGTTGCGGATGTCGAGCAGGTCGGCCTCGGAACGCGCCACGAGCTCACCCACGGAGTGGATGCCCTCGCGCTTGAGGCAGTTGTAGGAGCGGACGGTGAGCTCCAGCTCCTCGATCGGCAGCGCGAGGTCGGCGGCCAGGGCGGCGTCCGTGGGGGACGGGCCCATGTCGATGCCCTCGGCGTCGATGTTCAGCTCGCGGGCGAGACCGAACAGCTCGACCAGGGTCTTGCCGGCGGACGCCATGGCGTCGCGCGGGCGCATGGCCTGCTTGGTCTCGACGTCGACGATGAGCTTGTCGAAGTCGGTGCGCTGCTCGACTCGGGTCGCCTCGACCTTGTAGGTGACCTTGAGAACCGGCGAGTAGATGGAGTCGACCGGAATACGGCCGATCTCCTGGCCCACCTGCTTGTTCTGGACGGCGGAGACGTAGCCGCGACCGCGCTCGACGGTCAGCTCCATCTCCAGCTTGCCCTTGGCGTTCAGGGTCGCCAGGACGAGGTCGGGGTTGTGCACCTCGACACCGGCCGGGGGCGCGATGTCGGCGGCGGTGACCAGACCCGGGCCCTGCTTGCGCAGGTACATCACGACCGGCTCGTCGTGCTCCGAGGAGACGACCAGCTGCTTGATGTTGAGGATGAGGTCGGTGACGTCCTCCTTGACGCCCGGCACGGTGGTGAACTCGTGCAGGACACCGTCGATGCGGATGCTGGTGACAGCGGCACCCGGGATCGAGGAGAGGAGGGTACGGCGGAGGCTGTTGCCGAGGGTGTAACCGAAGCCCGGCTCCAGCGGCTCGATCACGAACCGGGAGCGGAACTCGTCGACGACCTCTTCGGTCAGCGACGGACGCTGAGCGATAAGCATGTGTGTTCCTTCAGTCGTGGACGCCCACTATTTGACGTCCGACAGGCACCGGGCGGAGCCCGGTGTTGCTACTGCACAAGGGTACGGGCGGTACGCCTCGAAGAGAGGCGCACCGCCCGAAAGCCCTGGTCAAGCAGGCCGTGCGTCAGACGCGGCGGCGCTTGGGGGGACGGCAGCCGTTGTGCGGCGTGGGGGTGACGTCCTGGATCGAGCCGACCTCGAGGCCGGTGGCCTGGAGGGAGCGGATCGCGGTCTCACGGCCGGAGCCGGGACCCTTGACGAAGACGTCGACCTTGCGCATGCCGTGCTCCTGCGCGCGGCGGGCGGCCGACTCGGCGGCCATCTGCGCGGCGAAGGGGGTGGACTTGCGCGAGCCCTTGAAGCCGACGTGGCCGGCGGAGGCCCAGGAGATCACGTTGCCCGAGGGGTCCGTGATCGAGACGATCGTGTTGTTGAACGTGCTCTTGATGTGCGCGTGGCCGTGAGCGACGTTCTTCTTTTCCTTGCGGCGCACCTTCTTGGCAGCGCCCTGACGACCCTTGGGGGGCATCTCTTACTCCTACGGGAGGTGGTCGGTCCTACAGCGAAGACCGCTTGGTCGAGCGTCCGCTGAGGACTACTTCTTGCCCGGCTTCTTCTTGCCGGCGATGGCGCGACGCGGGCCCTTGCGGGTACGAGCGTTCGTGCTGGTGCGCTGACCGCGGACGGGCAGGCCACGACGGTGGCGAAGACCCTGGTAGCAGCCGATCTCGACCTTGCGGCGGATGTCGGCGGCGATCTCGCGGCGGAGGTCACCCTCGGTCTGGAGGTTGGCGTCCACGTACTCGCGGATCTTGACGAGGTCTTCCTCGGCAAGGTCGCGGACACGGGTGGACGGGTTCACGCCGGTCGCGGCGAGAATCTCCTCGGACCGGGTACGCCCGATGCCGAAGACGTAGGTGAGTGCGACCACCACGCGCTTCTCGCGCGGGATGTCAACACCGGAAACGCGTGCCATTCAATGGCTCCTGTGTTCTCGGGGGTCTGCTGCAGAACCGTTCCCGGCTGCCGTATGAGGTACAGGTCGGGTCCCCGGCCCCCGCCGGAGGTGCCGTCAGCCGTGGATCACGGCCGGACGGGCTCTGCGTATGTACGTATTGCTATGCGTCGCGCGAAGAACTGCGAAATGCAGGTCGGTCGGCGTGCGTCAGCCCTGGCGCTGCTTGTGGCGCAGGTTGTCGCAGATGACCATGACCCGGCCGTGACGGCGGATCACCTTGCACTTGTCGCAGATCTTCTTGACGCTCGGCTTGACCTTCATGGGATGTGAGGTTCTCCGGGTCAGTGCCACCACCCGCGCGCGGAGGCGGGGTGCGGGCAAGATCTACTTGTACCGGTAGACGATCCGGCCACGCGTCAGGTCGTACGGAGAGAGCTCCACGACGACCCGGTCGTCCGGGAGGATACGGATGTAGTGCATCCGCATCTTGCCGGAGATGTGCGCGAGGACCTTGTGACCGTTCTGGAGCTCCACCTTGAACATGGCGTTCGGCAGGGACTCGATCACGGTGCCCTCGATCTCGATGGCACCTTGCTTCTTGGCCACGCTTCGCCCTTCGAATCGGCTACCTTGATCGACTCTCACTCCCCGGTGCGGACACACGGGTACACGAGAGCCGACGCATCAGTCTACGTCAGGCCCTACGAAAAGACGAATCCGAGGAATCTGCCCAACGCGGAAGATCATTACGCCGGCGAGGCTCCCCCTCCTCACGCACCGCTCGCGGGCGAGCGGGCCGAGGCCGGACGCCGAGGTGCACCCCGGGCTCGCCCCGCGGGAACGACGACTACGCCAGCGGGTCCGGCGCCGCCGTGACGCCGAGCTCCGCGAGCTTCGCCTTGCCGCCGTCGACCGCGGTGAGGACCAGGGGGCCCTCCTCGGTGAGGGCGACGCTGTGCTCCCAGTGGGAGGACCAGGTGCCGTCGGTGGAGACGACGGTCCAGTCGTCCTCCAGGACCTCCGTGCGCGGGGTGCCGAGGGAGACCATCGGCTCGATCGCCAGGCAGAAGCCGGGGACCAGCTTCGGGCCCTTGCCGCGCTTGCGGGAGACGTAGTTCAGGAGGTGCGGGTCCATGTGCATCTCGGTGCCGATGCCGTGGCCGCCGTAGTCCTCGACGATGCCGTACCGGCCGAGGCTGTGGTCGCCGGCGGCGGGCCGCGGCTGGCGCTTGATGTACGACTCGATCGCCTTCGAGATGTCGACCAGGCGCGCGCCCACCCGCATCGCGGCGATGCCGGCCCACATCGACCCCTCGGTCACCCGGGACAGCTCGACGAGCTCCGGGGCGTGACCGGTGCCGACGAAGGCGGTGTACGCGGCGTCGCCGTGCCAGCCGTCGACGATCGCGCCGGCGTCGATGGAGATGATGTCGCCGTCCTTGAGAACGGTCTTCTCGTCCGGGATGCCGTGGACGACGACCTCGTTGACCGAGGTGCAGATGGTGGCGGGGAAACCGCCGTAGCCGAGGAAGTTCGACTTCGCCCCGTGGTCGGCGATCACCTTGCGCGCGACCTCGTCCAGGTCCTTCGTCGTGGCGCCCGGCACCGCGGCCTCGCGGGTCGCCGCGTGGATGGCGGCGACGACCAGCCCCGCCTCGCGCATCTTCGCGATCTGCTCGGGGGTCTTGATCTGCACCATCGTGACGGGGGCCTTTCCAACGGGTACGGGGACAGAACAACGATACGGCCGCGGCGCCCGTGAGGGGCACCGCGGCCGTACCGCGTGAGCGTGGGGTTACTTCTTGAGCGCGGCCATCGCGCGCGCCGTGACCTCGTCCACCTTGCCGAGCGCCGAGATCGTCACGACCAGGTTCTGCGCCCGGTAGTAGTCGATGATCGGCTCGGTCTGCGTGTGGTAGACCTCCAGCCGCTTGCGGACGGTCTCCTCGGAGTCGTCGGCACGCTGGTAGAGCTCGCCACCACAGGTGTCGCAGACGCCCGCGGACTTCGGGGCGTTGTACTCGACGTGGAAGACGTGCGAGGAGTCGTTGCGGCAGATGCGGCGACCCGCGATCCGCTTCACGACCTCGTCCTCGGGGACCTCCAGGTCCAGGACCGCGTCCAGCTGCATGTCGTCGGCCTTCAGCACGACATCCAGGGCCTCGGCCTGAGCCACGTTGCGCGGGAACCCGTCGAGCAGGAAGCCGTTGACGGCGTCGCCCTGCTCCATGCGGTCCTTGGCCATCCCGATGGTCACCTCGTCCGGGACGAGCTCGCCCCGGTCCATGTAACCCTTCGCCTCCAGGCCCAGCGCCGTGCCCTGCGAGATGTTGGCACGGAACAGGTCACCCGTGGAGATGTGCGGGATGGCCAGGTTCTTGGCGAGGAACGCGGCCTGCGTTCCCTTGCCGGCCCCGGGCGGTCCGACGAGGACGATTCGCATCAGCGGAGGAACCCTTCGTAATTGCGCTGCTGGAGCTGGCTCTCGATCTGCTTCACGGTCTCCAGCCCCACACCCACGATGATGAGGATGCTCGTCCCGCCGAAGGGGAAGTTGGCATTGGCACCGCCGAAGCCTGCCAACGCCATCGTCGGCACAAGAGCGATCAGACCCAAGTACAGCGAGCCCGGCCAAGTGATCCGGTTGAGCACGTAGCTCAGGTACTCGGCAGTAGGTCGACCAGCCCGGATACCCGGGATGAAGCCACCATACTTCTTCATGTTGTCGGCGACTTCCTCGGGGTTGAACGAGATCGCCACGTAGAAGAAGGCGAAGAACACGATCAGGAGGAAGTACGTCGCGATGTAGTAGGGGTGGTCACCCTTGACGAAGTGGGCTTCGATCCAGGTCTTCCAGCCCGCCTGCGAGCTGGAGAACTGCGCGATCAGCGCCGGGATGTAGAGCAGCGACGACGCGAAGATGACAGGAATCACACCTGCCTGGTTCACCTTGAGCGGGATGTAAGTGGACGTACCGCCGTACGACCTGCGACCGATCATGCGCTTCGCGTACTGCACCGGGATGCGGCGCTGGGCCTGCTCGACGAAGACGACGAGGGCCACCATCACGAAGCCGATCAGGATGACGGTGCCGAACTCGATCCAGCCCTGGGCGAGCTTGCCGCTCTCCTTGATGGCCCACAGGGCGCCCGGGAAGCCGGCGGCGATCGAGATGAACATCAGGATCGACATGCCGTTGCCGATGCCGCGGTCGGTGATGAGCTCGCCGAGCCACATCACGATGGCGGTACCCGCGGTCATGGTGATGACCATGACGGCGATGGTGAAGATCGTGGGGTTCGGGACGACCTGGTCGGCGACGTTGCAGCCGCTGAAGAGGGCGCCGCTCTTGGCGGTGGCCACGAGGCCCGTGCCCTGGAGGACCGCGAGCGCGATCGTCAGGTAGCGGGTGTACTGCGTGATCTTCGCCGTACCGCTCTGGCCCTCCTTCTTGAGGGCTTCGAGACGCGGGATCACGACGGTGAGCAACTGCAGGATGATGCTCGCCGTGATGTACGGCATGATGCCGAGCGCGAAGATGGTGATCTGCAGCAGTGCGCCGCCACTGAACATGTTCACCAGGCCGAACAGGCTGTTGTTGCCCTCGCTCGCCTGGTCCACGCACATCTGGACGGCCTCGTAGCTGACGCCGGGCACGGGGACGTGGGCCCCGAGGCGGTACAGCACGATGATCGCCAGCGTGAAGAGCAGCTTCTTGCGCAGGTCGGGCGTCTTGAACGCCCGGGCGAAGCCGGTGAGCACGGTGCCTCCTGCGACCCCCGCGCTATGCGTCAGAGGTGACGGTTTTGAGATTCGACAATGACTGATTGGATCAGTCCCGGCTCCTGCGGTCTATACCGCATGAGCATGGACGGTGCACGCCACCTTACCGGCGACCATGCCCCCCTAGGAACGACCAACCGGGGATGCCCCTTTTGGGAGGCATCCCCGGTCGGATGTTCAGGCCATCGAGTCGTCTCAGACGAGCTCGGTGACGGTGCCGCCGGCGGCGGCGATCTTCTCCTTGGCGGAGCCGGAGACGGCGTCGACCGTCACCTGCAGCGCCACGGAGACCTCGCCGGTGCCGAGCACCTTGACGAGCTGGTTCTTACGAACCGCACCCTTGGCGACCAGATCGGCCACCGTGACCTCGCCACCCTGCGGGTAGAGCGCGGCCAGCTTGTCCAGGTTCACGACCTGGTACTCGGTGCGGAACGGGTTCTTGAAGCCCTTGAGCTTCGGGAGGCGCATGTGGAGGGGCATCTGGCCACCCTCGAAGCGCTCCGGAACCTGGTAACGGGCCTTGGTGCCCTTGGTACCACGACCGGCCGTCTTACCCTTCGACGCCTCACCACGACCCACACGGGTCTTGGCGGTCTTGGCGCCCGGGGCGGGACGGAGGTTGTGGATCTTGAGCGGGTTGTTCTCCGCCATGATCAGTCGACCTCCTCAACCGTCACGAGGTGGCGGACGGTGTGCACCATGCCGCGGAACTCGGGGCGGTCCTCCTTGACGACCACGTCGTTCAGGCGCTTGAGCCCGAGCGAACGCAGCGTGTCGCGGTGGTTCTGCTTGCTGCCGATGTACGACTTCGTCTGCGTGATCTTGAGGCGAGCCATTACGCACCCGCTCCCGCACGCGCACGAAGCAGAGCCGCGGGGGCGACGTCCTCGAGGGGCAGACCACGGCGAGCCGCGATCTCCTCGGGACGCTGCAGGCCCTTGAGGGCCTCCACGGTCGCGTGCACGATGTTGATCGCGTTGTCGGAGCCGAGCGACTTCGACAGGATGTCGTGGACGCCGGCGCACTCGAGAACCGCGCGCACCGGGCCACCGGCGATCACACCGGTACCGGGGGAAGCAGGCTTGAGCAGGACGACGCCCGCGGCCTTCTCACCCTGGATGGGGTGGGGGATGGTGCCCTGGATACGGGGGACCTTGAAGAAGTGCTTCTTGGCCTCCTCAACACCCTTGGCGATGGCGGCCGGCACCTCCTTGGCCTTGCCGTAACCGACACCCACGGTGCCGTCACCGTCGCCCACCACGACCAGCGCGGTGAAGCTGAAACGACGACCACCCTTGACAACCTTGGCGACGCGGTTGATCGCGACTACGCGCTCAACGTACGCGGTCTTCTCGGCGGCGGCAGCGCCACCGTCGCGGCCCTTCCGGTCCCGCCGCTCGCCGCCACCGGCACCGCTGCCGCGGCGCTGGGGTCCAGCCATTGGAATACCTCTCTCTGTTACGTCCGTTAGTCCCGGAACCGGGGCTTAGAACTTCAGCCCGGCTTCGCGGGCGGCGTCAGCCAGAGCGGCAATGCGCCCGGCGTACCTGTTGCCACCACGGTCGAACACGACGGCCTCGACACCGGCGGCCTTGGCGCGCTCGGCGACCAGGGCGCCGACCTGCTGGGCCTGCGAGGACTTGGAGCCCTCGCCGCCGCGGACGGAGGCGTCCAGGTGGGACGCCGACGCCACGGTGTGGCCCTTCAGGTCGTCGATGACCTGCGCGGTGATACCGCGGTTCGAACGCGTCACGACGAGGCGCGGACGCTCCGCCGTACCCGACACGTTCTTGCGGATGCGCAGGTGACGGCGCGCCTTCGCAGCGCGCTTGTAAGCGTCGCCCTTGGCGATCTTGACACCGTATGCCATGGCTTACTTACCAGCCTTTCCGACCTTGCGGCGGATGACCTCGCCCGCGTACTTGACGCCCTTGGCCTTGTACGGGTCGGGCTTCCGCAGCTTGCGGATGTTCGCGGCGACCTCGCCGACCTTCTGCTTGTCGATGCCCTCGACCGAGAACTTGGTCGGCGACTCGACCTTGAACGAGATGCCCTCGGGCGCCTCGATCAGGATCGGGTGGCTGTAGCCGAGCTGGAACTCCAGACCGGAGCCCTTCGCGGCCACGCGGTAACCGACACCGCTGATCTCGAGCGCCTTGACGTACCCCGCGGTCACACCGGTGATCATGTTGGCCACCAGCGTGCGGGACAGGCCGTGGAGGGCCTTGTTCTGACGCTCGTCGTTCGGACGGGTGACGTTCAGAACGCCGTCCTCGCCCTTGACGATCTCGATCGGCGCGGCGACGGTGTGGCTCAGGGTGCCCTTGGAACCCTTCACCGTGACCGTGCGGCCCTCGATGGTGACGTCCACGCCGGCGGGAACCGTGATGGGGAGCTTGCCGATTCGCGACATTGCTATTCCTCCGTTCCCGACTACCAGACGTAGGCGAGGACTTCCCCACCCACGCCCTTCTTCTGCGCCTGCTGGCCGGTCAGGAGACCGTGGGACGTGGAGATGATCGCCACGCCCAGGCCGCCGAGGACCTTCGGCAGGTTGGTGGACTTCGCGTAAACCCGGAGGCCCGGCTTCGAGATCCGCTTGATGCCCGCGATGGAGCGCTCACGGTTCGGACCGAACTTGAGGTCGACGACGAGGTTCTTGCCGACCTCGGCGTCCTCGACCTTCCAGCCCGTGATGAAGCCCTCCTGCTGGAGGATTTCCGCGATGTGAGACTTGATCTTGCTGTGCGGCATCGTCACGGTGTCGTGGTACGCCGAGTTCGCGTTACGCAGACGCGTGAGCATGTCTGCGATCGGATCAGTCATGGTCATGAATTGGCCTTCGGCCTCTCTCGCCGGGGTTTCCTGGTGCACCATCCCTCTCCCCGATCCGAGACGGGGCGGGTGCGGTGCGGTGGACCTACGGCGTAGTAAGTCGTAAGGGCGGCGGACGCCCAACCCCACTAGCCTAAGCCATGCGGGGGTGGGAGTCCGCCATCCCAATGCCTACCGAGAGACTCCGGTCATTCACCAACGCCCAGAGGGCGAAGGGGAATTACCAGGAGCTCTTGGTCACGCCCGGCAGCTCGCCACGGTGAGCCATCTCACGAAGGCACACGCGGCAGAGGCCGAACTTGCGGTACACGGAGTGGGGACGGCCGCAGCGCTGGCAGCGCGTGTAGGCACGCACGCCGAACTTGGGCTTGCGGGCAGCCTTCGCGATGAGAGCCTTCTTCGCCATCTCGCTTACGCCTCCTTGAACGGGAAGCCGAGGTGACGGAGAAGCGCGCGGCCCTCGTCGTCGTTGGTCGCCGTGGTGACCACGGTGATGTCCATACCCCGGGTACGGTCGATCTTGTCCTGGTCGATCTCGTGGAACATGACCTGCTCCGTGAGACCGAAGGTGTAGTTGCCCCGGCCGTCGAACTGCTTCGGGGACAGGCCGCGGAAGTCGCGGATGCGCGGCAGCGCGAGCGACAGGGTGCGGTCCAGGAACTCCCACATGCGGTCGCCACGGAGGGTGACGTGGGCACCGATCGGCTGGCCCTCGCGGAGCTTGAACTGCGCGATGGACTTGCGGGCCTTGGTGACGGCCGGCTTCTGACCGGTGATCGTGGTGAGGTCGCGGATCGCGCCCTCGATCAGCTTCGAGTCACGGGCGGCGTCGCCGACACCCATGTTGACCACGATCTTCACGAGGCCGGGGATCTGCATGACGTTCTCGTAGGAGAACTCCTCACGCAGCTTGCCGGTGATCTCCTCGCGGTACTTCGTCTTGAGACGCGGAGTGGTGGTAGCCATCAGATGTCCTCACCCGTCCGCTTGGCAACGCGGATCTTGTTGCCCTCGTCGTCGAAGCGGAAACCGACACGCGTGACGACCTTCTTGCCGTCCTTCTCCACGACCAGCTGGACGTTGGAGACGTGGACCGGCGCCTCGGTGGTCACGATGCCGCCGGCCTGGTTCGGGCCGGCCTTCGTGTGCTTCTTGACCCGGTTGACACCCTCGACCAGGACACGCGAGTCGGCGGGGTAGGCCGCGATGACCTTGCCCTGCTTGCCCTTGTCCTTGCCGGTGATGACCTGGACCAGGTCGCCCTTCTTGATCTTCATGCTTACAGCACCTCCGGCGCGAGCGAGATGATCTTCATGAACTTCTTCTCGCGCAGCTCACGGCCCACCGGGCCGAAGATACGGGTGCCACGAGGGTCGCCGTCGTTCTTCAGAATGACGGCGGCGTTCTCGTCGAAGCGGATGTACGAGCCGTCCTGACGACGACGCTCCTTGACGGTGCGAACGATGACCGCCTTGACGACGTCACCCTTCTTCACGTTGCCACCGGGGATCGCGTCCTTGACGGTGGCGACGATGACGTCACCGATGCCCGCGTAGCGGCGACCCGAACCACCGAGAACACGGATGCAAAGGATCTCCTTGGCACCAGTGTTGTCGGCGACGCGAAGTCGCGACTCCTGCTGGATCACGTCTATCTCCTGATTGTCTGCCGGTTCCCGGCAGGGGCACCGGAGTGCCCCTGCCGAGCCTGGCGGAACTGTTCCTAGGGGGTCCCCCTAGGAGGGATTACTTGGCCTTCTCGAGGATCTCGACGACGCGCCAGTGCTTCGTCGACGACAGCTTCCGGGTCTCCATCAGGAGGACGCGGTCGCCGATGCCGGCAGCGTTCTGCTCGTCGTGAGCCTTGAGCTTGTTGGTACGGCGGATGACCTTGCCGTACAGCGCGTGCTTGACGCGGTCCTCGACGGCGACGACGACGGTCTTGTCCATCTTGTCGCTGACGACCAGGCCCTCGCGGACCTTGCGAGCGTTGCGCTCGGTCTTCTCAGTCACGTTGCTCTCGCTCATCAGGCGTTCTCCACCGTCTCAATGCCGAGCTCACGCTCTCGCATGAGGGTGTAGATCCGGGCGATGTCCTTACGGACCGCCCGGAGACGGCCGTGGTTCTCGAGCTGACCCGTCGCCGCCTGGAAGCGGAGGTTGAACAGCTCTTCCTTGGCCTCGCGGAGCTTGCCAACAAGCTCCTCGTTGCCCAGCTCGCGCAGCTCGGACGCCTTGGTACCGGCCGACATCACAGCTCACCTGCCTCGCGCTTAACGATCTTGCACTTCATCGGCAGCTTGTGAGCCGCACGAGTCAGAGCCTCACGCGCGATCTTCTCGTTCGGGTAGGACAGCTCGAACATCACCCGACCGGGCTTGACGTTCGCGATCCACCACTCCGGCGAACCCTTACCGGAACCCATGCGGGTCTCGGCAGGCTTCTTCGTCAGCGGGCGGTCCGGGTAGATGTTGATCCAGACCTTGCCGCCACGCTTGATGTGGCGGGTCATCGCGATACGCGCGGCCTCGATCTGGCGGTTGGTCACGTAGGCCGGGGTGAGGGCCTGAATGCCGTACTCGCCGAACGCAACCTGCGTGCCACCCTTGGACATGCCATTGCGCTTCGGGTGGTGCTGCTTGCGGTGCTTGACCCTACGGGGGATCAGCATTTCGGTCAGGCCTCCGTTCCGGTGCTCTCAGCAGCCGGAGCGGCGGCGGCCTCGGCCTTGGGGGCCTCGGCAGCGGGAGCCTGCTGCGGCTTGCGACCGCGACCGCCACGCTCGCCACCGCGGCCACCGCGGCCGGCCGGGCGGTCAGCGCCGCCACGGGCCGGGCGGTTGCCCGCACGGGCAGCAGCGTTCTCGGCGCGGACCTCGGCGATGTTCTTGACGTCGCCCTTGTAGATCCAGACCTTCACGCCGATGCGGCCGAAGGTCGTCTTGGCCTCGAAGAAGCCGTACTCGACGTTCGCGCGGAGCGTGTGCAGCGGCACACGACCCTCGCGGTAGAACTCCGAGCGGGACATCTCGGCGCCGCCGAGACGGCCACCACACTGGATCTTGATGCCCTTGGCGCCGGCCTTCATGGCGGACTGCATGCTCTTGCGCATGGCCCGACGGAAGGAGACGCGGGAGGAGAGCTGCTCGGCGACGGCCTGGGCCACGAGCTGAGCGTCGACCTCGGGGTTCTTGACCTCGAGGATGTTCAGCTGGACCTGCTTGCCGGTCAGCTTCTCCAGCTGGCCGCGGATCTTGTCGGCCTCGGCGCCACGGCGACCGATGACAATGCCCGGACGAGCGGTGTGGATGTCCACGCGGACACGGTCACGGGTGCGCTCGATCTCAACCTTCGAGATGCCGGCGCGCTCCATGCCGGACGTCAGCATCCGACGGATGGCGACGTCTTCCTTGACGTAGTCCTTGTACAGCTTGTCGGCGTACCAGCGGGACTTGAAGTCCGTGGTGATGCCGAGCCGGAACCCATGCGGGTTAACCTTCTGGCCCATTACCGGGTTCCTTCCTTGCTGCTGACGACCACGGTGATGTGGCTGGTCCGCTTGCGGATCCGGTAGGCACGGCCCTGGGCACGCGGACGGAACCGCTTCAGGGTCGGGCCCTCGTCGACGTACGCCTCGCTGATGAACAGCGAGTTGGCGTCCGTGTGGTCGTAGTTGTGCGCGGCGTTGGCGATGGCGCTGTCGAGCACCTTGCCGACCGGCACGGAGGCTGCCTGCGGAGCGAATCGCAGAACAGCCTGAGCCTCCGTGGCATCCATGCCACGGATCAGGTCCACCACGCGGCGGGCCTTCATGGGCGTGACGCGGATGTACCGCGCCTGGGCCCTGGCTTCCATGGTTGTCCCTCTCAGTTACTTACGTGTCTGAATGCGATCCGCTACTAGCGGCGCTTCGACTTCCGGTCATCCTTGACGTGACCCCGGAAGGTACGCGTCGGCGAGAACTCGCCGAGCTTGTGCCCGACCATCGACTCGGTGACGAACACCGGGACGTGGGTCTTGCCGTTGTGCACCGCGATCGTGTGCCCGAGCATCGCCGGGATGATCATGGAGCGACGGGACCAGGTCTTGATGACGTTCTTGGTACCGGCCTCGTTCTGAGCGTCCACCTTCTTGATGAGGTGGCCGTCGACGAAGGGTCCCTTCTTGAGACTGCGCGGCATCTAAACCCGCTCCTAGCGCTTCTTGTTCGTCTTGCGGCGGCGGACGATGTACTTGCTCGAAGCCTTCTTCGGCGAGCGAGTACGACCCTCCTTCTGACCCCACGGGGAGACCGGGTGGCGACCACCGGAGGTCTTGCCCTCACCACCACCGTGCGGGTGGTCAACCGGGTTCATCGCCACACCGCGAACGGTCGGACGAACGCCCAGCCAGCGCTTGCGGCCGGCCTTGCCCCAGTTGATGTTCGACTGCTCGGCGTTGCCGACCTCGCCGATGGTGGCGCGGCAGCGGGCGTCGACCAGACGGATCTCACCGGACGGCATGCGGAGGTGGGCCATCGTGCCCTCCTTCGCCAGCAGCTGCACGGAGGCACCCGCGGAGCGGGCGAACTTGGCGCCACCACCGGGACGGAGCTCGATCGCGTGGATCGTGGTACCGACCGGGATGTTGCGGAGCGCCAGGTTGTTGCCGGGCTTGATGTCCGCGCCGGGGCCGTTCTCGACGCGGTCACCCTGCGTCAGACCCTTGGGAGCGATGATGTAGCGCTTCTCGCCGTCCAGGTAGTGGAGCAGCGCGATGCGCGCGGTGCGGTTGGGGTCGTACTCGATGTGAGCGACCTTGGCCGGCACGCCGTCCTTGTCGTGACGACGGAAGTCGATCACGCGGTAGGCGCGCTTGTGTCCGCCACCCTGGTGGCGAACGGTGATCCGGCCGGTGTTGTTACGGCCGCCCTTGCTGTGCAGGGGGCGGACCAGCGACTTCTCCGGCGTGGACCGCGTGATCTCGACGAAGTCGGCTACGGAGGAGCCACGACGGCCCGGCGTAGTCGGCTTGTACTTGCGGATACCCATTTCTCAGTCCTCGTCCGATATCGGACGACTCGACCGCCGTCAGGCGGTCGGGCCGCCGAAGATGTCGATTCGGTTGCCCTCGGCCAGGGTCACGATGGCGCGCTTGGTGTTGGCGCGCTTGCCGAAACCGGTGCGGGTGCGCTTGCGCTTGCCCTGACGGTTGATCGTGTTGACCCCGGTGACCTTGACCGAGAAGACCGCCTCGACGGCCTGCTTGATCTGGGTCTTGTTGGAGCCGGGCGCGACGATGAACGTGTACTTGTTCTCGTCGAGCAGGGCGTAGCTCTTCTCGGAGACAACCGGCTTGACGAGGACGTCGCGCGGGTCCGTGAAGGTCTTGCTGGTGATCTCGGCCATCAGGCGTCGTTCCCCTCGTTGTCGTCGGCCTTGGGGCCAGACACGAAGGACTCGAGGGCGGCCTGGGTGAAGACCACGTCGTCGGATCGCATCACGTCGTACGTGTTCAGCTGGCCCGGCTCCAGGATGTGCACCTGGGGCAGGTTGCGGGCGGACAGCCACGCGGCCTCGTCGGAGCGCTCGACGACCAGGAGCAGGTTCTTGCGCTCCGAGATCTTGCCGAACAGGACCTTGGCGGCCTTGGTGGAGACCTCACCCTCGACCACGCCGGTGACGACGTGGATGCGGGAGTGGTTCGCCCGGTCGGAGAGGGCACCGCGGAGGGCGGCGGCCTTCATCTTCTTGGGGGTCCGCTGCGAGTAGTCACGCGGCACGGGACCGTGCACGACGCCACCACCGGCGAACTGCGGGGCGCGGGTCGAACCCTGACGGGCGCGGCCGGTGCCCTTCTGGCGGTAGGGCTTCTTGCCACCACCACGGACCTCGCCACGCGTCTTGACCTTGTGCGTGCCCTGACGGGCGGCGGCCAGCTGCGCGACGACGACCTGGTGGATCAGCGGGACGCTGACCTTGGCTTCGAAGATCTCGGCCGGGAGCTCGACGGTCCCGGTCTTGTCGCCGGAAGGCGACAGAATGTCAATGGTGCTCATATCCTCAGGCCCCCTTGGCCGCGGTGCGGACCAGGACGAGGCCGCCGTTCGGACCAGGAACCGCGCCCTTGATGAGCAGCAGGCCCTTCTCCGCGTCAACGGCGTGAACGGTCAGGTTCTGGGTGGTCACGCGCTCGTTGCCCATGCGGCCGGCCATGCGCATGCCCTTGAAGACGCGGCCCGGGGTGGCGCAGCCACCGATCGAACCGGGCTTGCGGTGCACGCGGTGGGCACCGTGGGAGGCCTTGCCACCACGGAAGTTGTGGCGCTTCATGGCACCGGCGAAGCCCTTGCCCTTGCTCTTGCCGGTCACGTCGACCTTGATGCCCGCCTCGAAGACCTCGGCGGTGATCTCCTGGCCGAGGGTGTACTCGCTGGCGTCAGCGGTACGCAGCTCGACGAGGTGGCGGCGCGGGGTGACGTCGGCCTTGGCGAAGTGGCCCTTGAGGGGCTTGTTCACCTTGCGCGGGTCGATCTCGCCGAAGGCGATCTGGACCGACTCGTAGCCGTCGACGTCGTTCGTACGCACCTGGGTGACGACATTCGGGCCGGCCTTGACGACGGTCACCGGGACGACCCGGTTGTTCTCGTCCCAGACCTGCGTCATGCCGAGCTTCTCGCCCAGGATGCCCTTGATGTTCTTAGCCATCTCGCGCGCCCTCAGAGCTTGATCTCGATGTCGACACCGGCCGGCAGGTCGAGACGCATCAGCGAGTCAACCGTCTTCGGCGTGGGGTCGAGGATGTCGATGAGGCGCTTGTGCGTGCGCATCTCGAAGTGCTCGCGCGAGTCCTTGTACTTGTGCGGCGACTTGATGACGCAGTACACGTTCTTCTCAGTGGGCAGCGGCACCGGGCCCGCGACCGACGCACCAGTGCGGGTCACCGTCTCGACGATCTTCTTCGCCGAGGAGTCGATGACCTCGTGGTCGTAGGCCTTGAGCCGGATGCGGATCTTCTGTCCCGCCATGGCTACTCCGTAGTCCTGTCTTGTCGTTAAACGCTCTGGAGCCCGGAGGATCACCGTTCTCCTCCGACCCACGCGGTCGGGCGTGTCGCACTCCCTCTACGAAGAAGTCCCGAAGGATTTCCCAACCAAGGGGGTGCGGGCCGAGGACCGCGGGACGGGGGTGAACACCCACCGGGCGCCTGGCCGGTACCCCGCTGACACTTCCCGGAAGATTCCCGTACGTCCGCTCCTGAGAAGGAGCGACGAGTACCGTGGGACTCGCTTCCGGTCCCCCCGACGGGAGGCGTGCAGCATCGGCACTCAACCGAGCAACCCCGCTAGTCTGCCATACGGGGCCTATGGGCCGCCAATCGGGTCGAAGACTGTACCCCACGTCACGTTCACCCACACGCACAGGTCGAACGGGCTCCCGACGCCCGGGCCGCCCTCCCCCGGGGTCACCCCAGCCGGCGGGCTCGCTCCGTCAGGTGGCGGCGCTCGGGGGCGCTCGTGGTACGGCGGGCCGCCTCCCGGTAGGCGACCGCGGCCGCCGCCGGTTCGCCGGAGAGCTCCAGCAGATGGGCCCGGGTGGCCAGGAGCCGGTGGTGGCGGGCCATGCGCTTGTCGGCCGCCAGCGTGTCGAGCAGGGCGAGCCCCGCGCCCGGGCCCTCCACCATGGCCACCGCCACCGCGCGGTTGAGGGTGACCATCGGGTTGGGCCCGGTCCGCTCCAGGAGCTCGTACAGGGCCAGGATCTGCGGCCAGTCCGTCGTCTCCGCCGCCTCCGCCTCGTCGTGCACCGCCGCGATCGCCGCCTGGATCTGGTATGGGCCGACCTGACCGCGCGGAAGGGTGCGGCTGATCAGCCCGACGCCCTCGGCGACCAGGGCCGCGTCCCAGCGGGAACGGTCCTGCTCCGCCAGCGGGACCAGCTCGCCGTGCGGGCCGGTACGGGCCGGCCGGCGGGCGTCGGTGAGCAGCATCAGCGCCAGCAGGCCCGCCGTCTCGGTGTCCTCAGGGACGAGCCGGTGCAGCAGCCGGGCCAGCCGGATCGCCTCCGACGACAGCTCCGGCGCCGTCAGCTCCTCGCCGCCGCTCGCCGTGTACCCCTCGTTGAAGACCAGGTAGAGCACGTGCCGGACCTCGGCCAGCCGGGGCGCCCGGTCCCCGGCCTCCGGCAGGACGAGGGCGTCCCCCGCCGCCCGGACGGTCTGCTTGGCGCGGCTGATCCGCTGCGCCATCGTCGCCTCCGGCACCAGGAACGCGGCGGCGATCTGCGCGGTGGTGAGGCCGCCGACCGCCCGCAGGGTGAGCGCGATCCGGCTCGGCGGCGACAGGTCCCGGTGGCAGCAGAGGAAGAGCAGCGCCAGCGAGTCGTCCCGGTCGGTGTCCGGGGCCTGGTCGGCGGCGGGCGCCAGCAGCTCGGCGGCCGGCGTGGCGAGCGCGACCGTGTCCTCGCGCCGGCGCCGGGCCGCCTCGCTGCGCACCTGGTCGACGTACTTGCGGTGGGCGACGGCCAGCAGCCAGCTGCCGGGCCACTCCGGCACCCCCTGCTCCGGCCACTGCCGGGCCGCCGCGATCAGCGCCTCCTGGACGGCGTCCTCGCAGCCGTAGAAGTCGCCGTGCCGGCGGACGAGGGCGCCGAGGACCCGCGGGGCCGAGGCCCTCAGCAGCTCCTCGACGCCGGCCGGTTCCGCGGTCACACGTCCGCCGCGGACTCGTGCAGCACCGGCCAGAGCTCCACCGGGTCGACGTCCGCGAAGGGCATGTCGGCGGCGATCGCCTGGGCCCGCTCCAGGGACTCGCAGTCGAGGAGGTAGAAGCTGGCCAGGTACTCCTTGGTCTCCAGGTAGGGCCCGTCGGTGACGGCCGGGGCGCCGTCCTCGCGGCGCACCAGCTGGGCGGCGGCCGCGTCGGCGAGTCCGTACGCGCCGACCAGCTCGCCGGTCTCCCGGTACTTGCGGTTGAAGGCGTCCTGGCGGGCGATCGCCTCGGGCCACGCGTCGGCCGGGAACGCGTCCCACTTGGCCTGGTTGCCGTAGATCATCGCGACGTACTTCATCTCGGGTTCCTCCCCTGTCCCGCACGCCTCTCGCGGCGTGCTGTCACCCTAGGGTCGGAGCCGCCGCGACGGTCTCGACATCGCCCGGAGGAATCTTCGGAAGAAGATTCCTCCGGGCGCGCGGATCAGATCACGCCCTGCGCCAGCATCGCGTCCGCGACCCGCTCGAAGCCGGCGATGTTGGCGCCGGTGACGTAGTCGCCGGGGGCGCCGTACCGCTCGGCGGTCTCGTGGCAGGTGCGGTGGATGTCGGTCATGATCCCGGCCAGCTCCTCCTCGACCCGGGCCGCGGTCCAGGACGTGCGGGAGTGGTTCTGGGCCATCTCCAGGGCGCTGACGGCGACGCCGCCCGCGTTGGCGGCCTTGCCGGGGCCGAAGGCGACTCCGGCCCGCTGGAGCAGGTGGACGGCCTCGGCGGTCGTGGGCATGTTGGCGCCCTCGGCGACGGCCTTGACGCCGTTGCGCACCAGCGCGGCGGCGTCGTTCTCGTCCAGCTCGTTCTGGGTGGCGGAGGGCAGGGCGACGTCGGCGGGCACCTCCCAGACCCGGCCGCCGGGCACGAAGCGGGCGGAGGCGCCGCGCCGCTCGGCGTAGTCGGCGACCCGGCCGCGCTCGACCTCCTTGATCTGCTTGAGCAGGTCGAGGTCGATGCCCTTGTCGTCGTAGACGTAACCGCTGGAGTCGGAGCAGGTCAGCGGGTTGGCGCCGAGGGCGAGGAGCTTCTCGATCGTGTAGAGGGCCACGTTTCCGGAGCCGGAGACGACGGCGCTCTGGCCCTCCAGGTCCTCGCCGCGCTCGCGGAGCATGGCGGCGGCGAAGAGGACGCTGCCGTAGCCGGTGGCCTCGGGCCGGATGGCGGAGCCGCCCCAGCCGGTGCCCTTGCCGGTGAGGACGCCCGCCTCCCAGCGGTTGGTGATCCGCCGGTACTGGCCGAAGAGGTAGCCGATCTCGCGCCCGCCGACGCCGATGTCGCCGGCGGGGACGTCGGTGTGCTCGCCGAGGTGGCGGTACAGCTCGGTCATGAAGGACTGGCAGAAGCGCATGACCTCGGCGTCGCTGCGGCCGTGCGGGTCGAAGTCGCTGCCGCCCTTGCCGCCGCCGATGCCGAGGCCGGTGAGGGCGTTCTTGAAGATCTGCTCGAAGCCGAGGAACTTCACGATGCCGAGGTTCACCGAGGGGTGGAAGCGCAGACCGCCCTTGTAGGGGCCGAGGGCGCTGTTGAACTCGACGCGGAAGCCGCGGTTGACCTGCGTGCGGCCCCGGTCGTCCTGCCACGGCACGCGGAAGACGATCTGCCGCTCGGGCTCGACGAGCCGCTCCAGGAGGCCGGGGTCGGCGTACTCGGGGCGGGCCGCGAGCACCGGCGCGAGGCTGTCGAGCACCTCGTGGACGGCCTGGTGGAACTCGGGCTGGGCCGGGTTGCGCTGCTCGATCCCGGCGCGCAGGGCGTCGAGCGCGGACCGGGCGGCGGTGGTCTCGGCGGTGGTCTGGGACGGCACGGAGTACCCCCTTCTGGCACGGCTGCGCGCGCCAGGGAAGCGGTGCGGGGCTCGGCGCCGTTGCCGAGCCATGACGGGCGGCGTCCTCGCGCGCCCCCGCACCTGTGGGACCGCCACCAGCGGCAGTGTTACATCCATGTGAATGCAGGCACCAGTAAGCATTCCGACCCTTCCGGCATGCGAGACGGCGCTCCGGGGTCCCGGCGGTGCCCGGCCGGTGCGCAACCCCTGCCCCGCGATCCCCGTCTAGCCAGGGACCGCTCCAGGGGGAAGGGCCATCCGCCGTGCACATATCGTCCCGCCGTACGCTCCTGGCCGCCGCCGTGACCACGGCACTGGCCGCCGGCTGCTCCGTACCCGCTCCGCCCCGCGCCTCCGCGGCGGCGGACCCGGCACCGGGCAAGCCCTTCGCCGGCGGGGAGCCGGGCCGGGCGCTGCTGCTCCAGATCGTGGCGCACCCGGACGACGACCTGTACTTCATGAACCCGGACGCGCAGCGGCTCCTCGACGCCCGGGTGCCGCTGGTCTCCGTCTACGTGACGGCCGGGGAGCACACCGGCGTCAACCGGATCGAGGGCATGCCGGAGAGGGCGCCGGACCGGGCCGCGTACTCCTCCGCCCGCCGCCAGGGCCTGCGGCAGAGCTACGCGGCGGCGCTGGGTCTGCCGCTGTTCGCGCCGTGGCGGCGCGAGGCGCTGCCGCTGGGCGGCGGCCGTACGGCCGAGCGGGCCGTCCTGGCGCACGGCGGGCGCCGGGTGGAGCTGGTCTTCCTGGACCTGCCGATGCACACTCCGCGCCGGTACACGGCGCTGCCCGCGCTGTGGGAGGACCGGGCCCTGGAGCTGTCGGCGCACCGCTCGGCGGGCTCGCCGGTGACCCGTCCGGGGCCGTACGACCACGACGGCCTGGTGGCGGCGCTGACCGGGCTGCTGCGCCGCTACCGGCCGACCGTGGTGCACACCCTCGACCCGGACCCGGACGCGCAGCCGGGCGACGAGGCGACCCGCCGGCGGAACTCGGAGCAGCCGGGCTTCTCGGACCACGGCGACCACACCGCGGCGGCCTGCTTCGCCTGGGCGGCACTGGTGCGCTGGGTGGCGGAGGAGCTACGCGCCGGGGCGCCGGTGCCGTCCTTCACGGCGACCGCCTTCCGGGGCTACTACAACCGGCACTGGCCGAAGAACCTGCCGCCGGCCGTGCTGGCGGGGAAGGCGGCCCGGCTGGTGCCGTACGGCGGCGACCCTTCCTGGGAGTGCGGGAACCCGTCGGGGTGCGGCGACTACGGGGTGGGCGGCGACCGGCCGCTGACCAACCGCAAGGGCTGGGTCCGCTCCACCCACCACCGCTGGCCGGGCCCCGGGCTCGCACTGGCCGAGGAGCCGGACGGGCGGCTCGCCGCGTACGGGGTGCTGGGGCTGCGGGCGGTGCGCCGGCGGGAGACCGCGCCCGGGGTGTGGAGCGGTCCCGAGGACCTGGGCGGCGGGCCGCTGGCCCCGGCGCTCGGTTCGGCGGTGCTGCCGGACGGGCGGGTGCTGCTCTTCGGGGTGCGCTTCGCGGCCCTGGCCGGGCGCGGCGGGCCGAACCGGCGGGAGGTGGTGCTCCTGGAGCAGCGCTCCCCCGGCGGCCCGTTCCTGGCCTGGCGGGGGCTGGGCGCCCCGGACCGCGGCGGGGACCGCAGCCGGCGGCTGGGCGCCCCGGTGGCGGTGGCGGCCCCGGACGGGCGGGTGCGGCTGTACGTGCGGGACGCGGAGCGGGGGGTGGCCGAGCGGGTGCGCGAGCCGGATGGGGGCTGGGGGCCGTGGCGGGCTCTGCCGGGGGGCGGGGTGGTGCAGGACGGTCTCGCCGTCTCGCGGGACGGGGCGGGACGGACGCATGTGTACGCGGCGGGCCCTGAGTCCGTACGGCACTGGGTGGACGGCCGGGAGGCGCCGGGCGGGCTGCCGCTGTCGGGCTCGACGGTGGCGAGCGTGGGCGGGGCCCTCTACCACCGGGCGCCGGCCTCGGCGCGGCTGGTCGGCCCGGACGGTGCCGACGCGGGCCTGGACGGCTTCGGCGCGGTGCGGGCGGCGCGTTCTCCGGCGCTGGGCACGGTGCTGCTGGGGACGGACACCGCCGGGCGGCTCTGCGTCCGGGCCGGCGGGAGGCCGCGTTCCCGCGAGGGCGGTCCCGCGGTGGCGGCGGAGCTCCACGTGGGCGGGCGCGGGGTGACGGTGGTGGGGCAGGGCCCGGACGGTCGGCTCTGGTCCTGGCGGCCGTAGGGCCCCGCCGGAGGGCCGGAAAGCCGGACGCGAGAAGGCCGAACGCGAGAAGGCCGAACGCGAGAAGGCCCCGCACCTTCCGGTGCGGGGCCTTCCCTCACTGCTAGCAGCTCGTACGAGCTACCAGGTCAGTTCAAGATCAGGCAGTGATCTTGACGACCTGGCCGGCGCCGACGGTCCGGCCACCCTCACGGATGGCGAACTTGAGGCCCTCCTCCATGGCGATGGGCTGGATCAGCTCAACGCTCATGGCGGTGTTGTCGCCCGGCATGACCATCTCGGTGCCCTCGGGGAGGGTCACGACGCCGGTCACGTCCGTGGTGCGGAAGTAGAACTGCGGGCGGTAGTTGTTGAAGAACGGGGTGTGACGGCCACCCTCGTCCTTCGACAGGATGTAAGCCTGCGCCTCGAAGTTCGTGTGCGGCGTGACCGAGCCCGGCTTGATGATGACCTGGCCGCGCTCGACGTCCTCGCGCTTGATGCCACGGAGGAGCAGACCGACGTTCTCACCGGCCTGGCCCTCGTCGAGCAGCTTGCGGAACATCTCGATGCCGGTGACCGTGGTGGTGGTCTTCTCCTGCTTGATGCCGATGATGTCAACGGTCTCGTTGACCTTCAGGACACCACGCTCGATACGACCGGTGACGACGGTGCCACGACCGGTGATCGTGAAGACGTCCTCGATCGGCATCAGGAACGGCTTGTCGACGTCACGCTCGGGCTGCGGGATGGCCTCGTCGACGGCGTGCATGAGGCCGAGGAGCTTCTCGCCCCACTCCTTGTCGCCCTCGAGCGCCTTGAGCGCCGAGACGCGGACGACCGGCAGGTCGTCGCCCGGGAACTCGTACTCGGAGAGGAGCTCACGAACCTCGAGCTCGACGAGCTCCAGGATCTCCTCGTCGTCCACCATGTCGGCCTTGTTCAGGGCGACGACGATGTACGGAACGCCGACCTGGCGGGCCAGGAGCACGTGCTCCTTGGTCTGCGGCATCGGGCCGTCGGTGGCGGCGACCACGAGGATGGCGCCGTCCATCTGCGCGGCACCGGTGATCATGTTCTTGATGTAGTCCGCGTGACCGGGGCAGTCGACGTGGGCGTAGTGACGCGACTCGGTCTGGTACTCGACGTGCGCGATCGAGATCGTGATACCGCGCTGGCGCTCCTCGGGAGCCTTGTCGATCTGGTCGAAGGCCGAGGCCTCGTTCAGGTCCGGGTACGCGTCGTGCAGCACCTTGGTAATGGCGGCCGTGAGGGTCGTCTTACCGTGGTCGATGTGACCGATGGTGCCGATGTTGACGTGCGGCTTAGTCCGCTCGAACTTCGCCTTCGCCACTGGGGTCCTCCTGTGGAGTGGTTCTGAACGCCTTGCTTCATCGGCGCCAGGTGATCTTTGCTGGGGTGCCGCCCGGCAGGGGGTGTCCCTCGCGGAACGGCCCCCCACCGGTCGGTGTCAAGCCTAAAGCGTGTGCACGCGGTGCGTTGAACGCAGGTGCGTTACTCGCCCTTGGCCTTCGCGATGATCTCCTCGGCGACGTTCCGCGGAACCTCGGCGTAGGAGTCGAACTGCATCGAGTAGCTTGCGCGACCCGAGGTCTTGCTGCGGAGGTCGCCGACGTAGCCGAACATCTCCGACAGGGGCACGAGGCCCTTCACGATGCGGGCACCGTGACGCTCCTCCATGGCCTGGATCTGGCCACGGCGGGAGTTGATGTCGCCGATGACCTCGCCCATGTAGTCCTCGGGCGTGGTGACCTCGACGGCCATCATCGGCTCAAGGAGCACGGGAGAAGCCTTGCGCGCGGCCTCCTTGAAGGCCTGCGAACCGGCGATCTTGAACGCGAGCTCGGAGGAGTCGACCTCGTGGTAGCCACCGTCGAGAAGAATGACGCGGACGCCCGTCATCTCGTAGCCGGCCAGGATGCCGAACTGCATGGCCTCCTGCGCACCCGCGTCGACCGAAGGGATGTACTCCTTCGGGATGCGGCCACCGGTGACCTTGTTCACGAACTCGTACGACGCCTCGCCGCCCTCGATGGGCTCGATCGCGATCTGCACCTTGGCGAACTGACCGGTACCACCGGTCTGCTTCTTGTGGGTGTAGTCGTGACGCTCGACGGCCTTGCGGATCGTCTCGCGGTACGCGACCTGCGGCTTGCCGACGTTGGCCTCGACCTTGAACTCGCGACGCATGCGGTCGACGAGGATGTCGAGGTGGAGCTCGCCCATGCCACCGATGATGGTCTGGCCGGTCTCCTCGTCCGAGTGGACCTGGAAGGAGGGGTCCTCCTCCGCGAGACGCTGGATGGCGACACCCAGCTTCTCCTGGTCACCCTTGGACTTGGGCTCGATCGCGACCTGGATGACCGGCGCCGGGAAGTCCATGGACTCCAGGATGACCGGGTTCTTCTCGTCGCACAGCGTCTCACCGGTGGTGGTCTGCTTCAGGCCCATGACGGCGACGATGTCGCCGGCGCCCACCGAGTCGATCTCCTCACGCTTGTTCGCGTGCATGCGGTAGATCTTGCCGATGCGCTCCTTCTTGCCCTTGACGGAGTTCAGCACCGCGGTGCCGGCCTCCAGGCGACCGGAGTAGATCCGGACGAAGGTGAGCTTGCCGAGGTGCGGGTCGCTCGCGATCTTGAACGCGAGGGCGGCCAGCGGCTCCTCGTCGGACGGCTTGCGCCGGACGACGACCTCGGCGTCCTTGACGTCCTGGCCCTCGATGGCCTCGACGTCGAGGGGCGACGGCAGGTAGCGGACGACAGCGTCGAGCAGGGGCTGGACGCCCTTGTTCTTGAACGCGGTGCCACAGAACACGGGGGTGACCGTGGTCTCGCCGCCCTTGCCGGAGGCGATGGTGATGCGACGGATCGCGGCGTAGAGCTGCTCCTCGGTGGGCTCGACGCCCTCGAGGAAGAGCTCCATGAGCTCCTCGTCGTTCTCGGCGACGGCCTCGACGAGCTTGGCGCGGTACTCGTCCGCGAGCTCCTGCTTGTCGGCCGGGATGTCGACGACGTCGTACATCTCGCCCTTGGTCGCCTCGGCGGACCAGACGAGGGCCTTCATCTTCACGAGGTCGATGACGCCCTCGAAGTCGGCCTCGGCACCGATCGGGAGCTGCATGACGATCGGAGTGGCGCCGAGGCGGCTCACGATCATGTCGACGCAGCGGAAGAAGTCGGCACCCGTACGGTCGAGCTTGTTGACGAAGCAGATACGCGGAACGCCGTAGCGGTCCGCCTGACGCCAGACGGTCTCGGACTGGGGCTCGACACCGGCCACGCCGTCGAACACGGTCACGGCACCGTCGAGCACGCGCAGGGAACGCTCCACCTCGACGGTGAAGTCGACGTGACCCGGCGTGTCGATGATGTTGATCGTGTGGTCGACGTTCTCGAGCGGCCAGTGGCAGGTGGTGGCAGCGGACGTGATCGTGATGCCACGCTCCTGCTCCTGCTCCATCCAGTCCATCGTGGCAGCGCCGTCGTGGACCTCACCGATCTTGTACGAAACGCCGGTGTAGAACAGGATCCGCTCGGTGGTGGTCGTCTTGCCCGCGTCGATGTGGGCCATGATGCCGATGTTGCGCACCTTGGCCAGGTCAAGCGAAGTGGTAGCCATAAGGCTTCAGTCTTCTCTCGGTCTCGATGTGGGTTGCGACTACCAGCGGTAGTGCGCGAAGGCCTTGTTGGACTCGGCCATCTTGTGCGTGTCCTCGCGCTTCTTGACCGCAGCACCCAGGCCGTTGGAGGCGTCCAGGAGCTCGTTCATGAGGCGCTCGGTCATGGTCTTCTCACGGCGGGCGCGGGAGTAACCGACGAGCCAGCGCAGCGCGAGGGTGGAGGCACGACCGGGCTTGACCTCGATCGGCACCTGGTAGGTGGCGCCACCGACACGGCGGGACTTGACCTCGAGAGCCGGCTTGACGTTCTCGAGGGCGCGCTTCAGCGTGACGACCGGGTCAGCACCGGTCTTCTCGCGCAGGCCCTCCATGGCGCCGTAGACGATGCGCTCAGCGGTGGAGCGCTTGCCGTCGAGCAGGATCTTGTTGATCAGCGACGTGACAAGAGGAGAACCGTAGACCGGGTCGATGATGACCGGGCGCTTCGGGGCGGGGCCCTTACGAGGCATTCTTACTTCTCCTTCTTGGCGCCGTAGCGGCTGCGGGCCTGCTTGCGGTTCTTGACACCCTGGGTGTCGAGGGAGCCGCGGATGATCTTGTAACGAACACCAGGCAGGTCCTTCACACGGCCACCACGCACGAGCACGATGGAGTGCTCCTGCAGGTTGTGTCCCTCACCCGGGATGTAGGCCGTGACCTCGATGCCGCTGGTCAGACGCACACGCGCGACCTTACGGAGGGCCGAGTTCGGCTTCTTCGGGGTGGTCGTGAACACACGCGTGCAGACGCCACGGCGCTGGGGCGAACCCTCGAGAGCGGGCGTCTTGTTCTTCTCGACCTTGTCCTGCCGGCCCTTCCGGACCAGCTGCTGGATCGTAGGCACTACTTCTCCGGTTTCTGTGTGCCGTAAGTACTACTAACCTGGAACATTCACCGACCCACGCGGTCGGGAGTGTCGGACCCGGCGGACCCTCCGCGGAATGCGGAAAGGGCGCGGATCACGGTGGCCGGCCTTGGACTCACCGTGCGGTTGTGGACACGCACAGGAGCCCAGGCACACCCCAGGCACAAGGCATGAGCGTACCTATCGCATGGACTGCGGTCAAAAGAAAAGCCCACGCCGCCGGGACGGGCCGCCGGTGGATCTTGGCCCGCCCCGGGGAAGCACAGATGTGGCCCGCTGTCAATCGCGGGCGGTACGGCGGGATTCGGCACGGGGTTCCCCGGCCTCGGCGTCGGCGTCGGGCTCCAGGAACTGGCTCACGACCTTGACGAAGACGCTCATACGTTCGTCGGGGACACCGAGCCAGCGGGCGAAGTCCTCCATGGTGGGCTGCCAGTCGGTCGGCGGGAGCAGGTCGGCCGCGAGGGGAAGTTCCTCGGGGGTGACCCGGCCGGAGCGGATCAGCATGTCGCGCACCGAGACCCCGAGGAGCGGGGCGATGCGGCGCATGGTCTCCAGGTCGGGCATGCTCTGCCGCTGGAGCAGGCGGGTCACCGCGGCCCGGTGGACCCCGGCCTCGTCCGCGATGCGGGACTTCCCGCCACCGCGGGGACTGTCGATGTCGTATCCGCGCCGTCTCATCAGACCTTCGACCCAGCCGGCGAACTCGTCGAGCCCTTGACTGTTCATGCTCTACCGCTCCCTCATCATCCCCACCCTTCCGGGTTCCTCACTCTAGCGTGCTTGCGCGCACGGAATTACGTGCTTTCGGGCACGCAATCGTGTCGAATCGGTGAAGGCCCTCCCGGTCGTTAGTTGCGAGCTCGCACGCAACATGCAAGTCTGCTCCCCGCCGCACTCGCCGGCTCCTGGACGCCGTGCCCCCTCCCGGGGCGCCCCGGCGTCCGGCGGCCCCGGACCGTGGAGAGAACCCGTCTTGTCCCAGCACGACCCGACCCCCTGGCAGGCCGCCGCCGCGTGCGCCGGCCTCTCCCCGTCCGTCGTCTTCGCCCGCCGCGAGCGGCAGGCGGCCCCCGCGCTGCGGGCCTGCGCCGCCTGTCCCGTCCGCCGCGAGTGCGAGGCGGCCGTCGCCCCCGCCGAGAGCTGGTTCGACGGCGTCTGCGCGGGCCGCCTGTGGCGCAACGGACGCCCCGTCAAGCCCCGTTCGTCCCGATACGTGAAGCCGGGCGCCGCCGACCCGCTCGGCCCGCCCGCCCCGGGGCGCCCGGCCGCGGAGCCCGCGCCGCTGACCCCCCGCACCGTCGCCGCGCAGCTCGACGCCGCGCTCGACGCCGTGCTCGCCGCCGCTCCGGGCGCCGCCGGGGGGAACGCGTGAGCGGGAGCGCCGCCGAGGCCGTCCTGCGGGACACCGTGCTCTGGGCCGCCTCCCTCGTCCGTCAGTTCCCCGAGCTCGCCGAGGAGCTGGCGCCCGGCCGCCGCTCCCCCGTGGGCGCCGCGCCCGCGGCGCCGCGCGCCGGCGACGCCGCACTCCTCCGCCGGGAGCGGCGCGAGGCACTCCTCCTGGAGCAGCGGCACGGGCTCGCCGTCCCCGGGCACGGCGCCGCCCCGATCCGGCTGCACGTCTCCGACTGCATCCGGGACGTCACCGACGGCGTGGTGGAGCTGGAGGAGGCGGTGTGCGCCCGGCTGGGGCTGCCGCGGCCGCCCAGGGCCGGGGTGACGGACCGGCTGCGCCGGGTCGTGGGGCTCCTCGACGGGATCGCGGCCCACCCGGACCTCGCCCGACACGTGCGGGACGAGGTGCGGCGGATGGCCCGCCGGTGCGCGCGCACGCTGGGCGAGGCGGAGACGGTGGTGCGGGTGGCCGGCCGCTGCCCGTGGTGCGACTCCGTCTCGCTGCGCGCCTTCCCCGACCGCCGGGCGGTGCTGTGCGTGAACCCCGCCTGTGTGTGCGCCGATCAGGTGTGCGGCTGCCAGGACGACCCGGCCTACCGGCACCTGTGGCGGGAGGACGAGTGGGAGGAGCTGGCGGACGCCTCCGGGGCCCTCACGGAGGAGATCGAGGCGGCGATGGACGACACGAAGGAGACCTCATGCTGAGCTCGCCCCACCTCCCCGCGCTGATCCCGGGACCGCTCGCCGCCGAGGAGGCGGGGGTGGCTCCCGCGACCATCCGCAAGTGGGTCCAGCTGGGCCATCTGCGGGCCGCGGGGCGGGCCGGGCGGGCGCAGCTCTTCCGCCTGGAGGACGTCTTCGCGGCGGAGCGGGCGGCCCGCCGCCGCCCCCGTACCGCCTGAGACCGCACCGCACCACCGCGTCGAGCCCACCGAGCGCCCCGTGTCCGAGGACGGACACGGGGCGCTTCCTCATGCCTCGAGGAAGGCGTGGAGGGAGTCGGTCAGGGTCTCGGTGAAGCGGGTGCGGACGTCCTCGCCGACGCGGTCGAGCGAGAGGTACGGGTTGAGGTCCTCCAGCTCCACCAGGAGCAGCCGGCCGTCGCGGGTGCGGCAGGCGTCGACGCGCTGGACGCCGTGGCGGAGCGTGTTCCAGTCGATGAAGCGGCGGGCGAAGTCGAGGTCGTCCGGGGTGGCTTCGTACGGCTCCAGGACCCAGCGGCGCTCGGGGTCGGGGGCGTACAGCGCGTACTGGAAGAGGTCGTCGACGAAGACGAAGGAGACCTCGTACGTGAAGTCGATCCGCGGCTGGACGAGGAGGCTCCCGTCCCGGGGGAGGCCGTCGAGTTCCCCGTACGGGACGAACCGCAGTCCTATGGAGTCGGCGCCGGCCTTGGGCTTGACGGCGTAGAGCTCGGACTCGGGGAGGAGCCGGAGGTCCTCGGGGCGGTCGACGGTGGGGATGACGGGGTGCCCGGCGGCGGTGAGGTCGAGGAGGTACTGCTTGCCGGCCATGTCGCCGCGGCCGTGGAGCGGGTTGTAGACGCGGGTGCCCAGGGCGGCGGCGCGGGCGCGGAAGTCGTCGTAAGCCTCCTGGTGGTGGAGGACCGGACCGCTGTTGCGGACGACGACGGCGTCGAAGGCGTCCATCAGGGCGGCGGCGTCGCGCGGGTGGCAGAGCGCGAGGTCGAAGGAGGCGCGGAGGCGGGCGGTGAGGTCGATGTCCTCGTCGCGGTAGCGGCGTCCGCGGGCCGGGTAGGCGAGGTCGGTGACGTAGAGCAGACGGGGGCGGTCGGCGGACACGGGCGGCTCCTCGGGGGGGGTCGGGACGGCCAACCTATCCGCCGTCGCGGCCGATCCGGAAGACATCTCCGCAGGTCAGAGCTGTTCTGTGAGCTGTCGTGGGCGACGGAGCCGGTTTTAGTTGCGTGCGCGCACGCTCTCTGTCACAGTTGGTGCAGCGGCGGAGCTGCGCCCGTGAGACGGGACGCGGCTCCGCCGTCGGCCGTCCGGGCGCGCTGCCGCGCCCCTCCCCCTCCCGCCGGAGCCCCCGGACGGCCACCCCCTCTCCCGCCCACCGCCCCCTCTCCGAGGAGAACCGCGATGACCACTCCCCCGAGTGCGTTCCCGGACGTCGAGAAGCTGGTCGTCGACGTCCTCAAGGCCGACCCGGCGCTGGCCGGGGCGGTGCTCGCCGTCCACCCGCCGGCCGGGTTCGACGGCACGCAGGCCGCCGTCCTCGTCAACCGCCGCGGCGGCGCCTGGATCGGCGACCTGCACGTCGACATGCCGCTGGTCGAGTTCGAGGTGTACGGCCCCACCAAGGAGGCCGCCCACGTCCTCGCCAACGGCGCCCGGCGCGCGCTGCTCGCCACCCTCGGCAAGCAGATCGGCGGCTACGCCGTCCACGACGTGGAGGAGCAGGACGGGCCGCGCTGGCTGCCCGACTACCTCTACCGGGGCGCCAACCGCTACCTCTGCGTGCTGCGCCTCTCCCTCGGCGTCTTCTGACGCCCCGCCGGACCCCGTCCGGCCCCGCACCGGACCCCGTCCGGCCCCACAGACCAGGCCCTGCCGTCCGGCGGGGCCTTTGCCGTACCCGGGTCCCTTCCCTTCGCCCGGGCGCGGCGCCCTCACCCACACAAGGAGAAACCCACCATGGCAGGAAACAACTCCGCCGAGATCCGCGTCGCCGGCACCGGCAAGCTCTTCGTCGCCACCGCCGGTGCCGACGCCCCGTCCTTCGGCGCCGACCCGGCCGCCGACTGGGCCTCGACCACCTGGACGAACCTCGGCTACACGACCGGTGACGGCGTGACCTTCTCCAAGAAGGACAAGCTGGAGCCGATCGACACCTGGCAGTCGGTCTCCCCGGTGCACTTCATCTACTCCAGCCGCGACCTCTCGCTGAAGTTCTCGATGCTCCAGTTCAACGAGGACACGCTGCCGTTCTTCATGGGCGGCGGCAAGGTCGAGGCGGAGCCGGCCGCGTCGACCGACACGTACAAGTACGAGATCGCCGAGCGTCCCTACGCGGACGTCCGCGCCCTCGGCCTGGAGTTCACCGACGTCAAGGTCGGCGGCGCCGCGGTCACGTACCGCTTCATCATCCCGCGCGGCCAGGTCACCGCCTCCGACGACATCAAGCTGGCCCGCAAGGCGGCGTCCACCCTGGGCATCACCTTCACCGCGATGTCGAACGGCGACGGCAAGCCGCTGGCGACCTTCCTGATGAAGGACAACCAGTACGGCACCTCGGCCTGATCCCCCCCGGGGCGGGACGGCGGCACCCCCGCCGTCCCGCCCCGGGCCCTTCCCTCTCCCCCTCGCGCGCATCCGGCGCGTCCGACGCATCCGATCAAGGAGTACGCATCACCATGGCCCGTTTCGACGTCAACGCCGCCCGCGCCCAGCGCCAGGAGGGCCGCAGCCGCTCCTGGAGCTTCGAACTGGACGGCGACACCTTCACCCTCCCCACGGAGCTCTCCCGCGCGACCGCGAAGGGCCTGCGCAAGCTCGACGACAACGACGTGGACGGCCTGCTCGCGCTCCTCATGGGCGTGGAGCAGTTCGCCCGCTTCGAGGAGCACGAGGTCACCATGCAGGACATCGCCGCCATCCTGGAGGCGTACGGCCAGGAGACCGGGCTCGGCCTGGGGGAAGACTGAGCCTCGTCGAGTTCGTCGACGAACACGCCGAGGCCCTTGAGGCGGACCTGATCCGCTACTACGGGACCGACATCCTCGACTGGCACCGGGGTGAGCTGTCGAGCCGGCGGCTGCTGGTCCTGGTCAAGCACCTGCCGCGGGAGAGCGCGCTCCAGCGCCAGATCCACGGCGAGGCGGCCGAGTGGTCGGTCACCGACCATCTGCTGGCCGCGACCGTGGACCACCTGGCCGTCGGCAACTGGATGTTCTCCTGCGTCAACAGCGGGGAGGACGGCGATCCGCCCGAGTTCCCGAAGCCGGTCCCGCGCCCGGCGAACAGGGAGGACCGGGACGAGGGCGGGAGCGAGGGCGAGGACGGCACCGGGGCGGGCTCCGCCCCGGCGAACGGGGACGGGCCTCCCGAGGTCTCCCCCGGCCAGCTGGCCCGCTTCTTCGGCTGACCCTCCCGGCGCCCGCCCGCGCCACCCCTCCCGGAGTCCGTTCCCGTCAGGGGGCGGACTCCGGAGGTGCTTCCTGGGCACGCTCGGCGGCCAGCTCCTCCTCCAGCGCCTTGGCGCGCTCGGAGAGCCTGCGGGGCTTGCGGGGTTCGGCCTCCCGGCGTTCGCCGGGACCGGCGCCCTGCTGGACGGGGACGTGGGAGAGCGGCGGGACGATGGGGCGGCCGCCCTTGCCCCGTACGACCTTGCGCACGGGCTGCGCGGTGCGCCGGGCGCGGCCCTCGTGGGCCGTGGCCGGGGCGTCGGGCGCCCTTGTGTCGGGCGCCGGTTCCTTGCCGTGCTCGGGCTCGGGCTCGCCCCCGTGGCCGGCCTCGCCCGGGCCCCCGCCCCCGTCGCCGTACCTGGGCTCGATCCCGCCCTCGGGCTCGGGACCGGACTCGGACTCGGGAACGGGACCAGCCCCGGGACCGGGACCAGGCCCGGGACCCGACTCGGGCCCGGGGCCATGCTCCGGACCGGGCTCGGTCGGGTACCCCTGTTCGAACCGTTCGCGCTCCCGGCGCACCCGCTCCTCCGCCTCGACGACGGCGGCGGGCGGTTCGAGGAGCCGGGCGAAGGGCAGGGCGATGACCCGGGCGCCGCCCTCCGGACCGGTGTCCGTCCGGCGCTGCGGCCGCCGGATGCCCCGGCCGTCGCGCTGCCCCTGGGCGTAGGCGTCGGCGACACGGCGCTCGTACTCCCTCCGGATGCGCGGGAGTTCGTCGGAGACGGCCTCGGCCCAGCCGGAGGTGAAGGCGGTGGTCTCCCTGCGGTCGATCTCGGACCGGGGGATCACGACGAGTTCCTCGGGGGCGTGTCCGAGGACGTGGACGAGCTCGGAGAGCCGCGCGAAGAGGTGGGGCAGGTCGGGGTGGGAGGCGAGCCAGTCGACCACCCGCTCCCGCCGGTCGGCGTCCGGCTCCGTGTCCATGTCTCAGTACTGCCTTCCAGCCCCCTGGGGTCCCCGCGCGCCCCTCGCGCCCCTCGCCCTCCCCGGAGTGGTCGGGTCCGGGAGAGCGCCCTCCAGGTTACCCGGTCGGAATTTCTTTTCGTTCCCGGCCAACTCGTTCGAGAACGTGACGAGAAGACACGCCGTCAGCTCCTTCTCGCTCGACAAACCTAGAACAGATGTTCCACACTCTGTTCGCACAGTAGTTCGAACACGTGGTGCCCCCGCTCTCCAGACACACGCGGCGCCGCCACGCACGCAAGGGCAAGCAAAGGAAGGCAGGCGTCCATGACTCAGCCGGGCGAGGCATCGCGACCGCACATCCCTCTCCAGGACCGCCTCCGCCAGCTCCTCGACGGACCCGTCGCCCTCGACAAGAGAGCGCTGCTCGGCACCCTGTACGCCGAGGTCTCCCGCCGCGAGACCGTCGCGTACGCGGCCGGCTGGAACGACGCCCTCGCGACGACGCGGCGCACCCCCCGCCGGGACACCGACGCCTAGCCGCGGCGCACGCCCCTGCGCACGAGCCCCTGCCGGGATCGGCAGGGGCTTTTCGGCGCTTGGCCCTGACGGGCCGGAAGCGGAGCACACATGAGTAAGGAACAGGAGATCCTCGACAGGATCTCCGAACTGAAGGCCGCCCTGATCGAGGCCCGGCCCAACCCCGAGGGCAAGGACAAGCCCGAGCTGCCCTCCCTGCTCAAGAAACACCTCGTCGAAGCGGCCCCGAAGATCGCCACGGAGGAGTTCCTCAGCGGCTGGGCGGACGCGTACGACAAGATCAAGGAGATCCACACCGAGGTCACCAAGCACAAGACCACGGAGATGCTGGAGATGCTGGGTCTGAACAGCATCGCCGCCGTGCACGAGAAGTACCGCGAAGCCCAGGAGGACGCGAAGGTCCAGTGGAAGGACTGGCTCTACGCCGCCATCGGGGGCGCCGTACTCCTCCTCGTGATTCCCGCCCTCGCCCTGTTCTTCAGGGGCCAGCTCGTCAGCGCGGCACGATGGCTCCAGACCTGGCGTCCCCGCGGCGACAACACCGCCGAGGCACGCGAAGGACGGACGGTCCTGGCCGGGAACGGCAACGGCGGTCTGTCGCCCCAGACCCTCGGCGCCGTCAACCAGCGTGAGAACCGGGTCTTCATGGGCGGCACCAGCGTCGCCGACCTCGTGGGCAACTCGGCCAACGCCCAGCAGGCCGAGACGCTGGCCCAGGCACTGGAGAAGCTGAACCCGCAGGTGGAGAGGTTCGAGGCGAAGGCCCCCTCGTTCCTGAACTCCTTCAAGCGGCTGCCCAACCAGAGCAAGGCCGACAAGGCCGTGACCGTACTGGAGACCGTGGGCGCGGCCATCAAGAAGGTCAACGCCGTGAAGCTGCGGAAGGTCGCCGAGGGCCTGGAGAAGCTCAACGACGAGCTGGGCCGGTTCCAGCCCACCAAGCTGCCCACGGACACCCAGCTCGGAAACACCGCCCAGGCGATGAACAACCTCGCCACCGAGACCGGAACCCTCCGCGACAAGTTCCGCGACCTCCGGACCACCATCGGCGGCCTCGACGACGTGATCGCCGGCGCCGGCGCCCGCTGACACCCACCCACCCCCGAAAGGAGGTACACCCATGTCCCTCGTCAGAAACCTCAAGAACGCCTCGACCGCCCTCAACGGCTTCAGGACCCAGGCGGCGAACGCCGGCGGCTCGGTCAAGAAGGTCGGCGACGCCGGCCGGTCCGCGTCCGGTCAGCTCAGGACGCTGCGTACGAACGCCCAGGGCGCCGGCACCCAGCTGAAGAACCTCAAGACCGCGTCCGACCAGGCCGAGCGGGCCATGAAGAAGGCCGGCGACACCGCGCAGTCCGCCGGCGGCAAGCTCGGCAGGTACGAATCCGGGGCCGGCAAGGCCGCCAAGGGCCAGGACAAGCTCAACAAGTCCATGAAGGGCAACTTCCTGGTCCGCCTGCTCGAACTCTTCATGCCGCTCATCGAGGCCGTCGTCGACATGGCGCTGCGCTCGAAGACCATGCAGACCGTCCTGAAGAAGGCGTTCAGCGCGATCAAGAGCGTGATCAGCTCGGTCATGAAGGCCATCGGGCCGATCATGAAGAAGGCCGGCAGCCTCATCAAGTCGGTCTGGAACGGCATCAAGAAGGCCATCTCCACCGTCGTCAAGGCCGTCGCCACCGTCATCAGGACCTACGTGAAGATCTGGAAGACGGTCATCACCACGGTCATGAAGGCGATCAAGAGCGTCATCAGCACCGTGTGGAACGGCATCAAGCGCGTCATCACCCCGGTGGTGAACTGGATCAAGAGCGCGATCCCCAGGGCGTTCAGCGCCGTCAAGGAGAAGATGTCGTCCATCTGGAACGGCCTCAAGGGCATCGCGTCCCGCGCCTTCGACGGCATCAAGAGCGGCGTCAAGGGCCCGATCAACGCCGTCATCGGCCTGATCAACTCCATGATCCGCGCCATCAACCGGGTCAAGGTCTCCGTCCCCGGCTGGGTCCCCGTCGTCGGCGGCAAGACCTTCGGCGTCAACATCCCGACCATCCCGATGCTCGCCACCGGCGGCGTCGTGATGCCCCGCACCGGCGGCGTCCCCGCCATCCTCGCCGAGGCCGGCGAGGCCGAGGCCGTCCTGCCGCTCTCCAAGCTCGACCGGCTCCTCGCCCTCACCGCCCGCCGCGCCCGCCAGGCCCAGGGCCAGAGCGCCGGAGCCGGCGGCGGCCTCGTCATCGAGCACTACCACGCGGCCCGGGACAACAACCCGAAGGCCACCGCCGACGCGCTCATGTACCTGGTGAAGGCGCGTGGAGCACGGGCATGAGTTCCGCCCTCGCCATGCCCCGCTTCCAGGTGGCCGTCGGCCCGATGCAGAGCCTGCGGCAGGGGACCGCCTCGGCGACCGGGGCGGCCCGGAACCTCCGGCAGGGCGTCCAGCGGGCGTCCTCCGGCGTCGGCGCCCTCGTCACCGCCGCCCGTAACGCCTCGACCGCCACCCGCACCCTCGGCCAGAACTCCACCGCCACCCGCACCGCCCTCGACAAGCTCCGCCGCTCCCCCGCCGCCGCCCGCCTCAAGCGGGTCGCCACCGCCGCCGGCAAGGCCCGCCGGGCCGCCGGGCGGATCGGCACCGCCGCCGGGGCGGTCCTCGGGCTCCTCCTGCCGCTGCTGCCCGTCGCCGATGTCATCACCGGCCTGATGGGCACCTTCGGCACCGTCATGACCCTCGCCTCGGTCGCCATGACAGGCGTCAACGTCGCCATGCGGGCCAACCCGCTCGGCTTCCTCGTCGGCCTGATCGTGCCCATCGCCGCGTACCTCGTCGAACTCGCCGTCACCTCCGAGACCGGACAGCGGATCATCCGCCAGGTCCTCCAGCAGGCGCTCAAGGGCTTCCAGTCCGTCTGGGCCTTCATCAGCCCCTTCATGAAGGCGCTCGGCAAGGCGGTCGGCACCTACGCCAAGGCGTACCTGACCGTCTTCACCACCGCGCTGAAGATCGTCGGCTCGGCCATCGGCGGGATCGCGAGGATCGGCTCCGCCGTCCGCTCCGCGAGCAACGCCCTGGGCGGCATCGCCTCCCGCACCCTCGGCGGCGTCAAGAGCGCCGTCCAGCCCGTCGTCCGCTGGATCACCGACAAGGTCCCCGGCTTCTTCCGCACCGCCAAGGACGCCGTCGCCAAGGCCCTGAACGGCATCGGCGATCTGGTCCAGGGCGGCCTCAGCGCCGTCCTCGGCGTGGTCAAGGGGCCGATCAACGGCCTCATCGCCTTCGCCAACTGGATCATCGACGGACTCAACAAGCTGAGCTTCGAGATCCCGCTCACCGGCAAGAAGTTCGGCGTCACGCTCGACAAGATCCCGATGCTCGCCGAAGGCGGCATCGTCGCGCCCCCCGAGGCCGGCGAGTACCGCATCGACGCGCTGAACGAGCTGGAGCACCGGCGCGTCCCCGCGCTCACCGAGCCGCCCCCGCGCCCGTACCGCGTCCGGGAGTTCCGCGAGGAGCCCGGCACCGGCCCCCGGGCCGCGGCGGAGGACCTGCTCTTCCTCCTCTCCGCCCACGCCCGCGCCGGCGCCGAGCAGCCGGTCCTGACCTGACGACCCCGCCCACCCCCGAAGTGAGGTGACGGCCCCATGGCCGAGACCACGACCCCGTACGCCGGAAACTCCCACACCGCCGACCTCGCGCCCGGCTCGCTCATCACCCAGGACGGGCAGATGCAGTGGGCCGGGCTGCTGATCGGCCCCGGCACCCCCTTCGCCGTCGACAAGTCCGGCCTGACCGGCTGGGAGGACCTGCCCGAGTACGACTCCGCCGACGCCGACCGCCCGACCTCGCACGGCGCCTGGCCCGGCTCCCGCTACGCCAAGCCCCGCAAGACCGGCGGCACGATCGTCCTGATGCCCGAGCACGGCGGCGCCCCCGCGGCCGTCCGGGCGCTGCGGCAGGCACTGGCGCTCCTCGACGAGGAGCGCTGGCTCGCCGTCCGGCTGCACGGCGAGACCCTCGCCGTGCGCGCCCGGATCGCCCAGCGCGTGGTCCCCGCCGACCAGGGCTTCGCCACCCAGGGCAGCTCCCGCATGTCCGTCCAGTGGCTCGCCACCGACCCCCGCCGGTACGCCGTCAACGAGCAGCTCGCCACGAGCACGCCGCCGCAGCCGGAGGCCGGCCTCGTCTGGCCGCTGACCTGGCCGCTGTCCTGGGGCGAGGCCAAGAGCACCGGCGACGCCACCGTCGAGAACACCGGCTCGGCCCCCACCCACCCGGTGGTCGTCTTCCGCGGGCCCTGCTCGATGCCGAGCGTCACCGAGCGGGTCAGCCGCCGCCGGCTGCGGTACGCCATCGACCTGGCCGCCGGCGACGAGCTCACCGTCGACACCCGCGCGGGCACGGTGATGCTCAACAACTCCGCCTCCCGGCTGCACACGGCGATGGCCGACTCCACCCCGGAGGAACTGTTCGTCCTGGAGCCCGGCCGCAGCGACCTCTCCTTCCGTCCCGAGGAAGGCACCGAGCAGGCCCTCATGACCGTCCGCTGGCGCAGCGCCGAATGGTGACGGCCGCCTGAACCGGCCCCGCGGCGCCACCGCCCGCACGGACCGGCCCCGCGCCCTGCGCACCACCGCCCACGCCCGCCGGGCGGCGCCGCCGCGCGCCGGCCCGGCGGGTGTTCCTTTCCCTCCGCTACCCCCGAGGTGACCCCATGACCGTACGAGCCGCCTGGCTCCACTCCGAAGGGCAGACCCGCGAGGACACCCGCATCACCCTCGCCGCCCTCCTCACCCCCAGCGGCCAGAGCGCCGAAGAGACACCGCTCCGCTCCCGGGCCGGCATCGTGCCCGGCGGGTTCGCGCTGACCGGCGGTTCGCCCATGCAGGCGATCATCGGCACCGGCCGCGCGATCGTGCAGGGCAAGGACACCGCCCAGGGGGCCTACCTCGTCGCCGTCACGGCGCCTGAGCCGCTGACGATCGAGGACGGCAACGCCCAGTACGACCGGATCGACCTCATCGAACTGGCCGTCGTCGACGACGCCTACGACCGCACCGGCACCACCGAGGCCGTCGTCCGCCTGGTCAAGGGCGAGCCGAGCGCGACCCCGGTCGCCCCGGCGAGCGGCCCCGGCAGCGTCCTCCAGCTGTACACGGTGAAGGTGCCGAAGGGCGTCTCGGCCGGCACCGGCGGCATCGCCTGGGGCACCGCGGCCGTCACCAGCCTGCACTGGCCGGTCGTCGCGCTCGGCGGCATCCTGCCGACCAGCGGCTTCAAGGGCGCGTACGTCGGCCAGTACCGGGACACCTCCGGGCTGCTCCAGCGCTGGGACGGCGCCACCTGGGTGTCGTACCCGAAGGGGATCGGCGGCATCGCGTCGAGCAGCACCGCCACCGGCGCCTACACCGGGCAGTTCCGCGACACCGGCTCCGGCCTCCAGCGCTGGAACGGCGCCGGCTGGCAGTACATCGAGGGCGCCTCGAAGGTGCTGTTCGGCGCGACCCAGTACCTGACCACCCAGCAGCAGACGCTCGCCACGAACACCTGGACCCCGATCAGCCTGCCCACCGTCGAGGTCGACGACGCCGCCGGCTGGAACGGCACGACCACCTACACCGTGCCGCGCACCGGCTACTGGCGGCTCAACGGCCACGTCACCTACGCCAACGACGGCCAGACCGGCATGCGCGGCGCCCGGATCACCGTCAGCGGCATCAACCAGCCCCGGTTCACCTGGCTCGGCCCCGCGGGCAACGGCGCCGTCAGCGTCGGCGGCAGCGGACTCACCCGGCTGACCGCCGGCGACACCATCCAGCTCTCCGGCTTCCACAACCACACCGCCTCCGTCCGCACGCTCGGCGGCTCCGGCTACGGCTGCACGCTCGCCGCCGAGTGGATCCGGCCCTGACACCCACCGCCCCCACCCTCTGAGGAGAACCCCGTGAACCTGCGCAGCAGCTGGGTCGCCACCGAAGGCCAGACCCGCGAGGACACCCGCCTCACCCAGACCGGCGTCACCACGCTCGCCAACCCGGTCCAGGTCCGCTCCGGCATCCTGCCCGGCTCGTACGACGGCCAGTACCGGCTCGCCGCCTTCTGGACCTTCGGCTCCGCCCCGATGACCGCCACGGTCTCCGAGGGCCGCGCCGTCATCCAGGGCGGCATCTCCGAGGGCGCCTACCCGGTGACCCTCCCCAACTCCGAGACCCTCACCTTCGCCCCCGGCAACGCCTACAACCGCATCGACCTGATCGTCCTCAAGATCTACGACGGCCTGTACGACGACAACACGCGGTACGAGGCGAAGCTGGAGATCATCCAGGGCGCCGCCGAACCCACCCCGCAGGTCCCCCAGATCCCGCCGCGCTGCCTGCCGCTGTACGAGGTGCTGGTGCCGGCCGGCGTCAGCGCGGGCAACGGCGGCATCCCCTGGAACACCTCGCTCAAGGACCTGCGCACCCCGGTCGTCTCGCTCGGCGGCATCCTCCCGGTCGAGGGCGCGGTCCAGCCGGGCGCCTACCCGGGCCAGTACCAGGACGGCGGCGGCGCGTTCCAGCGCTGGGACGGCGGGGCCTGGGTGTCCTACCCGTCCGCGCTCGGCGGCATCATCCCCAACTCGGCCGCGAGCACCCCCGCCAGCTACACCGGCCAGTACCGGGACTCCACCACCGGCGTCCTCCAGCGCTGGAACGGCACGGCCTGGGTGCCGGCCGTGCCCGGCCCGTACTACACCGAGAACAACGACCAGGGCGAGACCGCGTCCGGCTCCTACGTCCACACGCTCGCGGGCCGGATCACCAACCCGCTCAAGATCACCTTCACCGCCCCGCCGTCGAAGGCGATCGTGGCCGCCTACGGCTGCCGCATGCGCGCGCGCGACGACCTCTACTCGTACATGGCGCTGGAACTCTCCCAGAACGGCACCGTCCTCATCGCCCCCGAGGACGAGTACGGGCTCTACACCGCCAGCACCACGACGACCGCGGTCTCCACCATGCGCCGGTTCACGAACCTGACCGCGGGCGCCACCTACACGCTGACCGCCTACTTCCGGGTCGTCCCCACCACGCCGGCCGTCAAGGCGTACTTCGACAACACGTACATCAAGGTCGACCCGCTGCCGTAGCCGCGCCCCCACCCACCACCCGCCGAGAGGAGAACCCCATGCCCGTGCGTCCCGGCTGGCTGCTGCCCAGCGGCCAGACCCGCCAGACGACCCGCCTCACCCACCTCGGGGCCGGCACCCCGGTCGACCCGCTCGTCTCCCGCTCCGGCGTCCTGCCGGGGTCCACGGACGGCAAGTACCGGGTCAGCGGCCTGGCGATGACCGGCACCGGCCCGATGACCGCGACCGTCAACCCCGGACGGGCCCTCGTCCAGGGCCGGCCCGAACAGGGCGCGTATCCCGTCGCCCTCGACGGGAACACCGTCCTCGCCTTCGGCGACGGCGACCCGCTCCACCCCAGGATCGACCTCGTCGTCCTGCGCGTCTACGACGACGAGTTCGACAGCCTCACCCGGCACGAGGCCGTCCTGGAGATCGTCGTCGGCCAGCCGAAGGCCACCCCGGCCGCGCCGCCCGCCCCGGCCGCCTCGCTCCCGCTCTTCACCGTCCGGGTCAAGGCGGGCGCCTCCGCCGGCACCGGCGGCATCGCCTGGACCGGCGGCGACCTGACCGACCTGCGCACCACGATCACCGGCGTCGGCGGCATCCTGCCCGTCTACAACAACGCCGGCGTGCCCGGCTCCTACCCCGGCCAGTACCAGGACAACGACATCGCCCACCACCTCCAGCGGTGGAGCGGCACCGGCTGGGTCGCGTACCCGAAGGAGATCGGCGGCATCGCCCCCCAGGGGGCGCTCTCCGTCGGCGGCTACACCGGCCAGTACCGGGAGCACAACGGGGTCCTCCAGCGGTGGAACGGCACCGGCTGGGCGGCCTACCACCCGCCGGTGGAGGCCGAGACCACCACGACCGGCGCGGTCGCGCTCGCCAACTGGACGCTCGTCTCCTACGAGGCCCGGCGCACCCGGAGCGGGCTGTGCGGCATGCAGGTCACGCTCACCCGCAGCGGCCCCCAGATCGACGCCAACAGCGCCGGCAACATCAACGACGAGCCGCTGTGCACCCTGCCGCCCGGCTGGCGCCCCTCGCTGTCCATGGACGTGACCGCCTCCGACGGCTTCGGCGACGGCTCGGCCTGGCTCTCCACGGGCGGCCAGGTCACCCTGCGCACCTGGGTCTCGAACGGCGCCCTCGTCCCGGGCCGCCACGTCCGCGTCAGCGCCACCTACATCCTTCCGTGAGGTCCGCCCCATGAGTCTCGACACTCCCTACCGGGCCGTCTTCTGCGACCTGGTGACCGACCAGACCCTCGACATCCTGCCGCTGCGGGACGTCTCCTTCGAGGACTACATCGGCCGCGCCGGCTCGCTCTCCGGCACCGTGCCGATCCCCGACCGGACCATGGCCGAACGCGCCCACAAGATCAAGCCCGGCCGGACCACCGTCTACCTGGAACGCGGCGGCTTCCTCTGGTGGGGCGGCATCGTCTGGACGACCAACCTCCAGGGCAGCGACCGGGGCGTGGTCACGCTCTCCGTCCAGGCCGCCACCTTCGACTCGTACGCGGGCCGGCGCCGGATCCGCGAGGACCTCAAGTACAACCAGACCGAGCAGTTCGACATCGCCCGCGGCCTGTGGGAGAAGCTCGGCGCGGGCCTCGGGGCGAGCCGGATCGAGCCCGGGGACGACGTGCCCGCGCGGCCCGTGCCGCGCACCACCGCGTACCAGCTCGGCGACGAGACCGTCTACCAGGAGGCCCTGGACCAGCTCGGCGCCTACGAGGACGGCGTCGAGTACCAGATCCTCGTGTACCGCGACCCGTCCGACGCGCGCCGGATCCGCCGGCTGCGGCTCGGCTCGCCCAAGATCCGCACCGGCGCGACGGACGTCGTCTTCGACCGGCCCGGGACGATCCTCAGCTACTCGCTCCCCGACGACGCCACCCGCGGCGGCACCACCTCGGTCGCCCGCGGCGCCTCCACCAACAACAACGCCGCCGCCACCTCCCGCCCCACCCTGTCGGCGCAGGCCGAGGCGGAGGGCCTGCCCGACCTCTGGCCGCAGCTGGACCTGTCCACCGACTTCAACGACATCAGCGACCCGGCCACGCTCGACGCGCTGGCCCGGGCCGTCCTGAAGGAGGCCCAGGGCTCGGTGGTGATCCCCGAGCTCAGCATCCGGCTCTCCGACATCGTCCCCTCGACGCTCCTCGGCCGCACCGCCCGCATCCGGATCACCGACGAGTGGCACCCGACGGGCCTCGACGCCCGCTACCGCATCGTCGGCGTGAAGGTCAGGCCGGCCGAGCGGGGCCGCCCCGACACCGCCGAACTCGCCCTGGAGGAAGCCTGATGGCACTGCTCCCCGAGGACATCATCGACCGGCTGATCCAGATGGAACGCCGGATCAACGCCCTCTCCACGGCGGTCAACGTCCGCCCACCGCTCACCGAGCTCGTCAACGGCTCGCTCACCCTGAAGCGGCAGACCGACCCGGAGGACCCGGCGACCGCCACGCTCGTCGCTCAGCTCACCACCCCCGGCCCGGACGGCACCAAGCCCGTGCTGCGGGTCAACGACGCCTACGGCCACGAGGTCCTCTCCGACGACATCGTCACCGGCGGCCTCGCCCGGCCCTGGCTGCCGATGCTGCCGCCGCAGGACATGGCCTCCGCGAACTGGCCGGCGACCTCGGCCACCACCTGGACCACCGTCGCCCAGTCCCAGAACCCGATCTGGCAGCCCAAGATGCGGCTGCGGATGTACACCCGGGTCTCCTCCGGGGCCACCGGGCAGATCCGGGTGATGGTCGGCGGCGTCCAGTTCGGCCAGACCATCGCCGCCGGCACCGTCTTCGACCACACCGCGGCCGTCACCACCGCCATGCAGACCGACTTCGGCAAGGACCTGAACGTGGAGATCCACGCCATCGTCACCAGCGCCACCGGCACGGTCTACGCCAAGCCGGTGCTGATGCACGGCCGCCAGACCTGACCGCCCCACGAGAGGAGAGCACCCCATGATCCCCGACCCCACCCAGCCCTGGGGCGTCGCCATCGACTACGCGGGCCGCGGCACCGTCGCCGAGGCCGGCCACACCGTCGCCCTGCGCCTGTACGACAACACCCTCGGCGGCCCGCTGGAGCTCGACCCGATGACGGGCGAGTACCCGGCGGTGTACGTCACGGCCCAGGTCGTCGAGAGCGGCGAGGGCGGCGCCCAGCTGCGCGGCTACGGCCTCGCCATGGTCCAGCCGGTGAACGGCCGCCCCGCCGTGCCCGACCCGGCGACGGTCGTCCGGGCCGTCGAGGCGGCGCTGGCCGACTTCGAGACCCGCAGGGCCGCCTTCGCCGCGCTCTGCGCCACCTGGACCCCGGCCCCCGAACCGGAGCCCGAGCCGGAACCCGAGCCCGAGCCCGAGCCGGAACCGGAGCCCGAGCCGCAGCCGGAGCCCGAGCCCGCTCCGTAACCCCGCCGCCCGGCCCCGCACGCCCGCACCACCCCGCACGCCCGCCCCGCGCCGCCGACGGCCGGGGCCTTCGCATGTCTGGAGGACAACAGTTGGCCACTCCCCTGTCCGCGGACCGGCTCCTCGCCGCGCTCCGCGCCGAAGGCGTCACCGTCGTCGAGCACCCCGGCTGGCGCACCCACCACCGCAACCACACCGGACCCTGGGGTCCCGTCGCCGGCGTCATGATCCACCACACCGTGTCCAGCGGCACCACGTCCTCCGTCGCGATGTGCTCCGACGGCTACGAGAGCCTCCCGGGCCCGCTCTGCCACGGCGTGATCGCCAAGGACGGCACCGTGCACCTGGTCTCCGCCGGGCGCGCCAACCACGCCGGCGGCGGGGACCCGTCCGTCCTGCGGGCCGTCGTCACCGAGGCGTACGGCGACCGGCCGCCGGTCCCGCGCGAGCACCAGGGCAGCCCCGGCGCCGTGGACGGAAACTCCCGCTTCTACGGCTTCGAGTGCGTCAACCTCGGCAACGGCACCGACCCGTGGCCGGCCGCCCAGCTCGACGCGATCGAACGGGCCTCCGCCGCGCTCTGCCGGGCCCACGGCTGGGGCGCCAGGTCCGTCATCGGCCACCTGGAGTGGTCCGACTGGAAGAGCGACCCCAAGGGCTTCGGCATGCCGGGCATGCGCGACCGGGTCCAGAAGCGGCTCGGCGCAGCCCCGGCCCCGAAGCCCACCTCCCCCGCGAAGCCGTCCGCCCCCCGCCACCAGCCCTTCCCCGGCACCGCCTTCTTCCGGAACAACCCCAGCTCGCCGGTGGTCACGGCGATGGGCCGCCGGCTGATGGCCGAGGGCTGCGGGCGCTATCAGGTCGGCCCGGGCCCCCGCTGGTCCGAGGCCGACCGCCGGTCGTACGCCGCCTGGCAGCGCAAGCTCGGCTTCCGCGGCACGGACGCCGACGGCTGGCCCGGCGCCGCCTCGTGGAACGCGCTGAAGGTCCCGTACACGAAGTAGACGACAACGAGGAGAGTCCCCCATGTCCGAAGCCGCGAAGCGCACGGCCCGTACCGTGCTGCAGACCGCCGTCGCCCTCGCCCTGGTCCTGCCGGCGCTCGTCGACGCCTCCGGCCTCCCCGCCTCCCTGCCCTGGGTGGCCGGCGCGCTCGCCGTCGCCGGTGCCCTCACCCGGGCCATGGCGGTCCCCGCCGTCCAGCTCCTGCTGCCCTCCTGGCTGCGCACGGAACCGGGCACGGAACCGGGCGGTGCCGATGACCGAGGCTGACCCGAACGACCCGGTCGCGGTGGCGCTCGAACTGGAACGGCTGCGCGGCACCCTCGAAGCCGGCTTCGCCCGGGTCGACGGCTCGCTCGCCCTGCTGGTGCAGCGCAGCGACCAGACCGACAAGCAGCTCGCCGACCACGAGGCCCGCCTCGACGAACTGGAGCGGGCCCGCTGGCCGCTCGCCTCGATCGCCGCGCTCACCGCGGGCGCCGGCGTGCTGGTCGCCCTGTGGGAGCTGACCTCCCGCTGAAACGCCGCAGGGCGGCACCCCCGGAAAGGGGTGCCGCCCTGCGGTCTCGCGCTCTTACTGGTTGTACGGACCGTAGTCGTAGTCCTCCAGCGGAACGGCCTGGCCGGAGCCGGTGCCGAACGGCGAGTAGTCGAGGTCGTCGTAGCCGACGGACGAGTACATCGCCGCCTTGGCCTCCTCGGTCGGCTCGACCCGGATGTTGCGGTAGCGGGAGAGACCCGTACCGGCCGGGATGAGCTTACCGATGATGACGTTCTCCTTGAGGCCGATGAGGCTGTCGGACTTGGCGTTGATCGCCGCATCCGTCAGGACTCGGGTCGTCTCCTGGAAGGAGGCGGCCGACAGCCAGGACTCGGTCGCCAGCGAGGCCTTGGTGATACCCATCAGCTGCGGACGGCCGGAGGCGGGGTGACCGCCCTCGGTGACCACGCGACGGTTCTCGGTCTCGAACTTCGACCGCTCGACCAGCTCGCCCGGGAGGAGCTCCGCGTCGCCGGACTCGATGATCGTCACGCGGCGGAGCATCTGCCGGATGATGATCTCGATGTGCTTGTCGTGGATCGACACGCCCTGCGAGTTGTAGACCTTCTGGACTTCGCCGACCAGGTGGACCTGGACCGCGCGCTGACCGAGGATCCGGAGCACGTCGTGCGGGTTGGTGGCACCCACGGTGAGCTTCTGGCCCACCTCGACGTGGTCGCCCTCGCCCACGAGCAGACGGGCACGCTTCGAGATCGGGAACGCCGTCTCGTCGGTGCCGTCGTCCGGGGTGACGACGATCTTCTTGGTCTTCTCGGTCTCCTCGATGCGGACGCGACCGGCCGCCTCGGAGATCGGGGCGACACCCTTGGGCTGACGCGCCTCGAAGAGCTCGACGACACGCGGCAGACCCTGGGTGATGTCGTCACCGGCCACACCACCGGTGTGGAAGGTACGCATCGTCAGCTGGGTACCGGGCTCACCGATGGACTGGGCGGCGATGATGCCGACCGCCTCACCGATGTCGACCAGCTTGCCGGTGGCCAGCGAGCGGCCGTAGCAGAAGGCACAGGTGCCGACGGCGGACTCACAGGTCAGGACCGAGCGGGTCTTGACCTCCTCCACACCGGCGCCCACGAGGGCGTCGATGAGCACGTCACCCAGGTCGACGTTGGCCGGCGCGATGACCTTGCCGTCCACGACGACGTCCTCGGCGAGCATCCGCGCGTACACGGAGGTCTCGACGTCGTCCGTCTTCCGCAGGACACCGGCCTCGTCCTTGGCCGCGATCCGCAGCTTCAGACCGCGCTCGGTGCCGCAGTCCTCCTCGCGGATGATCACGTCCTGCGAGACGTCCACCAGACGACGGGTCAGGTAACCCGAGTCGGCGGTACGCAGGGCGGTGTCGGCGAGACCCTTACGGGCACCGTGCGTCGAGATGAAGTACTCGAGGACGGTGAGGCCCTCACGGAAGGACGCCTTGATGGGACGCGGGATCGTCTCGTTCTTGGCGTTCGACACCAGACCACGCATACCGGCGATCTGACGCATCTGCATCATGTTTCCTCGGGCGCCCGAGTCCACCATCATGAAGATCGGGTTCGTCCGCGGGAAGTTCGCGTTCATCGCCTCGGCGACCTCGTTGGTCGCCTTGGTCCAGATCGCGATGAGCTCCTGAGTGCGCTCTTCCTTCGTGATGAGACCGCGCTCGTACTGCTTCTGGACCTTCTCGTCCTGCTCCTCGTAGCCCTTGACGATGGCCTTCTTGGCCTCGGGCACGACGACGTCGGAGATGGCCACGGTGACGCCCGAACGGGTCGCCCAGTGGAAGCCAGCCGCCTTCAGGTTGTCGAGCGTCGCCGCCACGATGACCTTGGGGTAGCGCTCCGCCAGGTCGTTGACGATCTCGGAGAGCTGCTTCTTGCCCACCGAGTAGTCGACGAAGGGGTAGTCCTCGGGCAGCAGCTCGTTGAAGAGCGCACGGCCCAGCGTCGTCTTCAGACGGAAGCTGTCACCCTGCTGCCACTCCGGCTCGCCCTCCTCGGCGACCGGGGGAACCCAGCCGCGCGGCGGAACGGTGCCGATCGGGAAGCGGATGTCGATCTCCGACTGGAGCGCGAGCTCCCGGCCGTCGAAGGCCATGATCGCCTCGGCCGTGGAGCCGAACGCGCGGCCCTCGCCCTTGGTGTCACGGAGCTCGCCGTCGGTGGTGAGGAAGAACAGACCGAGGACCATGTCCTGGGTCGGCATCGTCACCGGACGGCCGTCGGCCGGCTTGAGGATGTTGTTCGAGGACAGCATCAGGATGCGGGCCTCGGCCTGCGCCTCCGCGGAGAGCGGCAGGTGCACGGCCATCTGGTCACCGTCGAAGTCCGCGTTGAAGGCGGTGCAGACGAGCGGGTGGATCTGGATGGCCTTGCCCTCGACCAGCTGGGGCTCGAAGGCCTGGATGCCGAGGCGGTGCAGCGTGGGCGCACGGTTCAGCAGGACCGGGTGCTCGGCGATGACCTCTTCGAGGACGTCGTACACGACCGTGCGGCCGCGCTCGACCATCCGCTTGGCGCTCTTGATGTTCTGCGCGTGGTTCAGGTCGACCAGGCGCTTCATCACGAACGGCTTGAAGAGCTCCAGCGCCATGGCCTTGGGCAGACCGCACTGGTGCAGCTTCAGCTGCGGGCCGACGACGATGACGGAACGCGCCGAGTAGTCGACACGCTTGCCGAGCAGGTTCTGACGGAAACGACCCTGCTTGCCCTTCAGCATGTCGCTGAGGGACTTCAGCGGACGGTTGCCGGGGCCCGTCACCGGGCGACCGCGACGGCCGTTGTCGAAGAGGGCGTCGACCGCCTCCTGGAGCATCCGCTTCTCGTTGTTCACGATGATCTCGGGGGCACCGAGGTCGAGCAGACGCTTCAGACGGTTGTTGCGGTTGATCACACGGCGGTACAGGTCGTTCAGGTCGGAGGTCGCGAAGCGGCCACCGTCGAGCTGCACCATCGGACGGAGGTCCGGCGGGATGACCGGCACGCAGTCGAGAACCATGCCCTTGGGGCTGTTCGCGGTCTGCAGGAACGCGGAGACGACCTTGAGGCGCTTGAGCGCACGGGTCTTCTTCTGGCCCTTGCCGGTGCGGATGATCTCGCGGAGCTTCTCCGCCTCCTCCTCCAGGTCGAAGGACTCCAGGCGCTTCTGCAGCGCCGCGGCACCCATCGAGCCGTCGAAGTACGTGCCGAAGCGGTCACGCAGCTCGCGGTAGAGGAGCTCGTCGCCCTCCAGGTCCTGGACCTTGAGGTTCTTGAAGCGGGACCAGACCTCGTCCAGACGGTCGATCTCGCGCTGCGCGCGGTCGCGCAGCTGCTTCATCTCGCGCTCGGCACCCTCGCGCACCTTGCGGCGCACGTCGGCCTTGGCGCCCTCGGCCTCCAGCTCGGCCAGGTCGGACTCGAGCTTCTTGGCGCGGTTCTCCAGGTCGGAGTCGCGGCGCTGCTCGATCTGCTGGCGCTCGACGGAGACGTGGGCCTCCAGCGACGGCAGGTCGCGGGTACGGCGCTCGTCGTCGACGTACGTGATCATGTACGCCGCGAAGTAGATGACCTTCTCCAGGTCCTTCGGGGCGAGGTCGAGCAGGTAGCCCAGACGCGACGGAACGCCCTTGAAGTACCAGATGTGGGTGACGGGAGCGGCCAGCTCGATGTGGCCCATCCGCTCACGGCGCACCTTGGCGCGGGTGACCTCGACGCCACACCGCTCGCAGATGATGCCCTTGAAGCGGACGCGCTTGTACTTGCCGCAGTAGCACTCCCAGTCCCGGGTCGGACCGAAGATCTTCTCGCAGAAGAGTCCGTCCTTCTCGGGCTTCAGGGTGCGGTAGTTGATGGTCTCCGGCTTCTTGACCTCGCCGTGGCTCCACTGACGGATGTCGTCAGCGGTGGCCAGACCGATCCGGAGCTCGTCGAAGAAGTTGACGTCGAGCACTATGCGTCAATCCCTCTCAGGGTTGTAAGGCTGTGGGGTCTGATACGGGGGTCCTGGGGCCGGCGGGGGGACCATCGCTGGTCCCCCTGCCGGACTCCCGTCAGACCTCTTCGACGCTGCTCGGCTCGCGCCGGGACAGGTCGATGCCGAGCTCCTCCGCTGCGCGGAAGACGTCCTCGTCGGTGTCGCGCATCTCGATGGACATGCCGTCCGAGGACAGCACCTCCACGTTGAGGCACAGGGACTGCATCTCCTTGATGAGCACCTTGAAGGACTCGGGGATGCCGGGCTCAGGGATGTTCTCGCCCTTGACGATGGCCTCGTAGACCTTCACGCGGCCGGTCACGTCGTCGGACTTGATCGTCAGCAGCTCCTGGAGGGCGTACGCGGCGCCGTAAGCCTCCAGCGCCCACACCTCCATCTCACCGAAGCGCTGGCCACCGAACTGGGCCTTACCACCCAGCGGCTGCTGGGTGATCATCGAGTACGGGCCGGTCGAACGCGCGTGCAGCTTGTCGTCGACCAGGTGGTGGAGCTTGAGGATGTACATGTACCCGACCGAGATCGGGTCCGGGAACGGCTCGCCGGAGCGGCCGTCGAACAGGCGCGCCTTACCGGTCGGGAGCACCATGCGCTCGCCGTCGCGGTTCGGGATGGTGTGCTGGAGCAGGCCGGCGAGCTCGTCCTCACGGGCACCGTCGAAGACCGGGGTCGCGACGTTGGTGCCGGGGGCGACGGAGTCGGCGCCGATCGCCTGGAGGCGCTGCGCCCACTCGTCCGCGAGGCCGGAGACGTCCCAGCCGCGGCTGGCGAGCCAGCCGAGATGGATCTCCAGGACCTGTCCCGGGTTCATTCGGGACGGGACACCCAGCGGGTTGAGGATGATGTCGACCGGGGTGCCGTCCTCAAGGAAGGGCATGTCCTCGATCGGGAGGATCTTGGAGATGACACCCTTGTTGCCGTGGCGGCCGGCGAGCTTGTCACCGTCGGTGATCTTGCGCTTCTGGGCGACGTAGACGCGGACCAGCTGGTTCACGCCCGGGGGAAGCTCGTCGCCCTCCTCGCGGTCGAAGACGCGCACGCCGATGATCTTGCCGATCTCGCCGTGCGGGACCTTCAGGGAGGTGTCGCGGACCTCGCGGGCCTTCTCGCCGAAGATCGCGCGGAGCAGGCGCTCCTCCGGGGTCAGCTCGGTCTCGCCCTTGGGCGTGACCTTGCCGACCAGGATGTCGCCGGCGACGACCTCGGCACCGATGCGGATGATGCCGCGCTCGTCGAGGTCGGCGAGGACCTCCTCGGAGACGTTCGGGATGTCCCGGGTGATCTCCTCGGGGCCGAGCTTGGTGTCACGGGCGTCGACCTCGTGCTCCTCGATGTGGATCGAGGAGAGGACGTCGTCCTGGACGAGGCGCTGCGACAGGATGATCGCGTCCTCGTAGTTGTGACCCTCCCACGGCATGAACGCGACGAGCAGGTTCTTGCCGAGCGCCATCTCGCCGTCTTCGGTGGCCGGACCGTCGGCGAGGACCTGGCCCTCGACGACGTGGTCACCCTCGGCGACGACGACCTTCTGGTTGACCGAGGTGCCCTGGTTCGACCGGGCGAACTTGTGCAGGCGGTACGTGTTGTACGTGCCGTCGTCGTTGGCGACCGTGACGTAGTCGGCCGACAGCTCCTGGACGACACCGGCCTTCTCGGCCTTGAGGACGTCGCCGGCGTCGGTGGCACAGCGGTACTCCATGCCGGTGCCGACGAGCGGGGCCTCCGCCTTGATGAGCGGGACGGCCTGGCGCATCATGTTCGCGCCCATGAGGGCACGGTTGGCGTCGTCGTGCTCGAGGAAGGGGATCATGGCGGTCGCGACCGACACCATCTGGCGCGGCGAGACGTCCATGTAGTCCACGTCCTCGGGGAGGACGTAGTCGACCTCGCCGCCACGCTTACGGACCAGGATGCGGTTCTCGGTGAAGCGCAGCTCGTCGTCGAGCGCGGCGTTGGCCTGCGCGATGACGAAGCGGTCCTCCTCGTCGGCGGTGACGTAGTCGACCTCGTCGGTGACCTGGCCGTCGACGACCTTGCGGTACGGCGTCTCGATGAAGCCGAACGCGTTGACGCGGCCGTACGAGGCGAGCGAACCGATCAGACCGATGTTCGGGCCTTCGGGGGTCTCGATCGGGCACATGCGTCCGTAGTGGGACGGGTGCACGTCTCGGACCTCGAAGCCGGCCCGCTCACGGGAGAGACCACCGGGGCCCAGCGCGGACAGACGACGCTTGTGCGTCAGACCCGAGAGCGGGTTGTTCTGGTCCATGAACTGGGACAGCTGGCTGGTGCCGAAGAACTCCTTGATGGAGGCGACGACCGGCCGGATGTTGATCAGGGTCTGCGGCGTGATCGCCTCGACGTCCTGGGTGGTCATCCGCTCGCGGACGACGCGCTCCATACGAGCCAGACCCGTGCGGACCTGGTTCTGGATGAGCTCGCCGACGTTGCGCAGACGACGGTTGCCGAAGTGGTCGATGTCGTCGGTCTCGACGACGATCTCGTTGCCGTTCTCGCCGATCGTCTCGGTCTCGCCCGCGTGGAGCTTCACGAGGTACTTGATCGTGGCGATGACGTCGTCGGTGGTGAGGACGCCGGCGTCCAGCGGCTCGTCCGCGCCGAGCTTCTTGTTCACCTTGTAGCGGCCGACCTTGGCGAGGTCGTAGCGCTTCGGGTTGAAGTAGAGGTTCTCGAGCAGCGTCTGAGCGGCCTCACGGGTCGGCGGCTCGCCCGGACGCAGCTTGCGGTAGATGTCGAGCAGCGCGTCGTCCTGGCCCTGGGTGTGGTCCTTCTCCAGGGTGGCGCGCATGGACTCGTACTCGCCGAACTCCTGGAGGATCTGCTCGGTGGTCCAGCCGAGAGCCTTGAGGAGGACGGTGACGGACTGCTTGCGCTTGCGGTCGATGCGGACACCGACGAGGTCGCGCTTGTCGATCTCCATCTCCAGCCAGGCACCCCGGGACGGGATGATCTTGGCGGAGAAGATGTCCTTGTCGGACGTCTTGTCGATCGAGGAGTCGAAGTAGACACCCGGCGAGCGGACGAGCTGCGACACGACGACACGCTCGGTGCCGTTGATGACGAAGGTGCCCTTGTTGGTCATGAGCGGGAAGTCGCCCATGAAGACCGTCTGAGACTTGATCTCGCCGGTCTCGTTGTTGGTGAACTCGGCGGTGACGAAGAGCGGGGCGCCGTACGTGAAGTCACGGTCCTTGCACTCGTCGATGGAGTTCTTCGGCGGCTCGAAGCGGTGGTCGCGGAAGGTCAGCGACATCGACCCGGAGAAGTCCTCGATCGGGGAGATCTCCTCGAAGATCTCCTCCAGACCGGACTTCGTGGGGACGTCCTGTCCCGACTCAAGGGCAGCCTCGACGCGAGCCTTCCAGGCGGCGTTGCCGAGCAGCCAGTCAAAGCTCTCGGTCTGCAGCGCGAGGAGGTTCGGAACCTCGAGGGGCTCCTTGATCTTTGCAAAGGAGATGCGCAGCGGGGCGGTGCTGGCGCCGTTGTTCATGTTGTTCGAGGCGTTGCGCGAGGCGGCCAAGAGGGGGTCCTTCCGAGGGCTCGGACTCACTACGCGCGTACCGGTCCCCAGCAACGCTTCACGGCAGACGTTTCCTGAAATGACCAGAAGGCCAGGTCAGACGGGGTCGGTCCACGAAGCTGATGCGAAGGTATGCCCCTGGTGACGGGCAGGGGGCAGCTAACAGGCAGCGCAAAGGGTCAGTGTAGCCACTTGGCTCACTGATGTCCAGGGCGACTTCCTCGCGACCCTCGTTGCTCTCAACTCCGCGGTACTCGCGCCGTGTGGCGCACCTCGATACTGCCCGTTCGGTCGTCGATCCATGCCTCGGAAACGGATCGTTGTGACGACGCGTCCTGAGAATTGCGCGCGGCGTGCCGTTCGTCAAGGCCCCCGCCCGTGAGCGGCGCACGGCGAAGATCACCATACTCCGCTTCCGGAGACCCGTACGACCCCCGCCACGCGGGTCCCGGGAACGCCGAAAGGCGACCACCCGTATGGATGATCGCCTGTCGGTGCTCCCGCGTTACACGGGGGCGGAAATCAGCTTCAGCGAGCCGAAACGGTCTTACTTGACCGTGACGGAGGCGCCGGCGGCCTTGAGGGACTCGGCAGCCTTCTCGGCGGCCTCCTTCGCGACCTTCTCGAGGACGGGCTTCGGGGTGCCGTCGACGAGGTCCTTGGCCTCCTTGAGGCCCAGGGAGGTGAGCTCGCGCACGACCTTGATGACCTGGATCTTCTTGTCGCCGGCACCCTCGAGGATGACGTCGAACTCGTCCTGCTCCTCAGCGGCGGCGGCGTCGCCACCACCAACGCCGGACGGGGCGGCAACGGCGACGGCCGCGGCGGCGGTGACGTCGAACTTCTCCTCGAAGGCCTTCACGAACTCGGAGAGCTCGATGAGGGTCATCTCCTCGAACTGGGCGAGGAGGTCGTCCTGAGAGAGCTTCGCCATGATGGGCGATCCTTCCACTAATTCGGCAGGTGCCGATGTGTCTATAGAGGCGGGCGTAACGGCCCGCTACGACCCGTGCGCTAGGCGGCGCGGATCAATGCGCGAGCCGAATTACTCGGCACCGCCCTGCTCGGCCTGCTTGGCACGGAGCGCGTCCACGGTGCGGACGAGCTTCGACGGCAGCGCCTGGAAGAGCTGAGCAGCCTGAGACTGCTTGCCCTTGAAGGCACCGGCCAGCTTGCTGAGCAGAACCTCGCGGGACTCGAGGTCCGCAAGCTTCTTGATGTCGTCGGCGGAGAGAGCCTTACCGTCAAGGACACCAGCCTTGATGATGAGGTTCGGGTTCTCCTTGGCGAAGTCACGCAGGGCCTTCGCCGACTCCACCGGGTCACCGGTGACGAAGGCGACCGCGGTCGGACCAGCGAAGTGCTCGTCCAGTGCGGTGATCCCGGCCTCGTTGGCCGCAATCTTGGTCAGCGTGTTCTTCACCACGGCGTACTGGGCGTTCTCACCGAGAGAGCGACGCAGCGTCTTGAGCTGCGCGACGGTGAGACCCCGGTACTCGGTCAGCACGGCGGCGTTGGAGCTCTGGAACGCGTCCTTGAGCTCGGCCACCGATGCAGCCTTGTTGGGCGTCGGCATAGTGCGTTCGCCTCCTTCCGGGTGATGAGGACCGCTCAGAAGGGGCTGAACAAACGAAAACGCCCCGGGCGCAGGCGCACGGGGCTCAGCTCGACCGGATGGGACATCCGGGAACTCTCCACAGTCACCTGCGCGGGTCGTCCGCAGTCAGCGGATCCTTCGGCCACCGCACCCGGTAGGGCACAGCAACGACCAGCGGTCTTTGGCTTCTGTGGAAGAGTACGTGACGTCGGGCGTCAGGGGCAAATCAGTCCTGAAGGGCCTCGGAGCCCTTGCCCTCCTCCAGGGCCTTGCCGGCGTCCTGGAGCATCTTGAAGAGGTCGACGGTCTCGTCGGCCGGCGGGGCCTGGACGCTCGCCTTGGTGCCGTAGTCGCTGTAGTCGGCGCGCATCTCCATGGAGCCCTTGCCCATCTTCATGGCGACGTCCATGCGGGCCGGGTAGCCGTCCTTGTTGACCCAGACCTCGGTGTCGTAGCCCGTCATGCCGAGCTGCTTCACCGTCTCGGTGAACTTCTTGCGCTCCTCCGCGGTCAGGAGCTCCGCGGACCCGCCGGCCTTCATCATCTGCTCGACGGTGAGCGTGCCCTTGTAGTGCTCGGTGTCCATGCCGTTGACCTTCTCGGCACCGACGTGCTTGAGGTCCGGGGACTCCAGGAGGAGGGCGAGCTGCTGGGCGGGGTCCTGGTTCATCTGGTCCAGGCCGCCGGTCATCTGCTTCTGGAGGGCCTTGTCGCCGGAGGCGTCGGCCGCCGCCTTCAGGTCCAGCTTCATCCAGCGCTTGCCGTCCATCTGGGCGGCCTGCTTCTCGCCCATGTCCATGTACATGGCGCCGTCGACCATGACCATGCGGACTTCCTCGGGCGCCTCGGGGTCCCCGGCGCTCAGCATCGAGCCCTTGACGGTGAGGTCCATCACCGCCGGGTCCCAGCCCATGGAGCCCGTCATGTCGGCGGTGCCGGACTCGGCCCCCACGCCCTCCATCTTCATGGTCATCTTGACCTTGGCGGACTTGGCCGCCGACGTCTTCTCGTACGCCACCTTGATGAACTGCGCGGCGTTGGTCGGGTCGCCCGCCTTGGCGCCCGCACCCGTCTTGTCGCCGTCGTTACACCCCGCCAGGCCCGCCACGAGGCCCACGGCGGTGAGCGCGACGCCCGCGCGCTTCCAGGTCGTCTTGCGCATAGGTGTTCCCCACCCCTTGATCTTCTTCTTTGCGGTCTCTTGAACCGTAACGCACCTCTACGACAGTCAAGACGCAATAAAAGCCGCCCCCCGTTCCTCCGGAGAGGAAACAGGGGGCGGCTTTCAGGACTGACTGCGCCGAGCCGGAAGGGCTCAGACCGCGGCCGGGTCCTCCTCGACGAGGAGGTTCCGGGTGCGGTTGCCGTCGACCGGGATGCCGGGGCCCATCGTGGTGCTGATGGCGGCCTTCTTGATGTAACGGCCCTTGGCGGCGGACGGCTTCAGACGGAGGATCTCCTCCAGGGCCGCGCCGTAGTTCTCCACCAGCTGCGTGTCGTCGAAGGACGTCTTGCCGATGATGAAGTGCAGGTTCGAGTGCTTGTCGACGCGGAACTCGATCTTGCCGCCCTTGATGTCGTTGACAGCCTTGGCGACATCGGGGGTCACGGTGCCGGTCTTCGGGTTCGGCATGAGACCACGCGGACCGAGCACGCGGCCGAGGCGGCCGACCTTGCCCATGAGGTCCGGGGTGGCGACCACGGCGTCGAACTCGTTCAGGCGCTGGCCCTTGGCGATCTCGTCGATCAGCTCGTCGGAGCCGACGATGTCGGCGCCCGCGGCGACCGCGGCCTCGGCACGCTCACCGGTCGCGAAGACCAGGACCCGGGCGGTCTTGCCGGTGCCGTGCGGGAGGTTCACGGTGCCACGGACCATCTGGTCGGCCTTGCGCGGGTCGACACCCAGGCGGAAGGCGACCTCGACGGTGCCGTCGAACTTCGTGGTGGAGGTCTCCTTGGCAAGACGGACGGCCTCGAGCGGGGCGTAGAGCTTCTCCCGGTCGATCTTGGCGTCCGCAGCGCGGAGGGACTTGCTGCGCTTCACTTCTGCTCCTGGTGTGTTTCAGGTGTGGAGTCGTGGTGCGGGCCAAGCGCTGGCCCTACCACTGAGGTCACGAGGGGGGGTGATCAGCCCTCGACCGTGATGCCCATGGAACGGGCGGTGCCGGCGATGATCTTCGACGCGGCGTCCAGGTCGTTCGCGTTGAGGTCGGGCATCTTGGTGGTGGCGATCTCGCGGACCTGCGCCTCGGTGATCTTGGCGACCTTGGTCTTGTGCGGCTCGCCGGAGCCCTTCTCCACGCCCGCGGCCTTGAGGATCATCTTGGCGGCCGGCGGGGTCTTGGTGATGAAGGTGAAGGAACGGTCCTCGTAGACCGTGATCTCCACCGGGATCACCCAGCCACGCTGCGACTCGGTCGCGGCGTTGTAGGCCTTGCAGAACTCCATGATGTTGACGCCGTGCTGGCCGAGCGCGGGGCCGACCGGCGGGGCCGGGTTGGCCGCACCGGCGTTGATCTGGAGCTTGATAAGCCCCGTGACCTTCTTCTTCTTGGGAGGCATTGCTCTCTCCGGGTCCTAGTGAGAGTTTTCAGCCGATCCATCCGGTCATCCGGATGGAGGCATACCGCACAACGATAACGGGTATGGCTGCGCGTCCAAAAACCGAGCAGGTCAGAGGGGCTGTAGCAGCCCCTCTGACCTGTCCGGAAACTCGGGAACGATCTCTGGGAACGATCTTGTGAAGAGATCAGTTCTTCTGGATCTGGTCGAAGCTGAGCTCGACCGGGGTCTCGCGACCGAAGATCTCGACGAGGCCCTTGACCTTCTTCGAGTCCGGGTTGATCTCGTTGATCGTCGCCTGGAGGGTGGCGAAGGGGCCGTCGGTGACGGTGACCGAGTCGCCGACCTCGAAGTCGAGGACCTGGACCTCCAGCTTGCGGGCCGGAGCCGGCTTGCCCTCGGCCTCGGCGGCCTCGCGGGCGGCCTTCTCCTCGGCCTCCGGGGCGAGCATCTTGACGATCTCGTCCAGGGTCAGCGGGTACGGGTCGTAGGCGTTGCCCACGAAGCCGGTGACGCCGGGGGTGTTGCGGACGACGCCCCAGGACTCGTTCGTCAGGTCCATGCGGACGAGGACGTAGCCGGGGAGCTTGTTCTGCTTGACGTTCTTCCGCTCGCCGCCCTTGATCTGGACGATCTCTTCCTCGGGCACCTCGGCCTGGTAGATGAAGTCCTCGACGTTGAGCGAGACGGCGCGCTGCTCCAGGTTGGCCTTCACGCGCTTCTCGTAGCCCGCGTAGGTGTGGATGACGTACCACTCGCCGGGCAGGGTGCGCAGCTCCTCGCGGAGTGCGGCGACGGGGTCGACCGGGGCGGCCGGCTCGGCCTCCTCCTCGGTCTCCTCGATCTCGGCCTCGGCCTCGGCGACGTCGTCGCCGGCCTCGTCGGCCTCGTCGGCGAGCTCGGACTCGGCGTCCTCGTCGGCAGCGTCCTCGTCGGCGGAGGCCTCCTCGTCGGAGTCCTCGTCGGCCTCGACGGCGGAGTCCTCGGCGGCCTCTTCCGCCGCGGCGTCCGCAGCCTGGTCCTCGTCCTCGTCGGCGGCCTCGATGATGTCCAGCTCGTCCTCGACGGACTCGGACTCGAAGGCGTCGTTCAGGTTCGCGTCAGACACGGTGGCTGCTTCTTCCTGCGATACAGATGGGGTGGAACAAAAAGTCAGCCGAAGACGTACTTGACTGCTTCCTGGAAGCCAAAGTCAATCACGGTGACCAGGCCGATCATGACGACCACGAAGATGATCACGACAGTGGTGTACGACGACAGCTGACTGCGTGTCGGCCAGACGACCTTGCGGAGCTCCGCGACGATCTGGCGGTAGAAAAGGGCGAGACGGCCCAGGGGGCCCTTCTTCCCGCGCTTGCCGCCCTTGCGGCCCTTCTTCGCGGAAGCATCCTCGGCATCAGGCATGTCGATGGAGCCAACGGCGTCCGTCACGATCTCTCACCTGATTCCGGGTCGGCCGTGCCGCGCCCGGGTGGAGCCGCACGGCGGTGCAATGAAGTACGTACATGCGCACAACACCTGGCGGTGTGTGTAGCAGGGCCGGAGGGACTTGAACCCCCAACCGCCGGTTTTGGAGACCGGTGCTCTACCAATTGAGCTACGACCCTTTGTGGCGTCCCCAACCTACCCCATGTGTGACGGGTTCGGTGCGGGCCAACGAGGAGTGAGTGTACGTGACCTTGGGCCCCCGCGTCGAACAGGAACCGCCCCGACCTGGCCCAGGGCCCCTTCCCGACCGGTATCGACCGCTCCTGTCCGCTCCCTGAAACCTGTGTGCCGGGCCGGGAAACGGTCTGGGACGATGGCCGTATGAGCGCTGCTACCCCTCCCACCGAGCGTCGGGTCTCCGCCCGGATCGGTGCGATCTCCGAGTCCGCCACCCTCGCCGTCGACGCCAAGGCCAAGGCCCTCAAGGCCGCCGGGCGCCCGGTGATCGGTTTCGGCGCCGGTGAGCCGGACTTCCCGACCCCCGACTACATCGTCGACGCGGCCGTCGAGGCCTGCAAGAACCCCAAGTACCACCGCTACACGCCGGCCGGCGGCCTGCCCGAGCTGAAGGCCGCGATCGCCGCCAAGACGCTCCGCGACTCCGGCTACGAGGTCGACGCCTCCCAGGTCCTGGTGACCAACGGCGGCAAGCAGGCGATCTACGAGGCGTTCGCCGCGATCCTCGACCCGGGCGACGAGGTCATCGTCCCCGCCCCGTACTGGACCACCTACCCCGAGTCGATCCGCCTCGCCGGCGGTGTCCCGGTGGAGGTCGTGGCCGACGAGACGACCGGCTACCGCGTCTCGGTGGAGCAGCTGGAGGCGGCCCGCACGGAGCGGACCAAGGTCGTCCTCTTCGTCTCCCCGTCGAACCCGACCGGCGCCGTCTACAGCGAGGCCGACGCCGAGGCGATCGGCCGCTGGGCCGTCGAGCACGGCCTGTGGGTCCTCACCGACGAGATCTACGAGCACCTGGTCTACGGCGACGCGAAGTTCACCTCGCTGCCGGCGATCGTGCCCGAGCTGCGCGACAAGTGCATCGTCGTCAACGGCGTCGCCAAGACGTACGCGATGACCGGCTGGCGCGTCGGGTGGATCGTCGGCCCCAAGGACGTGGTGAAGGCGGCGACCAACCTCCAGTCGCACGCCACCTCCAACGTCTCCAACGTGGCCCAGGTCGCCGCGCTGGCCGCCGTCTCCGGCAGCCTGGACGCGGTCGCCGAGATGCGGACCGCCTTCGACCGGCGCCGGCAGACCATCGTGCGGATGCTGAACGAGATCGACGGCGTCCTCTGCCCGACCCCGGAGGGCGCGTTCTACGTGTACCCGTCGGTGAAGGAGCTGCTCGGCAAGGAGATCCGCGGCAAGCGTCCGCAGAGCTCCGTGGAGCTGGCCGCGCTGATCCTGGACGAGGCCGAGGTCGCGGTGGTCCCGGGCGAGGCGTTCGGCACCCCCGGCTACCTGCGCCTGTCGTACGCGCTCGGTGACGAGGACCTGGTGGAGGGCGTCTCCCGGATCCAGAAGCTGCTGGCCGAGGCCCGCGACTGACACCGGCCCCGACCGTTCGGGAGCGGGCCCCGGTTCTGCGGAACCGGGGCCCGTTTCTGCGTTCGGGCTGGTATCGATCGGGGAATGGCCGTGCATACCGCCGTTCGGGTAAGGCAGGATCGGTCGATGGAGCACCCCCGCGATCTCACCCTGCTGCCCAAGGCCCATCTGCACCTGCACTTCACCGGTTCGATGCGGCCCACCACCCTCATCGAGCTGGCCGACAAGTACGGCGTGCACCTCCCGGAGGCGCTGAGCAGCGGGAATCCCCCGCGGCTGCGGGCGACGGACGAGCGCGGCTGGTTCCGCTTCCAGCGCCTGTACGACATCGCCCGCTCCTGCCTGCGCTCCCCGGAGGACATCCAGCGGCTGGTGCGGGAGGCGGCGCAGGAGGACGTGCGGGACGGTTCGGGCTGGCTGGAGATCCAGGTGGACCCGACCTCGTACGCTCCGCATCTCGGCGGGCTGATCCCGGCTCTGGAGATCATCCTGGACGCGGTCGACTCGGCGGCCCGGGAGACCGGGCTCGGGATGCGGGTGCTGGTGGCCGCGAACCGGATGAAGCACCCGCTGGAGGCCCGCACGCTGGCCCGGCTCGCGGTGCGGTACGCGGACCGGGGCGTGGTCGGCTTCGGGCTCTCCAACGACGAGCGCCGGGGCATGGCCCGTGACTTCGACCGGGCCTTCGCGATCGCCCGCGAGGGCGGCCTGCTCGCGGCCCCGCACGGCGGGGAGCTGACCGGCCCCTCCTCCGTACGGGACTGCCTGGACGACCTGCGGGCGTCGCGGGTGGGGCACGGGGTACGGGCGGCGGAGGACGAGCGGCTGCTGCGGAAGCTCGCGGAGCGCGGCGTGACCTGTGAGGTGTGCCCGGCGTCGAACGTGGCGCTCGGGGTGTACGAGAAGCACGAGGACGTGCCGCTGCGGACGCTCTTCGAGGCGGGCGTCCCGATGGCGCTGGGCGCCGACGACCCGCTGCTCTTCGGTTCCCGGCTGGCCGCCCAGTACGAGATCGCCCGCCGCCACCACGGCTTCACGGACGCGGAGCTGGCGGAGCTGGCCCGCCAGTCGGTGCGGGCGTCGGCGGCCCCGGAGGGCGTCACGGAGAAGCTGTTGTCCGGGATCGACGACTGGCTGGCGGCGCCGGTCGGCTGAGGCCGCCCATCAGGGTGCGGGCGAGCCCGGCGGCGAACGCGTCCACCGGCGGCCTGAGGTCGGGCGCCGCGTCGTAGGCGAAGGCCCGGTGGGCGCAGGCGCCGAGGAGGAGCGAGGCGGCGGCGCGGGTGTCGGCGTCGTCACGGAGGCGGCCGTGGTCCCGCTCGGCGCGCAGGTAGGCGTCGAGGCCCTCGATCGGGAGGTGGGGGCCGGCTCCGATCTCGCGCATGACCTGCTCGTGGCGGGCCTTGAGCCGGGGCTCCGCGTAGAGGGAGGCGGCGATCGGGAAGCTCTCCTCGTAGAAGAGGGCCGCGTGGCGGGCGATCTCCGTCAGGTTCTCCTCGACGGTGCGCTCCCCCGGGTCGACGGCGAGGGCGCCGAGGAGCCGGCCGAGGCCGGGCAGCCGCTCGCCGAGGACGGTGACGAACAGTTCCTCCTTGCTCGCGAAGTGCTTGTAGAGGGCGGCTTCGGAGCAGCCGGCGGCCCTGGCGATCTGTTTGGTGGTGGTGCGGGCCAGTCCCGCCGTGCGCATGAGGTCGCGGGCGGCGTCGATGATCCGGGTCCGGGTCGGCTTCTGGTCCACGGGATCTCCCGATAGCGCTTGACGGAGGGGTGAGCGTCCACTCACCCTACGGGTGAGTGAATACTTACTCACCTTGGGAGAGGGGTGCGCGGCATGAAGCTCACTGTCTTCGGCGCGACGGGCGGTGTCGGCGGGGAGATCGTCCGGCAGGCGCTCGCCGGCGGCCACGAGGTGACGGCGGCGGTGCGGGATCCCTCGCGGTTCGCGCTGACCGGCGAGCGTCTTGAGGTCCTGCGCTGCGACCTCGCCGACCCGGAGGCGCTGCGCGGGGCGGTGGCCGGCCGGGACGCGGTCCTCTCCGGCCTGGGCGCCCGCAACAGGGCGGACGCGGCCTCGGGGATCACGGCCCGCCTGACCCGTCCCGTCCTGCGGGCCATGGAGGCGGAGGGGACGCGCCGGCTGCTGGTCGTGAGCGCGGCGCCGGTGGGCCCGCCGGCGCCGGGGGACGGCCTTCTCGACAAGGCCGTCCTCGCGGTGGTCGGCAGCGTCTTCAAGGACGTCTACGCCGATCTGCGCGTCATGGAGACGGAGCTGGCCGCGAGCGGCACCGCCTGGACCTCGGTCCGGCCGCCGAGGCTGACGGACGGGCCGGGCACGGGCCGGTACCGCCGGGTCGTCGGCGGCAATCCGCCCAAGGGCCGCACGCTGGCCCGGGCGGACGTGGCCCACGCGATGCTCGCGATGGTCGACGAGCCGTCGACGGTGGGGCAGGGCGTGGGTGTCGCGTACTGAGCCGGCGGCTACAGGCTGACGCCGACGGTCACGGGCTCGTTGACGAGGGTGACGCCGAAGGCGTCGTGGACACCGGCGACGACCTCGCGGGCGAGGGCGAGCAGGTCCTCGGTCGTGGCCTCGCCGCGGTTGGTGAGGGCGAGGGTGTGCTTGGTGGAGATCCGGGCGGGCCCGGAGCCGTAGCCCTTGGTGAAGCCGGCCTTGTCGATGAGCCAGGCGGCGGAGGTCTTGGTGCGGCCGTCGCCGGCCGGGTAGGCGGGCGGGGCGACGTCGGCGCCGAGCCGGTCGGCGACGCGGGCGAGGAAGGTCTCGTACTCCGCCGCGGTGAGGACCGGGTTGGTGAAGAAGGAGCCGGCGGACCAGGTGTCGTGGTCCTCGGGGTCGAGGACCATGCCCTTGCCGGCGCGGAGCTTCAGCACGGTCTCGCGGACGTGGGCGAGCGGCACCCGGTCGCCCGCCCCGACGCCGAGGGCGCGGGCGGTCTCCGGGTACGCGATCGGAGCGGAGAGCCCGCCGGCGTCCTCCAGCTCGAAGCGGACGCGCAGCACGACGTAGCGGTCGGGCCGGTCCTTGAAGAGGCTGTGGCGGTACGAGAAGGCGCACTCGGCGTTGGTGAGGGTGACGGTCTCCTCGGCCCGGCGGTCGTACGCGACGACCTCGGTGAGGGTGGCGGAGACGTCCTGGCCGTAGGCGCCGACGTTCTGGATCGGGGTGGCGCCCGCGGAGCCGGGGATGCCGGCGAGGCACTCGATCCCGGCGAGTCCGGCCTCGACGGTCCGGGCGACGGCGTCGGTCCAGACCTCGCCGGCGGCGAGCTCCAGACGGGTCCCGTCGAGGGAGAAGCCGGTGGTGGCGAGGTGCAGGGCGGTGCCCTCGAAGCCCTTGTCCCCGATGACCAGGTTGGAGCCGCCGCCGATGATCAGCAGCGGGGTCCCGGCCGCGTCGGCCTCGCGGACCGCGGCGATCACCTCGGCGTCGGTGGTGGCCGTGACGAGCCGGGTGGCGGGGCCGCCGAGCCGGAAGGTGGTCAGGGGGGCGAGGGGGGCGTCCTTGAGCTGCTGCACGGGCTCAAGGGTACTCACGTGAGGGCCTCCGCCCCCCTTGACGAACCTGCCGGTCAGGCGAGGCGGACCACGGCCCGGCTCATGCCGAGGACCTTCTGGCCCGCGCTGGTCGCCGTCAGGTCGACCCGGACGAGGTTGTCGTCCAGCTTGGCGCCGACCTTCGCGGTGACCTCGATCACGGCGCCGACGCCGTCGTCGGGGACGACGACCGGCTTGGTGAAGCGGACGCCGTACTCGACGACGGCGGCGGGGTCGCCGGCCCAGTCGGTGACGACGCGGATCGCCTCGGCCATGGTGAACATGCCGTGGGCGATGACGTCCGGAAGGCCGACCCCGACCGCGAACTTCTCGTTCCAGTGGATCGGGTTGAAGTCCCCGGAGGCGCCCGCGTACCGGACGAGGGTGGCGCGGTTCACGGGGAAGGTCTGCGCGGGCAGCTCGGTGCCGGCCTCGACCTCGGCGTAGGCGATCTTCGCGGTCATGGTCAGGCCTCCTCGGGGGCGCGGGAGACGAGCTTGGTCCAGGCGGTGACGACGTGCTCGCCCGTCGCGTCGTGGACCTCGCCGCGGATGTCCAGGATGTCGTTGCCGGCCAGCGACTTGATGGCCTCGATGGTGGAGGTGACCGCGAGGCGGTCGCCGGCGCGGACGGGCCGCGTGTAGGCGAACTTCTGGTCGCCGTGGACGACGCGGCTGTAGTCGAGGCCGAGCTGCGGGTCCTCGATCACCTGCGCGGCGGCCTTGAACGTGATGGCGAACACGAAAGTCGGCGGAGCGATCACATCGGGGTGGCCGAGTTCCTTCGCCGCCTCGGCGTCGGTGTACGCGGGATTCGCGTCACCGATGGCCTCGGCGAATTCACGGATCTTCTCCCGGCCGACCTCGTAGGGCGCGGTGGGCGGATAGGTCCGGCCCACGAAGGACTGGTCGAGCGCCATGGCCTCGATACCTCCTGCTGAATCTGATGCGTGAAACGCCACGAGGCCGCCCCCTGCCGGGGACGGCCTCGTGAACGAGCCTGATTAGCGCGTCTCGCGGTGCGCGGTGTGCGAGTTGCAGCGGGGGCAGTGCTTCTTCATCTCAAGACGGTCCGGGTTGTTACGCCGGTTCTTCTTGGTGATGTAGTTCCGCTCCTTGCACTCCACGCAGGCCAGCGTGATCTTCGGGCGGACGTCGGTGGCAGCCACGTGAGTGCTCCTTGACGGACGGATTGATGGACTGGGCGCACCCCCGCGCCAGAAGCTTGGGGGAGCATAGAAGAGTAGCCGATTGCAGGACCGACCCCACAATCGGCTACTGTCTGTAGCGGTGACCGGACTTGAACCGGTGACACAGCGATTATGAGCCGCTTGCTCTACCGACTGAGCTACACCGCTTTGATGTCGGTAGCCCCGCCCGAAGGCGGGATTCCCTACACCAGAGCCCCAATACGGAATCGAACCGTAGACCTTCTCCTTACCATGGAGACGCTCTGCCGACTGAGCTATTGGGGCGAGCGAGGAAGACATTACACGGTCCGCAGCCCATCACCCAAATCCGTTTGGGTGTGGCCCCCGGCCGGGCGCCGGACGGGCCCCGTACGCCACTCGTGGACTCATCGGTACGACTATTGCGCTCCTCCTCGAAGGCACGGCCGCCCGCCCCTAGGCTCTGCCCCACGCTGCGTGATCTCGATCTTGGTGACTGGTGAGGAGCCCGATGTCGGCCGACAGCAAGCAGCCCCGTCAGCCCTCCGACGACGGGGGCGGCGCGGCCACCGAGGACGCGAACGCGCTCCTGCTGTCGAACGCGCGGCTGACCGACGGGCGGACCGTGGACGTGCGGCTGGTGCGGGGCCGGATCGAGGCCGTCGGCACCGCCGGGAGCCTGGCCACGCTCGGCGCCCGGGTGGATCTGACCGGCCATCTGCTGCTGCCGGCCCCCGCCGAGCCGCACGCCCACGCCGACACCGCGCTCTCCGCCGCCACCCCCGGCCCGGTCTCGTACGCCCCCGAGGAGGTGCAGCGGCGGGCCACCGAGGCGGCGCTGCTCCAGCTCGGGCACGGGGCGACCGCGCTGCGGGCCCACGTCCGGATCGGCGACGTGCACGCGCTCGGCCCGCTGGAGGCCGTCCTCCAGGCCCGGCGCTCGCTGCGCGGCCTGGCGGACCTCACGGCGGTGGCGGTGCCCCGGCTGCTGACCGGGGCGGCGGGCGCGGACGGCCTGGCGATGCTGCGGGACGCGGTGAAGATGGGCGCCGGGGTGGTGGGCGGCCGCCCCGACCTGGACCCGGACCCGGCGGGGTACGTGGAGGCGGTCCTGGAGGTGGCGGCCGAGCACGGGGTGCCGGTGGACCTGCACACGGACGGGGACGACCCGGCGCGGCTCGCGCGCTTCGCGGCGATGGCCGGCGGACTGCGGCCGGGGGTGGCGATCGGGCCGTGCGCGGGGCTCGCGCGGCTGCCGGAGGACGTGGCGGGCCGGACGGCGGACCGGCTGGCGGCGGCGGGAGTGACGGTGGTCTGCCTGCCGCAGGGCGGCTGCGCGGGGACCGAGCGTCGCGGTACGGCCCCGGTGCGGCTGCTGCGGTCGGCCGGGGTGCGGCTGGCGGCCGGCGGCGGCTCGCTGCGGGACACGGCGAACCCGGTGGGGCGCGGGGACCCGCTGGAGGCGGCCTTCCTGCTGGCCTCCCTCGACGGGCTGTCGCCGGAGGAGGCGTACGGGGCGGTGAGCGCCGGGGCGCGGGAGGCGATGGGGCTGCCGGAGGTACGGGTGGAGGCCGGCTTCCCCGCGGAGCTGGTGGCGGTGCGGGGCGAGCGGCTGGCGGGGGTGCTGTCGCTGGCGTACAGCCGGATCGTGGTGCACCGGGGACGGGTGGTGGCGCGGACGAGCGCGGTGCGGGAGTACTGCGACTCGGCGGCGGCGCTGGACCTGCCGCGGCAGGCCGCCCGGCCGGATCCGGGAGGCCCTGCGGCCCGCTGAGCCGTACGGTCGGGGTATGCGCATCGTCATCGCTGGAGGACACGGTCGGATCGCCCTGCGCCTGGAGCGGCTGCTCTCGGCGGGCGGACACGAGGCGGTCGGGATCATCCGCCGCCCTGAGCAGGCGGAGGACCTGCGGACGGCGGGCGCCGAGCCCGTCGTACTGGATCTGGAGGCGGCGTCCGTGGAGGAGGTCGCGGAGGTCCTGCGGGGCGCGGACGCGGCCGTCTTCGCGGCGGGCGCGGGCCCGGGCAGCGACGCCGCCCGCAAGGAGACGGTGGACCGCGCCGCCGCGGTCCTGCTGGCGGACGCGGCGGAGCGCGCGGGCGTCCGGCGCTTCCTCGTCGTCTCGTCGATGGGCGCGGACGCGGACCACCCGGGCGACGAGGTCTTCGACGCCTATCTGCGGGCCAAGGGGGCGGCGGACGACGCGGTCCGCTCCCGCCCGGGCCTGGAGTGGACGGTCCTGCGCCCCGGCATGCTGACGGACGACGCCGGCAAGGGCCTGGTCCGCCTGGAGGCCCGCACGGGCCGCGGCCCGATCCCCCGCGACGACGTGGCCGCGGTCCTCGCCGAACTGGTCGAGACCCCCGCCACCGCCGGCCTGACCCTGGAACTGGTCACGGGCCCGACCCCGGTCACGGTCGCCGTGAAGGACGTGGCCGGCAACTGACCCCCCGGCCCCCCGCCCCCGGAAACGAGTGAAGGTCCCCGGTGAGAACACCGGGGACCTTCTTCACGTGGCGACGCCAGGATTCGAACCTGGGTAGGCTAAGCCGACGGATTTACAGTCCGCTCCCATTGGCCGCTCGGGCACATCGCCATGGGTTCGCTGCCTTGGTTCCCCGCTGTTCTGCGGTGTTCCCCGGCAACGACGTAAACAATACCTGATCCCCGGGGGTGGTTCGCCACCGGATTGATCGGCGGGTGATCCGAGGTTCGGGCCGTTGCTCACCCCCTAGGCTTTGGGGGTACCCCACAGCATCCGAGCAAGGAGCCACGAGTCATGGCCGACTCCAGTTTCGACATCGTCTCCAAGGTCGAGCGGCAGGAGGTCGACAACGCCCTCAACCAGGCCGTGAAGGAGATCTCGCAGCGCTACGACTTCAAGGGAACCAACGCCTCGATCTCCTGGTCCGGCGAGAAGATCCTGATGCAGGCGAACGGCGAGGAGCGCGTGATGGCGATCCTCGACATCTTCCAGTCCAAGCTGATCAAGCGCGGGATCTCGCTGAAGTCGCTGGACGTCGAGGGTGAGCCGCAGCTGTCCGGCAAGGAGTACAAGCTCTTCGCGTCGGTCACCGAGGGCATCTCGCAGGAGAACGCCAAGAAGGTCGCGAAGACCATCCGGGACGAGGGTCCCAAGGGCGTCAAGGCGCAGGTGCAGGGCGACGAGCTGCGGGTCAGCTCGAAGAGCCGGGACGACCTGCAGGCCGTGCAGGCGCTGCTCAAGGGCAAGGACTTCGACTTCGCGATCCAGTTCGTGAACTACCGGTAGGTCCGTGTCCGAAAGCCGCCGGTCCACGGGCCGGCGGGGCTCGCACACTGGAGTCATGGACGACATCACCGTGTACGCGTACGTCGACGGCCCCCTGGGCGAGATGCTGCTGACCGGGCAGGTCTCGGCGGGGGGCCGCGCCGTGCTGCGGTCGCTCTCGCTGCCCGGGCAGAAGGGGGCCGCGGCGGTCGAGGACGGCTGGGTGCGGGACCAGGGGGCCTTCGCGGAGGTCGTGGCGCAGCTGGAGGAGTACTTCGGCGGGCGGCGGGAGCGGTTCGACGTGCCGCTCGCCGGGGACACCGGGACGGAGTTCCAGCGGCGGGTGTGGGCGGCCCTGGAGGAGGTCCCGTACGGGACGACCGTCAGCTACGCGGAGATCGGGCGGCGGGTCGGGGCCGGCGGGGCCGGGGTGCGGGCGGTGGGGACGGCGATCGGGCGCAATCCGCTGCTCGTGGTGCGGCCCTGCCACCGGGTGATCGGGGCGGACGGGAGTCTGCGCGGGTACGCGGCGGGGCTGGACCGGAAGCGGTCGCTGCTGGACCTGGAGGGAGCCCTCGCGTGACCGAGGGGCTGTTCCCGCGCGAGCGGGCCGAGCCGGCGCCCGGGGCGGTGCACGTGCCGGGGTGGCTGCCGCTCGATCGGCAGCGTGAACTGGTCGCGGCCTGCCGGGAGTTCGGGCGCGGGCCGCTGGCGTACCGGCAGACCGTGCTGCCCGGCGGGGGCGTGATGTCGGTGCGGTCGCTCTGTCTGGGCCGGCAGTGGGTCCCGTACCGGTATCTCGACTCCGTCGCCGTCGAACTGCCCGGCTGGCTGGTCGCTCTGGGGCGGGAGGCGGTGGCCGAGGCGTACGGGGAGGACGGCGGTTTCGCGCCCGACACCGCGCTGGTGAACTTCTACGGCGACGGGGCCCGGATGGGCATGCACCAGGACAAGGAGGAGCGGTCCGGTGCGCCGGTGGTGTCGCTGAGCCTGGGCGACCGGTGTGTCTTCCGGCTGGGCAACGCCGAGGGGCGGGGGCGGCCCTGGAGCGACGTGGAGCTGGCCTCGGGGGACCTGTTCGTCTTCGGCGGGGAGTCGCGGTGGGTCTATCACGGCGTGCCGAGGGTGTTCCCGGGTACGGCCGATCCCTCGCTCGGGCTGTCCGGGCGGCTCAACATCACCCTCCGGGAGACGGGTCGTCCGTGACCCCGCCGGCGGTCACGTGTGCGATCGCGAACGCGGGCGGTCAGGCGAGGACGACGTGGACGCCCGACGCTCCGAGGCCGTCGACCCACTCCTGGAAGGTGGGCGGGCGGGGCTCGGCGAGGAGCGGAAGGACGCCGAGGCAGGCGCGGGCGATGTCGGCGTGGTGCCAGACGAGGGTGCTGCCGGACAGGGCCTCGCCGAGGGCGCGGGGGGTGAGGGAGGGGTAGGCCAGGCCGGGGCCGTGGACCGCTTCGGTGACCGCGCAGACCAGCGCGTCCTCGTCGGTGATCCCCCGGCCGTCGATCTCGTACGTGCCGCCGGGGGCGGGGTCCGGCAGGCCGGACGAGCGGAGGGACGCCTCGTGCCGCCACACGGCGCGGGCGGGCCCGGTGAAGCGGCGCCAGGTACCGGTCTCGGTGGGCGGCCGGTGGTCGTGGAAGAGCTCCCAGACCTCGCGGGTCTGCCGCGGGATCAGGCCGGCGCGGGGAAGGGCCACGGTGAGGTCCAGCAGGCCGTGGTGGCCGCGGGCGGTGTCCCAGGCGGTCACGCGGCCGGTCTCGCCCTCGTGGCGGAGGCTTCCGGTGGCGCGGAGGACCTGGTAGCGGACCTCCTCGAAGGCTTCGGCTCCGAGGGCGAGGGCGTCGCGCAGGGCGCCGCGCGGCGAGCAGCCGAGGAAGGTGACGTCGGCGAGGGGTGGTGGGGGGACGGGGAGCGGGATGAGGTGGGCGCAGGGGACCGGGTCTCCGGCGCCCTGGGCGCGGCGGGGCGGCCCGGCCGCCTCGATGGTGACGACGTCGCCGCGGGCGCCCAGGACGCGGACGGCGTCGAAGCGCCAGAGTCCGTCGGGGGTCTCGGCCACGAGGGTGCCGAGCGGCGCGGATCCCTCGACGATCGCCTGGGTGACGGCCCGGGCGAGCGGGCCGCGCGGTTCGCAGCCGCGTAGTTCGTGACGGGGGCGCGGGCGGGGGGCGGGGTCGCCGTAGAGGCCGTCGACGTCGTGGCAGAGGGCGAGGACGCGGCGGCCGGAGAGCAGGGCGTAGCGGGGTTGGTGCACGGCTCAGAAGCCGGGGTGGCGGTACTGCTGCTGTGTGGTCGGGGCGCCGTGTCCGTACGCCTGGTCGGTGGGGACGATGTCCTTGCCGAGCGGCAGCAGCGAGACGGGGATGAGCTTGAAGTTCGCGATGCCGAGCGGGATGCCGATGATCGTGATGCAGAGCGCGATGCCGGTGACGATGTGGCCGATGGCGAGCCACCAGCCGGCGAGGATCAGCCACAGGACGTTGCCGACGCAGGAGGCGGCGCCGGCGCCGGGCTTGTCGACGACGGTGCGGCCGAAGGGCCAGAGGGCGTAGAGGCCGATCCGGAAGGCCGCGAGGCCGAAGGGGATGCCGATGATGGTGATGCAGAGCAGCACTCCGGCGAGGAGGTAGGCGAGGAACAGCCAGAAGCCGGAGAGGACGAGCCATATGACGTTGAGGACGGTCTTCACGGTCGGCGACCTGCCATCTCTTCGAGGCGAGCGATCCGCTCGGCCATGGGCGGGTGGGTCGAGAACATCTTGGAGAGTCCCTTACCCGGACGGAAGGGGTTCGCGATCATCATGTGGCTCGCGGTCTCGATCCGCGGCTCGGGGGGCAGCGGGAGCTGTTTGGTGCCCGCTTCGAGCTTCCTGAGGGCGCTGGCGAGGGCGAGCGGGTCGCCGGTGAGCTGGGAACCGGAGGCGTCCGCCTCGTACTCGCGGGAGCGGGAGATGGCGAGCTGGATGATCGAGGCGGCGATGGGGCCGAGGATGAGGATCATCAGGTAGCCGAGGAGGCCGGGGCCTTCGTCGTCGCTGGAGCGGCCGACGGGGATCAGCCAGGCGAAGTTGACCAGGAACATCACCACGGAGGCGAGCGCGCCGGCGACCGAGGAGATGAGGATGTCCCGGTTGTAGACGTGGCTGAGCTCGTGGCCGATGACTCCGCGGAGCTCGCGCTCGTCGAGGATGGCGAGGATGCCCTCGGTGCAGCAGACGGCGGCGTTGCGCGGATTGCGGCCGGTGGCGAAGGCGTTCGGCGCCTGGGTCGGCGAGATGTAGAGGCGGGGCATCGGCTGGCGCGCCTGGGTGGAGAGCTCCCGGACCATCCTGTAGAGGGCGGGGGCCTCGAATTCGCTGACGGGGCGGGCGCGCATGGCGCGCAGGGCCAGCTTGTCGCTGTTCCAGTACGCGTACGCGTTGGTGCCGATCGCGACGACGAGTCCGACGATCAGGCCCGTACGGCCGAAGAAACTGCCGATGACGATGATGAGGGCGGAGAGCCCTCCGAGGAGTACGGCGGTCCTCAGCCCGTTGTGCCGGCGGTGCACGGTACGCCCTCCAAGTGGTGCGGCAGGGGAACCCTTTGCTTCGTGGTCCACGCGTCCAGTGGACCCTCACGTACTGGTCAACGCCAGGCGAGAGGCTGCGGTTCCCCCGGCCGCACCGGGGGCGTATTACGCCGTTCGGGTGATGGTCACCCTGGGCACCAGGGGCACCAGGGGCACCAGGGGCACCAGGGGCACCAGGGGCACCAGGGGCACCAGGGGCACCAGGGGCAGCGGGGGCACCAGGGGCAGCGGGGGCACCAGGGTCAGCGGGCCGCGGGGACGGTCAGCTTCTCCAGGCTGGCGGCGATCGGCTCGACCTCGCTGGTGCAGTGGGCGCAGCGGGAGGCGACGGCCGGGATCTCGGTGAAGCAGCGGGGGCAGTCGCGCTTCTCGGCCTTGGGGTCGAGCGCCTCCTCCTTGGCGAACCGCTCCTGGACCTTCGCGAGCGGGGCGACGATGAGGAAGTAGAGGACCGCGGCGGTGATGACGAAGGCGATGGCGGCGGAGATGGCCAGGCCGTAGGGGAAGACGGTCTTGCCGACGTGGAACTGGGCGTCGTTGAAGTTGCCCACGGAGCCGGTGGCGAGGCCGATGAGCGGGGTGATGAAGGCCTTGCTGAAGCCGGTGACGACGGCGGTGAACGCGGTTCCGACGGCCAGGCCGATGGCCATCGAGATGACGTTCCCGCGAAGTATGAAGTCCTTGAATCCGTTCAGCACGGGGTGTTGCTCCTAGAGGTGGGGTTCCGTGGGGGGCGTGGGGGTCAGAAGAGGCCGCCCGTCGCGAAGCGGAGGGCGAGCTGCGGGTATCCCGACAGGACGGCTCCGGCGGCGGCGGTCAGCACGATCGCCAGGGTGACGGGCGCGGGGGCCCGCCGCGGTGTCGTCGGGACGGCGTCCTGCGGCGTGCGGAACAGCAGCGCCGTCCACCGCAGGTAGTACGCGAGGCCGATGACGACGTTGACGCCCATGACCACGGCCAGCCAGCCGAGGCCCGCGTCGACGGCCGACGAGAAAACGGTCACCTTGGCGAAGAGGCCGATGATACCCGGGGGCAAACCGGCCAGATTCAGGAGGAAGAAGGCGAGCGCGAGGGCGGCGGCGGGGCTGGTGGCGTGGAGCCCGGCGTGGTCGGCGATCCGCTTGCCGGGGTGGGCGCGGGCGACGAGGGCGACGACCGCGAAGGCGCCGAGGTTCACGACCGCGTACATGAGGGCGTACGCGACGGTGGCGCCGATCTGGTCGTCGCTGGAGTACGCGGCGGCGGCGATCGGCACGAGGAGGTAGCCGGCCTGGGCGACGGAGGACCAGGCGAGCAGCCGGATCGCGCTGCCCGCGCGCGTGGGGTCCTGCCGGAGGGCGGCGACGTTGCCCGCGGTCATGGTGAGGGCGGCGAGGACGGCGAGGGCCGGGCCCCAGATGTCGGCGTAGGCGGGGAAGGCGACGACGGTCACCAGGATGAGGCCGGTGAAGCCGACGGCCTTGCCGACCACGGACAGGTAGGCGGCGACGGGCAGCGGGGCGCCGCTGTAGGTGTCGGGGACCCAGAAGTGGAAGGGGACGGCGGCGACCTTGAAGGCGAAGCCGACGAGGGTGAGGGCGACGCCGGCCTCGGCGAGGGTCTGGAGCTGTCCGGGGACGTCGTCGAGGCGGGCGGCGATCTCGGTGAGGTGGAGGGTGCCGGTGGCGGCGTAGACGAAGCTCACGCCGAGGAGGGTGACGGCGGTGGCGGTCACCGAGGAGAGGAAGAACTTGAGGGCGGCCTCGCTGGAGCGCCGGTCGCCGCGCTTGAGGCCGACGAGCGCGAAGGCGGGCAGCGAGGCGACCTCCAGGGCGACCACGAGGGTGGCGAGGTCGCGGGAGGCGGGCAGCAGGGCGGCGCCGGCGGCGGAGGAGAGCAGCAGGAACCAGTACTCGCCGGCCGGGAGCCTGCCCTCGCGCGTGGCGGGCAGCGAGAGCAGGGCGGTGAGGAGCGCGCCGCCGAGCACGAGGAGCTGGATGACCAGGGTGAAGTGGTCGGCGGTGTAGCTGCACCCGGCGGTCTGGGCGTGGCTGTCGGCCTGGGCTCCGGCGGTGAGGCAGAACGTCGCCCGGTCGCCGGAGCGCAGGGGCAGGAGGAGCGCGAGGGCGGCGGCGAGGCCGGTGATCGAGATCCATCCGAGGAGCCGCTTGCGCTCGGCGGGGACGAAGAGGTCGGCGACGAGGACGCCGAGCGCGACCAGGGCGGTGAGCGTCGGGGGCGCGATCGTCAGCCAGTCGACGGACTGGACGAGGGAGGCGTCGGCGGTGCTGGCGGACATCACTGGGTGCCTCCCGCGAGGAGCTGCTGGACGGCCGGGTCGGTGAGGCCGAGGAGGACCGCGGGCCAGAGTCCGGCGAGGACGGTGAGGGCGACGAGCGGGGTCCAGGCGGCCAGCTCGTACGGCTGGACGTCGGCGAGCTCCGGTTCGCCGGCCGGGCGGGGGCCGCCCATGCAGACGCGGCGGACGACGATCAGCAGGTAGGCGGCGGTGAGCAGGGTGCCGAGGCCGCCGAGGGCCATGAAGACGAGGTACGCGGTGCGGTTCAGGCCCTCGGCCGGGTCGAAGGCGGCGAAGAGGGCGAGCATCTCGCCCCAGAAGCCGGCGAGGCCGGGCAGGCCGAGGGAGGCGACGGCGGCGAAGGCGAGGAGGGCTCCGAGGCGGGGGGCGCGGCCGTAGAGGGCGGCGCCGGTGGCCCCGGCGAGGGTGTCGAGGTCGGCGGTGCCGTACCGGTCCTTCAGGGCCCCGACGAGGAAGAAGAGCAGGCCGGTGATGAGGCCGTGGGCGATGTTGGCGAAGAGGGCGCCGTTGACCCCGGTGGGGGTCAGGGTGGCGATGCCGAGGAGGACGAAGCCCATGTGGCCGACGGAGGAGTACGCGATCAGCCGCTTGAGGTCGCCCTTGGCGCCGGGGCGCGCGAGGGCGAGGCAGGCGAGGGAGCCGTAGACGATGCCGGCGGCGGCGAAGGCGGCCAGGTAGGGGGCGAGGGTGTGCATGCCGTCGGGGGCGATGGGCAGGGCGATGCGGACGAACCCGTACGTGCCCATCTTCAGGAGCACGCCGGCGAGGAGGACCGAGCCGACGGTGGGGGCGGCGGTGTGGGCGTCCGGCAGCCAGGAGTGCAGCGGCCACATCGGGGTCTTCACGGCGAGCCCGAGGCCGATCGCGAGAACGGCGGTGACCTGCACCGACGTGGTCAGTCCACGGCCGTTGTCGGTGGCGAGTGCCACCATGTCGAAGGTGCCCGCCTTGATCCCGATCAGGAGCAGGCCGAGCAGCATGACGACGGAGCCGAGCAGCGTGTAGAGGATGAACTTCCCGGCGGCGGCCCGCCGGCCCTCGCCGCCCCAGCGGGCGATGAGGAAGTACATCGGGACGAGGACCGTCTCGAAGGCGAGGAAGAAGAGGACCAGGTCGAGGACGGCGAAGGTGGCGAGGGTGCCGGCCTCCAGGAGGAGCAGCAGCGCGACGAACGCCTTCGGGGACGGGCCCGCCGGCGGCTTGAAGTAGGAGTACAGCGCGCAGAGGAAGGTCAGCAGCGCCGTCAGCACCAGGAGGGGGAGCGAGATGCCGTCGACACCGAGGTGGATCCGCACGTCGAGTGCCCTGATCCAGCTGATGTCCGTGGTGGCCTGCATCCTCGACGGGTCGTCGTGGTCGAAGCCGAGGGTGAGGACGAGCGCGGCGAGCAGGATCACGCCGGTGACGGTGACGCCGTGGCGGAGCACCGCCTGCTCGGGCGACTTCCCCTTCAGTCCGGGCGGGGCGGGCAGGAGTGCGGCGGCGGCGCCGAGGAGAGGCGCCGCGACGATGAACGCGAGAAGGAACTGCATCACGGATTCGCTGATATCGATCACGGCTCACGCTCCGGCGAAGGCGTTGGCGAGGGCGACGGCGGCGATCGCCAGGACGACGGAGCCGGCGAGCAGGGCGCTGAGGTAGGTCTGCAGGTTGCCGGTCTGGGCGCGGCGGACGAGCCATCCGAGGCCCTTGGCGGAGCCGGCGGCACCGCTCACGTAGGTGTCGACGACCTCGCGGTCCAGGAAGCGGACCAGGGAGGCGGCGCCGAGTACGGGGCGGACGAGGACCTTCTGGTACAGGGCGTCCAGGTGGAAGCCGTCGGCGGCCGGACCGTACAGCGGGCCGAGGAGGGCACGGCCGGGGTCGGCCGGGTCCCGCGCGGGGTGCGGCAGGTGCAGCGCCTCGGCCTCGACGAGACCGGCGTCGGCGTCGGGGTGGGCGACGTGCGGGGTCGGGACGGCGGGTACGGCCCTGGCGGCGAGGGTGCGCCAGACGGCGTAGGTGACGGCGCCGCCGGCGACGGCGAGGCCGGTGCCGAGGACGGCGGTGGTGAGGGTCGGGGTGAGGGCCTCGCCGTCGAACCAGTCGTCGAGGTACACGGCGCTCAGCCCGAAGCCGAGGGAGGGGATCGCGAGGACCCACAGGACGGAGGTCATGGCGAGCGGCTGCCTGCCGTGACGCGGGGCCTCGGGGCCGTGGCCGCGGAAGGTGCGGAGCCAGAGGCGCAGGGCGTACGCGGCGGTGAGGAGGGCGGTCAGCAGGCCCGCGACGAGGATCGTCCAGCCTGCCCCGGCGGGGGCGGTGGTCCGGTCGCCGAGCGCGGTGTGCTCGGCGGCGACGAGGACCGCCTCCTTGGAGAAGAAGCCGGCGAAGGGCGGGATCGCGGCGAGCGCGAGGAGGGCGACGGTCATCGTCCAGTACGCGTCGGGGATCCGCTTCGCCAGGCCGCCCATCCGGGACATGGCGGTGAGCGAGTTGGTGCCGGCGGCGTGGATGACCGCGCCGGCGGCGAGGAACAGCAGCGCCTTGAAGGCGGCGTGCGAGAGGAGGTGGAAGACGGCGGCGCCCCGGTCGCCGACGGCGAGCGCGCCGGCCATGTAGCCGAGCTGGCCGATCGTCGAGTAGGCGAGGACCCGCTTGATGTCGTCCTGGGCGAGCGCGGCGAGCGCCGAGCCGACCATGGTGATCGCGGCCATCACGGCGAGCACGGTCATCGCGGCGGCGGAGGCGGCGAAGACCGGGAGGAGCCGGGCGACGAAGTAGATGCCGGCGGCGACCATGGTGGCCGCGTGGATGAGCGCGGAGACCGGCGTCGGGCCGGCCATGGCGTCGGGCAGCCAGGTGTGCAGCGGGAACTGCGCGGACTTCCCGGCGACGCCGGCGAGCAGCAGCAGCGCCACCAGGGTGGGGTGGTCGAGGCCGCCGGAGGCGACGGTGGAGAGGATGCCGTCGATGCGGAAGGTGCCCGCGTCGGTGGCGAGGGCGAAGAGCCCGAAGAGGAAGGGGACGTCGCCGAGCTTGGTGACGAGGAAGGCCTTCAGGGAGGCGGAGCGCGCCTCGGGGGTCTCCCAGTAGTGCCCGACGAGGAAGTACGAGCAGATGCCCATGATCTCCCAGCCGACCAGGAGCACCATCAGGTCGCCGGAGTAGACGACGAGGAGCATCGCGGCGGTGAAGAGGGAGACCAGCGCCGCGTACGAGGGGTAGCGGGGGTCCTCGCGGAGGTAGCCGGTCGAGTAGATCTGCACGCAGCTCGCGACCACGCCGACCAGGACGGCGACGAGGGCGGCGAAGCCGTCGACGTGGAGGCCGAGGGAGATCGGGACGGAGCCGGTGGGGGTGAGCTGGGTGCTCGCCTCGATCACCGTGTTCCCGCCCTGGCGGATCGCCACGAGGACGGCGAGGACGGCGGCGGCGAGGGTCGGGAGCACGGCGAGCGGCCGGACGAAGCCGGGCGCCCGGCGGCCGGTGGCGAGCCCGGCGGCGGCGCCGAGGAAGGGCAGGAGGGGGACGAGGACGGCGAGGGTCGTGGTGGTCACGCGGCGGCCTCGGCCTTCTCGTCTGTCTCGTCGGGGCTGTGCGTGGGTTCCGCCGTGTCGCGGAGGCGGTCGACGTCGGACGTGCCCCGGTTGCGGTAGACCATCAGGACGATCGCGAGGCCGATGCCGATCTCGGCGGCGGCGATGGCGATGGTGAAAAGGGTGAGGGCCTGGCCGGCGTGGAGGGCGTCGCGGAGCCAGACGTCGAAGGCGACCAGGTTCAGGTTGACGGCGTTGAGCATCAGCTCGACCGACATCAGGACCAGGATGGCGTTGCGGCGGGCGAGGACGCCGTACAGGCCGACGCAGAAGAGGAGCGCGGCGAGGACGGCGGGGTAGGCGAGGTGCATCAGTCCCGCTCCCCTTCCGGCTTCTTGCGGGACAGGACGATGGCGCCGACCAGTGCGGCGAGCAGGAGCACGGACAGCGCCTCGAAGGGCAGCACCCAGTGCCGGAAAAGGATCTCGCCGGTCACGCCGGTGGAGCCCTGCGCGGGCCCGTCCAGCTCGATCCAGGTCGTGCGGAAGGCGTCGACGACCACCCAGACGAGGGCCGCCGCCGCGGCGAGCGCGACACCGAGGGCGACCGGCCGGTTGCCCGAGTCGGCGTCCGGTGAGCGCCCGATGGGGGCCTTGGTGAGCATGAGGCCGAAGAGGAGGAGGACGACGACCGAGCCGACGTAGATGAGGACCTGGACCCAGGCGATGAACTCGGCGGTCAGGAGCAGGTACTCCACGGCGAGGCCGCCGAGCGCGACGACGAGCCAGAGCGCGGCGTGCACGAGCTGCTTCGTGGTGACCGAGACGATCGCGGCGCCGAGGGTGACGAGGCCGACGAGGAGGAAGGCGATCTCGACGCCGGAGGGCGAGAGGAAGCCGGGACCGGTCTGGGCGGCGGCGAGGATCACTGGGGGCCCTCCTGCTCCTTGGCCTCGGCGGCGGCCTCGGCTTCTGCTGCGGCTGCGGCTGCGGCGGCCTGGGCGGCGGCTTCGGCCGCGGCGGCCTTCTCGGCGGCCTTGCGGGCGGCGGCGATCTCCTTGGGCTCCTCCGCCGCCGGGTCGAGCGCGGGCGGCTCGGGGACGGTCCACATCCACTCGCGGAGCTTGTCCCGCTCGTGGGTGAGCTCGTGGATGTCGGTCTCCGCGTACTCGAACTCCGGCGACCAGAAGAGGGCGTCGAAGGGGCACACCTCGATGCAGATCCCGCAGTACATGCAGAGGGAGAAGTCGATGGCGAAGCGGTCGAGGACGTTCCGGCTGCGCTCGCGGCCGCCGGGGGCGGCGGCCGGGACGGTCTCCTTGTGGGAGTCGATGTAGATGCACCAGTCCGGGCACTCGCGGGCGCACAGCATGCAGACCGTGCAGTTCTCCTCGAAGAGCGCGATCACGCCGCGCGACCGGGGCGGCAGCTCGGGCTGCGCGTCCGGGTACTGGGCCGTGACCGACCTGCGCGTCATCGTGCGGAGGGTGACGGCGAGGCCCTTGGCGAGGCCGGAGCCGGGGATGTTCGGGGACATTTAGCTGATCGCCACCTTCACGATGCCGGTGAGCGCGATCTGCGCCAGGGCGAGCGGGACCAGGGTCGTCCAGGCCAGCTTCTGGAGCTGGTCCTCGCGCAGGCGCGGGTAGCTCACCCGCAGCCAGATGACGACGAAGGCCAGGACGGCGGTCTTCAGCAGGGTCCAGAGCCAGCCGAGGCCGTCGGCGCCCCAGGGACCGTGCCAGCCGCCGAGGAAGAGGACGGTGGTGAGGCCGCAGAGGACGACGATGCCGGCGTACTCGGCGAGCAGGAAGAGCGCGAAGCGGAGGCCGGTGTACTCGGTGTACGCGCCGAAGATGATCTCCGAGTCGGCGACCGGCATGTCGAACGGCGGGCGCTGGAGCTCGGCGAGTCCCGCGACGAAGAAGACCAGCGCGCCGACGATCTGCCACGGCACCCACCACCACTCGAAGGCGTCGAGGACGCCGGTGAGGGAGACGGTGCCGGCCGCCATCGCGACGGACGCGGCGGCGAGCAGCATCGGCAGCTCGTACGCGAGGAGCTGGGCGGCGGTGCGCAGGCCGCCGAGGAGCGAGAACTTGTTGGCGGACGCCCAGCCGGCCATCAGGCTGCCGAGCACGCCGACGCCCATGACCGCGAGCACGAAGAAGATGCCGGCGTCGACGACCGCGCCGACGGAGCCCGGTGCGACCGGGATCGCGACGAGGACGAGCAGGTACGGGAGGAGGGCGACGGCCGGCGCGAGCTGGAAGACCCGCCGGTCGGCGTCCTTCGGGACCACGTCCTCCTTCTGCGCGAACTTCACGCCGTCGGCGACGAGCTGGGCCCAGCCGTGGAAACCACCGGCGTACATGGGTCCGAGCCGGCCCTGCATGTGGGCCATCACCTTGTGCTCGGTCTGCCCGACGACGAGCGGCAGCACGAGGAACGCGGCGAAGACGAGCAGCAGCCGGACGGCGACGTCGAGTGCGTCGTTCACGCGGGATCGCCTCCGGCGGGGTCGGGGTCGGGGTGGGTGCCGGAGCCGGGGCCGGCGGGCGACGTGCCGGGGCCGCGGTCGCCTGCGGCGGGCTTCGCGTCCGGGGTGGGCTCGGCGGTTGCGGGCTGCGGCTCTGAGGCGGGCTCGCCTGTGGCGGGCTTCGGCTCCGGGGCGGGCTCGCCTGTGGCCGGCTTCGGCTCCGGGGCGGGCTCGGCGCTTCCGGGATGCGCCTCAGGGGCGGGCTCGGCCCCGGGCGCGGGCTCGCCGGTTGCGGGCTCTGCCCCGGGCGCGGTGTCGCTCGCCGCGGGCTTCGCCTCCGGGGTGGGCTCCTCCGCGACGGGCTTCGCCTCCGCGACGGGCTTCGCCTCCGGGGTGGGCTCGGCGCCGGCGGGCTTGGCCTCCGGGGGCGGCTCCGGGGTCGGTGTGGTGGGTTTCGGGGTGTCGTCGAAGGCCGGGCGGGCGTGGTGCCAGGGGGCGTCCGCGCTGCGGGTGCGCGGGGGCGGCGCGGGGGCCGTCGGGGGCTCGCCGGGCTGCTCCGCCTGCTGGCTCGCCGAGCCCTGGCTCGCGCTGCGCGTGCGGCGCGGAGCGGCCGGGGACGTCTGGCTCGCGGAGCCGTCCGAGGCCGAGCGGGTGCGGCGGGGCGCGGAGGCCGGAGGGGCCGGAGCCGCCTCGGGCGCGGCCGGGGACGTCTGGCTTGCCGAGCCGTCCGAGGCCGAGCGGGTGCGGCGAGGCGCGGGGGCCGGAGCGGCCGGGGGCGCCTCGGGGGTCTGGCTTGCCGAGCCGTCCGAGGCCGTGCGGGTGCGGCGGGGTGGGGTGTCCTGGCCGGCTGAGCCGTCCGCCGCCGTGCGGGTGCGGCGGGGGCGGTCGCCGGCGGCGGCCCGGGCGGGGCGTTCGGGGGCCGGGGGGAGCTGGCCCTTGAGGGGGCCCCATTCGTTGGGGTCGGGGACGCCCGGCGGGAGCATCTGGCGGCGCTTGGGGCCGCCGTCGTGCGCCTCGCCCGGCTCCTTCGCGCCCGGCCACGCCTTGGCGACGCGCGCGGCGAGGACGAAGTCCTTGCGGAGCGGGTGGCCCTCGAAGTTCTCGGGGAGGAGGAGGGGGGTGAGGTTCGGGTGGCCCTCGAAGACGACGCCGAACATCTCGTGGGTCTCGCGCTCGTGCCAGGCCGCGCCCGCGTACACGCCGATGGCGGTGGGGAGGGCGGGGGCCGTGTGGGGCACGGTGGTGCGGAGCAGGAGGCGGCGGGGGGCGCCGTCCCCGACGGCGGCGACGTGCGCGCAGACGCGGAAGCCCGTGCCGGGCTCGTCCACCGCGCTCAGCCAGTCGAAGTAGGTGCAGCCCAGCTCGTCCCGGGCGGTCCGCAGCGCGTCGAGCCAGTCCGTGACGGGGACGTCGACGGTCAGCAGGTCGTACGCCCGCTCCGCCGCCGCCTCGTCGCCGAACAGGTCCGTCACGGCTTCGGGAAGGGAGTCGTAGCGGTTCATCGGTCGTCGCCTCCCGGCGGCGGGGTGACCAGCGGGCTGGTGAGCTGGGACACCGAGGCCGGTGCCGTCGTGCCGTACCGCTCGCCGAGGTTCTCCCGGGCGATCTTCTCCTGGAGCTTGAGGATGCCCTGGAGGAGCGCCTCGGGGCGGGGCGGGCAGCCGGGGACGTACACGTCGACCGGGATGATCTGGTCGACGCCCTTGGTGACGGAGTACGAGTCCCAGTAGGGGCCGCCGCAGTTCGAGCAGGCGCCGAAGGAGATGACGTACTTCGGCTCGGGCATCTGCTCGTAGAGACGCTTTACGGCGGGCGCCATCTTGTCCGTCACCGTGCCGGAGACGATCATCAGGTCGGCCTGGCGGGGCCCGGGCGCGAAGGGGATCACGCCGAGGCGGATGAAGTCGTGGCGGGCCATGGACGCGGCGATGAACTCGATCGCGCAGCAGGCGAGGCCGAAGTTGAAGACCCAGAGGCTGTAGCGGCGGCCCCAGTTCAGGACGACCTTCATCGGCTCCGGGGCCAGGCGGGAGAGCGTGCCCAGCTTCGGTGCGGGCAGGGGGACGGCGCCCCCGGCGGCACCGCCGGCGGGAGTCGCGTCCGGGGTCTCGTCCGGGGTCTCGTCCGGTGTCTCGTCCGGTGTTACGTCCACGTCAGGACGCCCTTCTTGTACGCGTAGAGCAGCCCGACGGCGAGGAAGCCGAGGAAGACGAACATCTCGACGAGGGTGGTGGCGCCGTAGCCGGGCGCGGCGAAGACCGTCGCCCACGGGAAGAGGAAGATCGAGTCGACGGCGAAGATCACGTAGAGGAAGGCGTAGACGTAGTAGCGGACCTGGGTGTGGGCCCAGCCCTCCCCCACGGGGTCGACGCCGCACTCGTAGGTGAGCAGTTTCTCCGGGGTCGGCACGACGGGCCGGAGCAGCCGGCCGGCGCCGAAGGCGACCGCGACGAAGAGCACGCCGACGACGGCGAGCAGGCCGACGACGGAGTACGTATCGAAGTAGTCCGCCGCGAATACGGTCGGTTCCCGCACGTCCGCCGCCCCTCTAGTCCCTCGCCGCCGTTTTCACGGACGCGAGTCTAGGCCCTGCTAAAAGGAGCGTAAGCAGGTGCGGGTGGGGTGCGGGTGGGGTTATCCCCCCGGGCCGACACCCACCTCCCCCATGGTCCGGAGGGGGCGGGGGACGGCAGGCTGGGGGCATGACCGCTGATCATCCGAGCACTTCCTCCCCCGCCGTCGCGGCCGGGCGCCCGCCCGCGCGGCGGCGGACCGCGTACGGGAAGGAGACCTGGAAGGAGATCTCCTTCCTCCTCCTGAACCTGCCCACCGCGCTGGTGGGCTTCGTCTACGCCATCACCTCGGTGGTCGTCGGGGTCGCCCTGTCGGTGACCGTGATCGGCCTGCCGCTGCTGGCGGCGGGCCAGGCGGGCGCGCGCGGGATCGGCCGGTCCGAGCGGGCCAGGGCGCGGGCGATGCTCGACGTGGACGTGGCCGAGCCGTCGCGGCTGCCGCGCGTCGGGGGCGCGCTGCCCTGGCTGTGGGCGCGGCTGAAGGACCCGGTGGCGTGGCGGACGCAGCTGTACGGGCTGATCCGGCTGCCGTGGGGTGTCTTCACCTTCTCCGTCACCCTGGTGGCGCTGGTGGCGCTGTGGCCGGTGCTGCCGTTCATCGCGCGGGGCCTGGCGGCGGCGGACCGGGGCATGGTGCGGGGGCTGCTCTCGCCCTCGGACGAGCTGGAGCGGCGGATCGCCGAGCTGGAGTCGGACCGGGGCGTGGTGGTGGACACGGCGGCGGCGGACCTGCGGCGGATCGAGCGGGACCTGCACGACGGGGCGCAGGCGCGGCTCGTGGCGCTGGCGATGGGGCTCGGCCTGGCGAAGGAGAAGCTGCACGAGGACCCGGACGCGGCGGCGGCGATGGTCGCGGAGGCGCACGGCGAGGTGAAGCTGGCGCTCCAGGAGCTGCGGGACCTCGCGCGCGGGATCCATCCGGCGGTGCTGACCGACCGGGGTCTCGGCGCGGCGCTGTCCTCGCTGGCGGGCCGGTGCACGGTCCCGGGGTCGGTGCACGTGGATCTGGCGGAGCGGCCGGCCGAGGCGATCGAGGGGATCGCGTACTTCACCGTCTCGGAGCTGCTCCAGAACGTCTCCAAGCACGCCCGCGCCCGCAAGGTCTCGGTGGAGGTGTGGCGGTCGAAGGACCGGCTGCTGCTCCAGGTCCGGGACGACGGCGTGGGCGGAGCCCGGCTCGACGGCTCCGGCACGGGCCTGGCCGGCCTGGCGGAGCGGCTCGGCGCGGTGGACGGCCTGCTGGTCGTGGACTCGCCGGAGGGCGGCCCGACGACGGTCACGGCGGAACTGCCGTGGCGGGAGCGGCGGGGCTGAGCGGTGGCCCAGGGGCACGGCTGAGTGCCGGGCAGCCGCACGGCTGAGCAGTGGGCAGCCGCACGGCTGAGTGGTGGGGCGGGTCCGCGTCGCCCCCGGGGGTGGGGTTATCCCCCCTCGGGAGACGCCGACCCGCCTCATGGTGTGCGGGGGGTGCCGGACGGGAGCCTTGAGACGTACCGACCGACGTACCGACCGACGTACCGACCGGCCCGATCACCGACGTACCGACCGACGTACCGACCGAGGCATCACCCGCCGATCCCCTCCCTCCGAGTGAAGGACTTCCCGATGGATTCGCCGCTCGTTCCCTCCGCCCTCCGGGCCCCGTTCCAGGGGCGGACCTGGCGGGCCTTCCTGTTCACGCTGGTGGGGCTGCCGCTGAGCGTGCTGTGGTTCTCGCTGGCCGTGGCGCTGACCTCGACCGGGCTCGGGCTGCTGATCACCTTCCTCGGGGTGCCGGTGCTCGCCGCGTCGCTGGCGGTGTGCCGGGGGTTCGGGGCGGTGGAGCGGGCGCGGGTGCGGGGGCTGCTCGGGGCGGACGTGGCGGCGCCGGAGCCGGTACGCGGGCGGACCGGCGGGGCGTTCTCGTGGATGGCGGCGATGCTGCGGAGCGGGGCCTCGTGGCGACACCTGCTGTACGCGCTCGTGCACTTCCCGTGGGCGGTGTTCTCCTTCTGCCTGTCGCTGACCTTCTTCACGTGGGGCTGGGGCATGTTCACGTACCCGCTGTGGCGGTGGGTCTTCCCGGCGCACCTGGGCCAGGACGGGATCCAGCTGTACGGGGACGAGACCCACGCGATGTACCTCGACTCGCCCTTCGAGATCGCCGTCACCTGCGGCCTCGGACTGCTGGTCGTGCTGGCCTGGCCGCCGGTGGTGCGCGGGCTGACGGCGGTGGACCGGGTCCTGGTGGCGGGGCTGCTGGGGCCGGGGCGGCTGGCGGAGCGGGTGACGGAGCTGGAGTCGGACCGGGGTGCGGTCGTGGACACGGCGGCGGCCGACCTGCGGCGGATCGAACGGGAGCTGCACGACGGGCCGCAGGCGCGGCTGGCGTCGCTGGCGATGGACCTGGGCGTGGCGAAGGAGACGCTGGTCAGGGACCCGGAGGCGGCGGCGGTGCTGGTGGACGAGGCGCACGGCGAGGTCAAGCTGGCGCTGAAGGAGCTGCGGGACCTGGCGCGGGGCATCCACCCGGCGGTCCTGACCGACCGGGGGCTCGACGCGGCGCTGTCGTCGGTGGCGGCGCGCTGCTCGGTGCCGGTGTCGGTGACGGTGGAGCTGCCGGGCCGGCCGGTGGCGGCGATCGAGGGCCTGGCGTACTTCACGGTCGTGGAGCTGCTGCGGAACGTGACGCTGCACGCGCGGGCGCGGCGGGCGTCGGTGGACGTGTGGCGGTCGGAGGCGCGGCTGATGCTCCAGGTCCGGGACGACGGCGTCGGCGGCGCGGACCCGGCGCGCGGGCAGGGGCTGGCGGGGCTCGCGGAGCGGCTGCGTTCGGTGGACGGCGTCCTGGCGGTGGACTCCCCGGCGGGCGGCCCGACGACGGTCACCGCGGAGCTTCCCTGGCGCGCCTGACCCCACCGTCCCGAACCCCTCCGCCCGCGCGCGGCGGCGGCGAACCGGCGAGCTTCCCGGGCACGCCCGACCACAGCACCCCGACACCCGGCCCCGTGCGGCCCGCACGAACCACACGGGCCGCACGGGCCGTCGGCGCGACCCGCCCGCACAGCCCGCCGGCGCGGCCCACCCGGCCCGCCTGCCCGCCCGGCCTGCCCACCCGGCCCGCCTGCCCGCCCGGACCGCTCCGCCCCGCCTCACCGCTCCGGCAATCTCTCCGGCAATCCGGCAATGTCGGGGCGGGGATCGCCCGCGCCGCCCGCCGGGCGGGCATTCCTGCGATGCTGATCACGCGACGCCGACCGGGTCGCGTGGAGTCGAGCAGGGGTCTTGGGGGAAGCGGGCGTGGGTGTGGGTGAGGTGAGCGACCGGGTGCGCGTGGTGATCGCCGAGGACTCGGTGCTGTTGCGCGAGGGGCTGACCCGGCTGCTCACGGACCGGGGGCACGAGGTCGTCGCGGGGGTCGGGGACGGCGACGCGCTGGTCAAGACGGTGGCGGAGCTCGCGGACGCGGGCGCGCTGCCGGACGTGGTGGTGGCGGACGTACGGATGCCGCCGACCCACACGGACGAGGGCGTGCGGGCGGCGGTGCGGCTGCGCGCGGAGTATCCGGACCTCGGGGTGCTGGTGCTGTCGCAGTACGTGGAGGAGCAGTACGCCACCGAACTGCTGGCCGGTTCCACGCGGGGTGTGGGCTATCTGCTGAAGGACCGCGTCGCGGAGGTGCGCGAGTTCACCGAGGCGGTGGTGCGGGTGGCCGGGGGCGGTACGGCCCTGGACCCGGAGGTGGTCCAGCAGCTGCTGGGCCGGAGCCGTCAGCAGGACGTGCTGGCGCACCTGACCCCGCGCGAGCGGGAGGTCCTCGGTCTGATGGCCGAGGGCCGGACGAACTCGGCGATCGCCAAGCAGCTCGTGGTGAGCGACGGCGCGGTGGAGAAGCACATCGGCAACATCTTCCTGAAGCTGGGTCTGTCGCCGAGCGAGGGCGATCACCGCAGGGTGCTGGCGGTGCTGACGTACCTGAGGTCCTGACCGGGGCCCCTCCTGAACCCTTGATCTTCTGACACTCTGTCAGGTACGGCCGTTCGGGGCCCCCGGGGGGCCTAGGACGGAAGAACGAGTCGGAATACGGCGTTCCGGAACATTCCGGGTGTCGCAGAACAGGACAATGTACGACACAAGGGCGTCTCAGGCTGAGGCCCGAGATGCGAGAACTCCAGGGAAGGTCCACCTCGCAGTCGTAGGGTGGGCCCAGAGTCCCGCTTGCCGCTAGGGAGGTCCAGTTCAGTGACCAGCCAGGTCAGTAGCGAGGCCGGTGAAGCCCTGCTCGGGGAGCAGCGCAGCGCCCCGGCGGAGGCCCGTCAGGGCGCCGAGAAGGAGATCCGCCGACTCGATCGGGTGATCATCCGGTTCGCGGGCGACTCCGGTGACGGCATGCAGCTCACGGGTGACCGTTTCACCTCGGAGACGGCGTCCTTCGGGAACGACCTTTCGACGCTGCCGAACTTCCCGGCCGAGATCCGGGCTCCCGCCGGGACGCTGCCGGGCGTCTCGTCCTTCCAGCTGCACTTCGCCGACCACGACATCCTCACCCCGGGCGACGCGCCGAACGTGCTGGTCGCGATGAACCCGGCCGCCCTGAAGGCGAACATCGCCGACGTGCCGCGCGGTGGCGAGATCATCGTGAACACCGACGAGTTCGCCAAGCGGGCCATGGCCAAGGTCGGGTACGCGGAGAACCCGCTGGAGGACGGGTCGCTGGACGGCTACCGGGTGCATCCGGTGCCGCTGACGACCCTGACGATCGAGGCCCTGAAGGAGTTCGGCCTGTCGAGGAAGGAGGCCGAGCGGTCGAAGAACATGTTCGCGCTCGGGCTGCTCTCCTGGATGTACCACCGGCCGACCGAGGGGACCGAGGCGTTCCTCCGGTCCAAGTTCGCGAAGAAGCCGCAGATCGCCGAGGCGAACGTGGCCGCCTTCCGGGCCGGCTGGAACTTCGGCGAGACCACCGAGGACTTCGCCGTCTCCTACGAGGTCGCCCCCGCGACCCGCGCCTTCCCCACCGGCACGTACCGGAACATCTCCGGGAACCTGGCCCTCTCCTACGGCCTCGTCGCCGCGGGCCGGCAGTCCGGGCTGCCGCTCTACCTGGGGTCGTACCCGATCACCCCGGCCTCCGACATCCTGCACGAGCTCAGCAAGCACAAGAACTTCGGCGTGCGGACCTTCCAGGCCGAGGACGAGATCGCCGGCATCGGCGCCGCGCTCGGCGCGGCCTTCGGCGGCTCGCTCGCCGTGACCACCACCTCCGGCCCCGGCGTGGCGCTCAAGAGCGAGACGATCGGTCTCGCGGTCTCCCTGGAGCTGCCGCTGCTGATCGTCGACATCCAGCGCGGCGGCCCCTCCACCGGTCTGCCGACCAAGACCGAGCAGGCCGACCTCCTCCAGGCGATGTACGGGCGCAACGGCGAGGCCCCGGTCCCGATCGTCGCCCCGAAGACGCCGGCCGACTGCTTCGACGCGGCCCTGGAGGCGGCCCGGATCGCCCTCACGTACCGCACCCCCGTCTTCCTCCTCTCCGACGGCTACCTCGCCAACGGCTCCGAGCCCTGGCGGATCCCCGAGGTCGAGGGCCTGCCCGACCTGCGGACCGCCTTCGCCACCGGCCCGAACCACACCGAGGCCGACGGCACCGAGGTCTTCTGGCCGTACAAGCGCGACCCCGAGACCCTGGCCCGGCCCTGGGCCGTGCCCGGCACCCCCGGCCTGGAGCACCGGATCGGCGGCATCGAGAAGCAGGACGGCACCGGCAACATCTCGTACGACCCCGGCAACCACGAGTTCATGGTCCGCACCCGGCAGGCCAAGGTCGACGGCATCGACGTCCCCGACATCGAGGTCGACGACCCGGACGGCGCCCGCACCCTCGTCCTCGGCTGGGGCTCCACCTACGGCCCGATCACCGCCGCCGTACGCCGCATCCGCCGCGAGGGCGGCCACATCGCCCAGGCGCACCTGCGCCACCTCAACCCCTTCCCGAAGAACCTCGGCGAGGTCCTGAAGCGGTACGACAAGGTCGTCGTCCCCGAGATGAACCTCGGCCAGCTCGCCACCCTGATCCGCGCGAAGTACCTCGTCGACGCCCGCAGTCACAACCAGGTCAACGGCATGCCGTTCAAGGCCGAGCAGCTCGCCGCCGCCCTCAAGGAGGCCATCGATGCCTGAGCCGCGCACCGACTCGCTCCTGCACCTGGTCCCCAAGGCCGAGGCGCGGCAGACCATGAAGGACTTCAAGTCCGACCAGGAGGTCCGCTGGTGCCCGGGGTGCGGCGACTACGCCGTGCTCGCCGCCGTCCAGGGCTTCATGCCCGAGCTGGGACTGGCGAAGGAGAACATCGTCTTCGTCTCCGGCATCGGCTGCTCCTCCCGCTTCCCGTACTACATGAACACCTACGGGATGCACTCCATCCACGGCCGCGCCCCGGCGATCGCGACCGGCCTGGCCACCTCCCGCCGCGACCTGTCCGTCTGGGTCGTCACCGGCGACGGCGACGCCCTGTCCATCGGCGGCAACCACCTCATCCACGCCCTGCGCCGCAACGTCAACCTCAAGATCCTGCTCTTCAACAACCGGATCTACGGCCTGACCAAGGGCCAGTACTCCCCCACCTCCGAGGTCGGCAAGATCACCAAGTCGACCCCGATGGGCTCCCTCGACGCCCCCTTCAACCCCGTCTCCCTCGCCATCGGCGCCGAGGCGACCTTCGTCGCCCGCACCGTCGACTCCGACCGCAAGCACCTCACCGAGGTGCTGCGCCAGGCCGCCGACCACGACGGCACCGCGCTGGTGGAGATCTACCAGAACTGCAACATCTTCAACGACGGCGCCTTCGAGGTCCTCAAGGACAAGGCCCAGGCCGAGGAAGCCGTCATCCGCCTCGCACACGGACAGCCGATCCGCTTCGGCGCCGACCTCGCCAAGGGCGTCGTCCGCGACCCCGTCACCGGTGACCTGGAGGTCGTCACCGTCACCCCGGACAACGAGTCCCGGATCCTCGTCCACGACGCGCACGCCGCCTCCCCGACGACCGCCTTCGCGCTCTCCCGGCTCGCCGACCCCGACACCCTCCACCAGACCCCCATCGGCGTCTTCCGCTCCGTCGAACGCCCGGTCTACGACACGCTGATGGCCGACCAGCTGGACCGCGCGGCGGAGCGGCAGGGCGAGGGCGACCTGGCCCGGCTGCTCGCCGGCAACGACACGTGGACGGTGGTCGGCTGACGGCCGGTCACCCGGAGCGGAGAGGGGCGCGGCCGCGCCCCTCTCCGCATGCTCCGCAGGGGAAACGCAGCGGTACCACCACACCCCGCTCCCGGCCGGAGTCAGCTCTCCGCCGACTCCGCGAGCGACGGCGAGACGCTCGGCCCTTCGCCGGCACCGAAGGCCGCCCCGTGGCTCGTGACCGAGCAGCCGCGCCACAGGATCATCGCTCGCGCGCCTCGTCGTACCGGGTGCGGGCGTCCTCGACGGCGGGGACGCGGGACTCGGTCCAGAGGGCCAGCTCCCTGACGCGGTGGGCCGCCTCCTCGCCGAGCGGGGTGAGGGTGTAGTCGACCCGGGGCGGGATGACGGGCTTGGCGTCGCGGTGGACGAAGCCGTCGCGCTCCAGGGTCTGGAGGGTCTGGGTCAGCATCTTCTCGCTGACGCCGCCGATCCTCCGGCGCAGCTCGCTGAAGCGGTACGAGCGCTCCAGGAGGGCGATCAGGGCGAGAACGCCCCAGCGGCTGGTGACGTGCTCCAGGACGAGGCGGGACGGGCACATGGCGCCGTCGACGTCGGCCAGCAGGGGCCCTTCGAACGGCTTCACACTTACCTCCATGACAGTACCTTACTTCAAAGTGGGTACTTTCGATTGGTTAGTGCCCGTCGTACGGTGAGCGTACTGGCCCTCACCGCACCGACCCCCGAAGGAAGCCCCCCATGAGCATCGTCGTCACCGGAGCCACCGGACAGCTCGGCCGTCTCGTCGTGGACGCCCTCCTCGCCGACCCGGCCGTGCCCGCCGGTTCCGTCGCCGCCGTCGTCCGCGACAAGGAGAAGGCCGCCGGCCTCGCCGACCGCGGCGTCGAGCTGCGGATCGCCGACTACAGCCGTCCCGAGACGCTCGCGGGCGCCTTCGAGGCGGGCGACCGGGTGCTGCTGATCTCCGGCAGCGAGGTCGGGCGGCGGGTGCCGCAGCACGCCGCCGTGATCGACGCGGCCAAGGCGGCGGGCGTGGCCCAGCTCGCGTACACCGGCGTCCTGGGCGGCCCGGACGCCGACTTCGACCTGGCGGCGGAGCACAAGGAGACCGAGGCGCTGATCCTCGCCTCGGGGCTGCCGTACACCTTCCTCCGCAACGGCTGGTACAGCGAGAACTACACCGCGAACCTCGCCCCCGTCCTCGCCCACGGCGCCGTCGTCGCCAACGCGGGCGAGGGCCGGGTCGCCTCCGCCTCGCGCGCCGACTACGCCGCCGCCGCGGCCGCGGTGCTGACGGGCCCGGCCTCGGAGCACCTGGGCAGGGCGTACGAGCTGAGCGGCGACGAGGCGTGGTCGCTCGCCGAGTACGCGGCGGAGGTGGCGGCCCGCAGCGGCCGGGAGATCACCTACACGAACGTGACGGCCGCGGCGCACCTGGAGATCCTGACCGGCGCCGGTGTGCCGGAGTTCTTCGCGGCGATCCTCGTCGACGTGGACGAGGCGATCGCGCGGGGCGCGCTGGCGGTCAGGACCGGCGACCTGGCACGGCTGACCGGCCGCCCGACCACCCCGATCGGGACGACGATCGGGGAGGCGCTGGCCGCCGCGGAGTGACCACCGGCCCCACCGCCCCCACCACTCCCGAGGTCATGACCGTGTAGCAGTACGCACATGACAGCCTGCCCTGTGCGGCGCTACCTTCATCGGAACAGCGCGGCGCGGGGCAGGAGGCTTTTCATGGGCGGAAGAGGCATGGGCGGGAGGGGCACGGCCGGGACCGGCACGCCGGGCACGGGGGCGGGCACGGGGTCCCCCGGCACGGGGTCCCCGGGCGCGGACGGCGGCGCGGACGGCGAGACCCGGTCCGGTCTGCTCTACGGCGTCGCCGCGTACGCGATATGGGGCCTGGTCCCGCTCTACTGGCCGCTCCTGAAGCCCGCGAGCGCGGGCGAGATCCTGGCCCACCGGATGGTGTGGTCGTTCGCCTTCGTCGGCCTCGCCCTGCTGGTGCTGCGCCGCTGGGGCTGGGTGAAGGAGCTGGCGGCCGAGCCGCGCAAGCTGGGCCTGCTGACGATCGCCGCGACCGTCATCACCGTGAACTGGGGCCTGTACATCTGGTCGGTCAACAACGGCCACGTCGTCGAGGCGTCCCTCGGCTACTTCATCAACCCCCTGGTGACGATCGCGCTCGGCGTCCTCGTCCTGAAGGAACGCCTGCGCCCGGCCCAGTGGGCGGCCGTCGGCATCGGCTTCGCCGCCGTGCTGGTCCTGGCGATCGGCTACGGCCACCCGCCGTGGGTCTCCCTCACGCTGGCCTTCTCGTTCGCCGTCTACGGCCTGGTGAAGAAGCAGGTCAACCTCGGCGGCCTGGAGTCGCTGGCGGCCGAGACGGCCGTCCAGTTCCTGCCGGCCCTCGGCTACCTGATCTTCCTCGGCTCGCAGTCCACGCTCGCCTTCGGCTCCGAGGGCGCCGGCCACATGGCCCTCCTCGCCTCGACCGGCCTCGTCACGGCGATCCCGCTGGTCTGCTTCGGCGCGGCGGCGATCCGGGTGCCGCTCTCCACCCTGGGCCTGCTCCAGTACCTGGCGCCGGTCTTCCAGTTCCTCCTCGGCGTCGTGTACTTCCACGAGGCGATGCCGCCCGAGCGCTGGGCCGGCTTCTCCCTGGTCTGGCTCGCCCTCACGATCCTCACCTGGGACGCCCTCCGCACCGCCCGCCGCAGCCGCGCCGCGATGGCCCGAGCGGCCGAGGAAGCGGCGAACCACCTCCAGCCCCCGGCCGAAACCCCCCACCCGACAACGACCGACGCCCGCACCTGACCCCGCCCGCCCCGGAATTCACTGGCCGGAGCGACCCCGCGCGATCCACCCTGTCCCCATGTCCCCCACGCCCGCTCCCCTCCCCCGGGCCGGCCACGAGCCGACGCACCGCGTCCGCGCCCGGCACACCGCCACCACGGTGACCGTCTACCAGGCGTACCCGCCGGAGATCGGCCTGCCCGCCGCACGGGACGGCCGCTTCCCCCCGACCTGGAAGCGGGACCGGATGACGTGGATCAAGCCGTCGTTCCTGTGGATGATGTACCGCTCCGGCTGGGGCACCAAGCAGGGCCAGGAGACCGTCCTCGCCGTGGAGATCACCCGCGAGGGCTTCGAGTGGGCGCTGCGGCGCGCCTGCCTCTCCCACTACGAGCGGGGCCTGCACCCCGACCGGGCGACCTGGCAGCGCGAACTGCGCCGGGCGCCGGCGCGGGTGCAGTGGGACCCGGAGCGGGATCTGCGGCTGGCGCCGCTGCCGTACCGGTCGCTCCAGCTGGGACTCGCGGGCGAGGCGGCGGGGCTGTACGCGGACCGGTGGACGGTCTCCGTGCGTGACGTCACCGGGCTCGCCCACGAGGTCCACGCCCTGGTGCGCGCGGGCGATCTTCCGGGCGCGGAGCGGCTGCTGCCCGAGGAGGCGCCGTACCCGGAGGCGGAGGGGCTCCTCGACCGCGTCAGGACGTGACCGTCCGGCCCTGACCGTCCGGCCCCGCCGTCACGTCGGCCCCGGGCGCCCGCGTCCCGTCGTCACGCCGGGGTGCGGAGGCCTGACAGGAGGCGGTCGAGGGAGTGGGTGGCGGCCTCGGGGTCGCCGCCTCGGGCGATCCAGAGGGCGGCCTCGTTCATGGCGCCCGAGAGGAGCCGGGCCAGGGGTTCCACGGGCTGGTCCGCGATGATCCCCGCCTCGGCGAGTGCCGCCAGCGCCTCCGTCAGGTGCCGGGCCGAGGACTCCTCGTCCAGGGCCCGCCACTCGTCCCAGCCGAGCACGGTCGGCGCGTCGACGAGGAGGATCCGCCGCACCGCCGGGTCGGTCCCGGCGTCCAGGAAGGCCCGGCAGCCGGCCCGCAGCTGCTCCCAGAGGTCGTCGTGGCGCTCGGCGGCCGTCGCGACGCGCTCCCCCAGCTCCCGCTGGACCTCGGCGACGACGGCCCGGAAGAGGCCCGCCTTGCTGTCGAAGTGGTGGTACGCGGCGCCCTTGGTGACGCCCGCGGCCCGCGCCACCTCGGCGAGCACCACGTGGTGGTAGCCGTCGGCGGCGAAGCCGCGCCGCCCCTCGTCCAGCAGGGCCCGCCGCGTGGCCGCCCGCTGTTCCGCCCGGTTGACCGCCATCCCGCGCACCTCCCTCTCCGTTCCCCATTTTCACATACCCGGGGTATGCTCACAGCATGATTCGCATACCTTGGGTATGCGAAAGTGAGCGTCACGAGGGACTCGGAGGTCTCGCCATGACACACCCCACCGCCACCGCGCTCCGCGGCTTCTACCCGGTGCTCGCCACCCGCGACGTGGCCGCCGCCGGTGACTTCTACACCCGCCACCTCGGCTTCGAGACGACCTTCGAGGCCGACTGGTACGTGAGCCTGCGCCGCCCGGACGCCCCCCAGTACGAGCTGGCGCTGCTCGACCCCACCCACCCGACCGTCCCCGACAGCCACCGGGCCGCCCTGCGCGGCGGGCTGCTGCTGAACTTCGAGGTGGACGACGTGGACGCCGAGCACCGGCGGCTCGTCACCGAGGCCGGTCTCACCGAGGTGACGCCGCTGCGCACCGAGGACTTCGGCCAGCGCCACTTCATCGTGGCCGGCCCGGACGGCGTGCTGATCGACGTCATCACCGTCGTGCCGCCGACCGAGGAGTTCGCCGCCCAGTACACCGACGGCGTCTGATCGCCGATTCCGGTGGCGGGGCCCGTCCGCGTGCACAAGGCTCAGGAGGATGGAGAAAGAGCCCGCGTCACAGCCGCAGTCACAGCCGCAGTCACAGCCGCAGTCACAGCCGCAGACGCCGTCACAGCCGCAGCCCCTGCACTGGAAGCTCGTCGTCGACTGCGCCGACCCGCACGCCCAGGCCGCCTTCTGGGCCGCCGCCCTCCGGTACGAGGAGGAGGACCACGGCGGCCTCGTGGGGAAGCTGCTGGCCGCCGGGGCCGTACCGGCCGAGGTGACCGCCACCGTCCACGCCGGTGAGGCGGGGGAACGGCTCGGGTGGCACGACCTCGCCGCCGTCCGGCACCCGGACGACCCCGTGTCGGAGGAGAACGGCGCCGGCCTCGGCCGCCGGATCCTCTTCCAGCGGGTGCCCGAGCCGAAGACCGTGAAGAACCGCGTGCACCTCGACGTGCACGCCCCGCCCGGCACCCGGGACGCCGAGGTGGAGCGCCTGGAGAAGCTGGGCGCGTCCGTCCGGCGGCGGGTGGCCGAGCAGGGCGGCTCGTGGGTGGTGATGACCGACCCCGAGGGGAACGAGTTCTGCGTGCAGTGAGCGCGCGGAGCCCGTACGCCCCCGGGGCCGGTCGCCGGCTCACAGGGCGAGCAGCGCCCCGTGGGCCACGCCCGGCACGCCCGGGTCCCGGAGCGGCCGCAGGGCGAGCCGCATCAGGGCGAGCGCGTTGTCGTCGCCGGCGATCCGGTTGGCGCTGAGCTCGCCGCAGGACCGGCACTCGTGGACGAGCAGCCACTCCCCGTCGGGCCGGACGGAGACGCTCAGCGGCACCATCCGGCCCCGGCAGGCGGCGGCCCGGTCGCCGGGGACCCGGCCGTCCACGTGCAGGCTGGCCAGACAGTTCGGGCAGTGGTTGCGGTGCGCCGTGCCCGGCGCGGCCAGCGGGACGACGAGCCGGCAGCCGACGCACCGGAAGTCCTGCTCCCGGTGGCCGCTCCGCTGCTCGTGCAGCACGTCCTTGCGCCGCTGGGTGCGGCGGCGGGCGTCGGTGCGCGTACGGCGGGCCATGTCACAGGTCCCCGAACGCTTCGAGCGGGAACGGCGGCTGTGCCAGCGGCCGTACCGCCATCCGCATCAGGATGAGCCGGTTGTCGTCCTCGGCGACGGGGCTGGAGGTCAGCTCGTCGCAGCGCACGCAGCGGTGGACGATCATCCAGTCCCCGGTCCGCAGCACGGCGATGGAGATCGGTGTCATCCGCGCCTTGCAGTCGCTCGCCCCGCCCTCGACGTGGTCGTGGACGTGCCGGGAGTGCAGGCAGGACGGGCAGTGGTTGCGCCGCTGCCCGGCGGCGTGGGCGTGGACGGTGAGTCCGCACCACACGCAGGTGAAGGTGTCGATGGTGATGGTCACCCGGAGGCTCCTTGCCGAGGAATCGTCACTGGCAGCAGGAGTCGGCCGAGCGGGCCTCGCGGGGTCGGCGCCTAGGCGGCGGCGACGGTGGGGCTGGGGCGATGCGCGCTCGGCGCGGGCCGGGTCATAGATGCACCCTCTCGGTGGGCCCGGTGGGGCCCGGTCGTACGGCGGACGGTCGGCGGCCCGAGAGTAGGCAGCCCGCCCCGCCCGCCGCCACCGCTTTTTCCGGGGGCGGGTCCGCTACGGGCGCCGGACCTCGAAGAGGAAGCAGCCGTACTCGACGGCCCTGACGTGCACGAGCGCGGTCGCCCGGTCGTCGAAGGCCGCCTCGAACGCCGCTTCCAGGCCGGGGAGTTCGACGAGCCGGCCGCCGAGGATGCGCCCGTCGGAGCCGTAGCGGCGGACGGTCCGCCGGGCCCCCGCGTGCTCGAAGGGGTATCCCGGGCCGCCCTCGGGACCCTCGCACGCCTCGGCGTGCACGAAGACGGGACCGACCTCGTCGTACGCCCCCGGCTCGGCCCCCGTGGCCGCCGCCCACCGCCGCAGCGGGGCGTACGAGACGAGCGCGATCCGCTCGCCGGCGCGTGCTCGGCGCAGACAGCAGCGCAGCGGCTCGCCGCCCTCGGGGGCGGTGAAGGGGCGGCACGGGCGCCCGGCGTCGTCGGCGGTCCGGAGCGCGGCGAGTACGGCGGGCTCGACGGCCCGGGGCGAGAAGAGGCTCATGGCTCCAGCGTCCGCCGGAAACCCCCGGGCCGCTGGCGGGATTCGGACCGCGCGCTGCGTACGGCGTGCCCGAGGGCCCCTGGCCCCTGGCCCCTGCGTACGGGACGCCCGGAGCCACGGGGCCCGCGCGTCCCGTGCGCCGCGGGGTCAGCGCAGGGCGAGCGCGACGAACTGGGTGACCGCCTCCGCGTCGAAGTTGTCGTCGCTGACGAGGATCAACGACCGCTCGCCGGACGGCAGGACGGGGCCCCAGGTCATGCCCTCGGTGTTGTCGACGGTGGAGAGGCCGAGGGTGTGGAAGTCCGCGACGAGCGTCTTGCGCATGGGCACGACGGGCCGTCCGGCCAGGGAGTCCACGGCCCGCACGTCGGTGGCGCCGCGTGTGGTGGCGTCGTACAGGCGGATCTTGTACCCGGAGCCGGCGACCCAGGTGCGTTCGAGCACGAGGTAGCGGTTCGGGTCGTCCGGGAAGGCGAGGAGGGACGGGACGCCGGTGTCGGGGCCCCACGGGCTGGTCGGGTCGGACTCGGCGAAGATCTTCTCGATCGGGTACGCGAACTGGCCGAGGACCCGGCCGTCGCGGGTCTGCCGGGTGACCCGGACGAGCGCGCCGCGCGTCGTGTCCGGCACCGGCCCGTCCTGGACGAGCGGGCCCTCGATCGCGCTGGTCACCACGGAGCCGCGGGCACCGAAGGTGAGGGCTTCGACGGCCTGGTTCCGGCGCGGTCCCCGGTCGGGCGTGATCGTGTAGTTCTCCGGAAGCCGCAGGGACCCGCGGTGGCTGCCGTCGGGGGCGGAGATCTCGATGGACGGCTGGATCACCGGCGGGCCCGCGACGGCGGGCCGGTCGCCCTCCTGGCCCCACCAGTAGCGGCAGGTGCGCGGGTCGACGCGGATCTCCTCCGGGTCGATGGCCTTGCCGTCGTTGAGGGCGGGCGACGGGTAGACCGTCCCGTCGGGCTGGAGGAGGGGGCGGGTGGCGGTGAAGTCGACGGAGTGCACGCCGGTGGCGTCGACGTCGAGTTCGGCGGTGTAGAAGCGGGCGGGCTGGAGGAAGGAGCGGTCGTCGCTGATGAGGACGTAGGCGCCGGTGCAGCGGTCGCGGTCGATGCCGGAGAGGCCGCCGACGGTGGTGCCCTGGAAGTCGAGCTTGTGGGGGACGATCTTCTCGCCGAGGAGGCGGGCCTGCACCGCGCGCCGCGACTCCGCCGCGGGGCCGCCGGGTGGGGCCGCGGCGGCCACCGCGGGGGCGAGCGCGGACGTGAGGAGCAGGGCCGCGACGCAGGCGCGGCGGATCAGGGAGGAGCTCATGCGGATGATCATGTCCCGGGCGGTGTCCGCCCCGCAGTCACCCACCCGAGTGCTCTCCGGCCCGCCCGGGACGACGAACGGATGATCAGCGCGGTGGCCGGTTCCGGGCGGCGGGGTCGGTGTCGCCGACCGGCTCGACGCGACGGTGGAGCAGGCAGAACTCGTTGCCCTCCGGGTCGGCGAGGACGTGCCAGCCCTCGTCCCCCTTCTGCCCGACGTCCGCGCGCACGGCGCCGAGCGCGAGCAGCCGCTCCAGTTCGGCGTCCTGGTCGCGGTCGGTCGCGCTGACGTCGATGTGCAGGGGGAGCTTGCCGGTCCTGGGGTCGGTGCTGGGGCTGAGGACGAGGGTGGGCTGCGGGCCGCCGAAGCCGGTGCCGGCCGGCCCGATCTCGATGCTCCCGTCCTCCTCCCGGTCCAGTTCGACGTAGTCCAGGACCTCGCTCCAGAAGGCGGCGAGGCGCTCGGGGTCGGCGCAGTCGAGGACCAGTTCACTGATGCGGCATGCCATGCGGGCCAGGGTAGTGAGCCGGCCCCCTACAGGCGGCGGACCACCGCCGCCTCGGCGCGCTCCACGGAGGCGCGGCCGTGGACGTGGACCAGGGCGAGGTGGAAGAGGGCGGGGGCGAGCGGCGCCCAGCGGTGGCGGCGCTCCGGGGACAGGAGGTGGCGGGCCACGTCGGCCGTGCGGAAGGGGACGTACTCCATGGCCGAGTGCTCCCAGCGGTCGGCGACGCCCCGGCTCGTGCGGGCCCGCAGCTGCTCGCCGGTCATGTCGGTGAGCCGGGCGTAGAAGTGGGCGCTCCACATCCGGTGCTCGACGTCGAGGACGAAGGCGAGGAGTTCGAGCCGGTACTCGTGGGGTTCCAGGGAGAGTTCCTCGCGCATGCCGCGCCGGGCGAGCGCGTGGAGGTCGGGGGCGTGGCGGCGGCCGGAGGCGTCGAGGTTCCGGGCCAGGCCCTCGTTCACGGAGGAGTTCCAGAGGCCGGGCGCCATCCGGACGCGGTCGCCGCGCCGGCTGATCACCAGCAGGTCGTCGGCGGTGACGACGGCGACGTTGGCGGCGAAGCTGCACTGGAGGAAGGCGGGAGCGGTGAGCGGGGCGTCGGGGTCGAGCCAGCGGCGGCGCGGGGTCGAGCCGTCGGGGAGCCGGCGGTCGAGCTGCTGGGCGGCGAGGAAGGTGTAGTAGTCGGTGGGCCGCAGCCGCAGGTGCACCTCGGGGGCCTCGTCGAGGGGGGTACGGGTCACGTCGACGGACTCGACCGCGTACCGCTCCCCGTTCCACACCGGCCGGCGCTCCCCGGCGGCCTCGGCCCGCGCTTCCTCCGCCTCGATCTCCGCCCGCCAGGAGGCGAGTTCGGCGGGCAGCTCGATCTCCCCGTCGAGGACCTGCACGTGGACGGAGTCGGGGGCGATCGGCCGGTCCCCGTCGCCCTCCACGATCAGCGCGGGGGTGTGCAGCGGCCCGAGCGAGAAGGTCCCCCAGCCCCCGCCCTCCCCGGGCCGGTACGTCAGGCTGCGCACCTTCCCGGCCGTGCGCCGCCGCACCTTGAACCACAGGTCCTGCGTCCACTGCTGGAAGAGGGTCGCGAACACGACGCCGAGGATGGCGCCGAGGATTCCGTTGCCGATGTCTATGTCCACGCGCAGCAGCCTAAGTTGTGGATCAACCGCGCCCGTCCGCGGCGAACTCGGCACGCTCGTAACCGGACTTGGCGCGCTCGACCGGTCTTGACCTCAAGCGGACTTGAGTTCCTACCGTCGTGGTGATCGGTCAGGCAGGCACGACTGGAGGAGGACGTCATGGGTGGGACGCTCAAGGAGTACGCACCGGAGCAGCTGGCCGCTCAGCCCATCGGCGCGTGGGCCGGCCGCGCGGCCCGGCTGATGGTCGGGGCGCTGCGGGAGCAGCTGGCGGTGGAGGACCTGACGCAGCCGCACTGGTGGACGCTGAACCACGTCGCCGCGAAGCCGGGCGCGTGGAGCCGGGCGGCGCTGGTCGAGCGGCTGGTGCCGTGGGACGACCGCGGGACCGACTTCGAGGCCGTCTTCGACGATCTGGTCGCCCGGGGGTGGATGACGGAGGACGCGGGCCGGATGACGCTGACCGAGGAGGGCGGGGCCGGCGCCGTACGGGCGAGGGAGCGCAACGCGCGGGTGCGCGAGCGGGCCCACCAGGGCGTCGCCGACGCCGACTTCGCGATCACGATCGACGTCCTGCGCCGGATGGTCGCGAACCTGGGCGGAGAGGGTGACCTTCCGGGGTGACGGGCGGTAACCTCCCGGAGTGACTGGGCGGTAACCTCCCGGCGGACGCGCCGGGCGAGGGCCCTGGCGGCACGGAGGGGGAACGTTCATGCAGCAGCGGGGTGCGGGCGCGCGGCTCAGGGTCGCGGCGTGGGTCATGGTTCCGCTCGGGCTGGCCCTGCTCCTGGGCGGCATCGTCTTCTACTTCATGACGCACCGGGGGGTCACCGTCGCGGGCGCGTCCATGGAGCCGACGCTCCGCATGGGCCAGCCGGCCGTCGTCCAGGACATCGACGCGGAGGACATCCGCAGGGGCGACGTCCTCCTCCTCCAGGTCCCCGGCCGCTACCAGGGCGCGCCCGTCATCCAGCGGGTGATCGGGAAGGGCGGCGACCACGTCGTCTCGGACGGCGAGCGCGTGACCGTGAACGGCGAGCCCCTCACGGAGCCGTACGTGAACCCGGAGCGCCTGCCCGTGACCCTGAAGCCGTACGACGTACGGGTCCCGGAGGGCCGCCTCTTCCTGCTGGGCGACAACCGGGGCAACGCCAACGACTCCCGCTACTTCCTCGACGAGCAGTCGGGCAGCGTCGCCACCGCCGGTGTCCGCGGCCGCGTGAACGAGGGCCTGCCCCCGACGCTCGTCACCACCACGGCCCTGGGCGCCGCCTTCATCCTCGGCGGAGCCGGCGTCGGCTTCGCGGCCTGGCGGCGGGGCCGGAGGGCTGCTCAGCCGGCCGTCGGGTAGTCCTGGCCGAAGCGGTAGGGCCGCAGGCAGTAGTCGAAGCCGGACTCGCGGAAGAGGTCCAGGTCCTCGCGGCGCGTGTGCTCCGCGAGGCCGTCGGCGACATGCCAGCCCGCGCCGTCGTACCAGAAGACCCCGCCCGCGTAGTGGATCGTCCGGCCGGTGGCGGGGTCGGTGAGGTTCAGCGACTCGTAGTTCTCGGGGCGGTCGCGGACGAGGTCGACGAGGGGCGCGGGGACGCCCTCGTAGAAGGACTCCTGAAGGTCGAAGTCCTCCTCCGCGTAGAGGTTCAGCTCCGACTCGTGGTCGAAGGTCAGCAGCAGCGCGCGGCCGTCGTCGGCGAAGTACCAGACGGCGGACTGCCCGCCGCCGTCGTTCCAGGCCAGCCGCTCGGCGCCGGGCACCTTCACCGGCTCGATCCCGACGAGTTCGTCCACGAGGCCCGCACGGCGCCGTACTTCCGGAAGGGGCGTCGCCGCGAGGGCGGCCCATGTCGCGTTGCTCATACCGCCACGGTAACCGCCCCCTCCGACAGCGCCTCCGCCGCCGGCCTCAGGGCTCGTCATGGCACGTGGACGGATCCTTGACGACCGCCTCGCAGGCCACGAGGCCCGCGGCGTACTTCATCGCGTCCGACTCGCCGCTCACGTCGAGCTGCCGGACGGCCGCCCGCACCACCGACAGCGTGGCGAACGGATAGCAGTCCTGGCCGCGGAGCACGAGGTCGGACGCCGCCCGCACCTTGACGGGCCCCACCATGTCGTTGCTGTCCAGCTCCGACCACTGAGCGAAGAGCTCTTCGGCCTTCGTCCGCACCTCGGCGCAGGACGGCTCGCTCCGGCCGCCCGTCCGGTCCCCCACCACGTATCCGGCTGCTCCCAGGACCACGGCACCGGCCGTGGCCAGGGCGAGCCCCCACCCTCGCTTCATGAGCGGTCACCTTAGAGCCCACCCCGCCGCGCGGCCACAGCTTTCCGGGGCCGGGCGGCGGGACGACCGTCAGAGGAGCCGCGCGGCCGGGCGGCCGTCAGACGGGCTGGGTGGTGAAGACGAAGAGGCCGTCGGTGGTGCGGACGACGGCGTGGCCGTCGGTCGTGAACTCGGGCATGTTCTCGATCCCGGAGGCCAGCAGCTTCTTGTCGTCGGCGCCGAGGGCGGCGCCGTTGCCGTCCAGGTACGCGTACAGGACGCCGTTGCCCGGGAGGGCGTCCGGCCTGATCGACACCTCGTCCTCGGCCTGGCGCCACAGCTCCTTGCCGGTCTCCGTGTTCCAGGCGACCGCTCCACCGCCGTACTGCGTCACGGCGGTCTTGCCGTCCGGGGCGACGGCGCTGCCGTCGTCGTCGATGGTGACGGTGACGTCGATGGCCGGGCCCTCGGCGAGCCGGCGCCCGCTCTTGAGGTCGATCAGCGTCATGACCACCTCGGAGTCCCCGTACAGGGCCCATTCGAGGAGTCCCTTGTCGCCCTGGTGGGGCATCAGCCGTGCGCTGGTCGCCTTGTCCTCCGTGATCTTCCCGGCGAGGGCCGCCGGCGGGGCGAGGGTCTTGGTGTTCCACAGCTTGGCGCCGGTACGGACGTCCTTGGCGGTCAGCCACTCCGCGTAGGGCTGGAAGGAGACGTCCTGCTCGGAGGAGTAGCCGAAGCCGGGGCCGATGGCGTTCTTGAGGTCGACGGAGAGCTCGGTCTCCACCGGCGCACCGCCGCCGATCGGGGTGAAGGTGGTGCCGGAGCCGCTGCTCTCCACGAGGTGGCCGTTGCGGAGCGGGGTGGACATGTGGTCCTCCCCCTCGAAGGAGGAGCTGCCCAGCTTCTCCCCGGACGGCGCGTACATGGTCAGCTCGGCCTTGGTGGTCGCCTTCTTCAGGCCGTCCTCCGGGGTCTCGATCAGCTTGCGGACCAGCACGGCCGGGGAGCCGTCCGTCCACTCGCCCACCTGCACGACGGCGCGCGTCGGGTTGTACGTGGACCCCTCGACATCCGGGTCGGGCAGCTCGAACTTCGCGCGCTCCTGACCGGTCTTGGCGTCGAGCAGACGGGCGACGAGCATCTCCTCGGCCCCCTCGCCCGAGAAACGGGTGAGGATGACGGCGTCGCCGACCGTGCAGATGTCGCCGTTCGCCGTCTCCTTCTCGGACGCCTTGGTCACGCAGTTCCCGGCCTCCTTCGAGGACAGGCTCCAGGCCGGCTTCTCGGCCAGCCCGGGCACCGGCTTGTCCTGGAAGACGGGCTCCTTCGGCGCGGCGGAAGCCGACGCGGAGGCCGACTCGGTGGCCGCACCCGTCGCCGACGCCGACTCCGCGCCGCCGGGGGCCTTGGCCTCGGCGTCCGCGCCGCCGCCGGAGCAGCCCGCCACGAGACCCGCGGACAGCACCAGACCGAGCGCCGCCGTCTTCGTACGCATGTGATTGCGATTCAACTTGCTTCCCCGTTTTCCTCTTTGCGTGTTCACGCCCAACGGGTCAGCTTACTTCGGACATGATCATGCCCATCGCGGGCACCCGCGCCCCGGAGGTCCGCGCCTTGGGGCCGCGATCGGCACGAACCTCCTCGGCCTGGTCAAGCACGTGGCGACCGTCGAGGCCAGGTACCTCGGCGAGGTCTTCGGCCGCCCCTCCCCCGAACCCCTGCCCCGGTGGCAGGACTCCGACGGCGGCGACCGGTGGGCGCGGATCGAGCGGGCGGCGAGGGCGGCGGGGCGCGACGGCATCCGGTCGCTCGACCTGGGGTGACGCACGGGATGACGGGCCTGCGGAGGCCCTGGGGTGGCCGCGAGGGCGGGCGGCCCGCCGCGTACGGTCAGTTCATGAACGACCGACGAGAACAGGACCCGCGTTCCGGCACGGTGGCGCCCGAGCAGCGCGTCCTCGGTGCCGAGGGCACCGCGGAGGGCGAGGCGGTGGTCTTCGTCTGCGTGACCTGTGACGTCCCCCTGACGAGCCCCCTCACGCGACTGCCCGCGGTGCCCGAACTACCTGCCTACGAGTTGTGGGCCGACCAGGAACCCGGCCCATTGCCGCCGACCGTGCCGTCGGGCCGCTATGCCGTCGAGACAGAGCCTTACGGTGCTCCCCTGGTGGTCTCCGAGGTGCCCGTGGGGGCGATGCCGCGCTACGGGATCGTCAGTTACGAGCACGGGCGGTATCTCGTGTCACGAGGCCCGCGCGGCAACATCGTCGTCAACCCGGACGACGCCCACGGCCTGGAGTACCACCACGCGTCCCCTGCCTGCTGCGGCGCGACTCCGACCGGCGGGCTGAACCAGCGGTGTGCCTGCGGCACCCTCGTCGCCACGCTCAGCTCCGACTGCGGCGTTCCGTACGAACTGCATCTCTCGCCCGACCACGTCCGCGCCGTTTCCCCGTGACTTGATGTGTGCGCGGTGCGCCCGCGATTCTGGGGCGATGCCAGGACAGGGGAAGCGGAAGCGCCAAGAAGCGGCGGCACGGGACCGTGAGGCCGCGCGCACCGATTCGGGCGCCGGGCGGTGGGACGCGGTGCTGGAGACGGCGGACCGGGCGGAGTTGCGCGCGTGCCTGCGGCGTCTGCGGGAGGCGGGGGTCGCCGACGAACTGATGCGGATCGACCTGCTGTGCCGGCGTCCCGTGGAGCACAGCACCTACCGGCTGAGCCGGTTCGTGGAGGACACCGCCGGCGTGGAGGACCGTGACGTCTCGGTCCGCAGGCGGGTGCCGGGCGGGTGGGCCGGGGCGCGGTCGGAGAGGGGATGAGGGGCTTGGAGCGGAGCGAGGACGAGATCCTGGCCGAGGGGCTTGCCGCTCTCGGTGCGGGCGGCGGGGGCCTGGTCCGGATGGTGGCCAGGCTGATGGGGAAGAACGTCCACGAGATCGAGCTGCTCGCTCCCCTGCCCTTCGACGACGCCGTGCGGCGCGTCTCCGGTGTGCTCGCGCGGGCGGGCCGCGCCGTCGGGTCCTCTCCCGTGCACCCCGGTGAGGCCGCGACCCTCCGCATCGTCACCGGCGGCGGCGCCGGCGGTCTGAATCCCGTGGTGGTGACCGTGCAGGTGCGGAGGGCCGGGGCGGACGGCTCGGAGGTCCTGCTCCGTGCCGCCGCCAAGGAGGGGCTGATCAAGCAGCGAGCCGGGGAGAAGACGGCCGTCCGTCTCGCCGCCGAGTTGAGCAGGGCGACGGGTGCCGGCGCGGCGGGCGGGTCCTCACCCGCCTGACCCCGTACGCGCGAGGGCCGGGCCCGCCGCCGCCCCCTCCTTCGGCCGCGACACGCGCGCCACGAGCAGGAGCACCACGCCGCAGGCGGCGACCAGGACCCAGCCGGGCCGGGACGCCTGCGCGAGCCCGGACGGGCTCGTGCCCGCGACCAGACCGCCGGCGAGGGCGATGCCGAGCGCGGAGCCGAGCTGCCGCGCGGTGGAGGTGATCGCCCCGGCGACCCCGGCGCGGGCGGGCGGCAGTCCGTTGACGGCGGTGTTGGTGATCGGCGCGTTGGCGAAGCCGAACCCGATGCCGATGAGGAGGTACGCGGCCAGGAACAGCGGTACGGGCGTGTGCGGGGTGAGCCCGACCAGGAGGAGCCCGCCGGCCGTGAGGAACCCGCCCGCGAGCAGCAGCGGCGGACGCGGCCCCGCGCGGCCGACCATCCGGCCGGCCCAGGGGGCGCAGACGGTCGCCCCGAAAGCCAGGGGCAGGGTCGCCACACCGGCGGCCAGCGGCGTCCACCCCCGGGTCTGCTGGAGGTAGAGCGTGTTCAGGAGCAGCGTGACGCTCAGGGCGACGAAGACCGCCACCGCGCCCACGACGGCGCCGCTGAAGACGGGGCGGCCGAAGAGCCGCAGGTCCATCAGCGGTTCGGGCCGGTGGGACTCCACCCACACGAATGCAGCCGCCGCCACGACGGCCCCCGCGTATCCCGCCAGTGCCGCCGGCGACGTCCAGCCGATGCGCGGCCCCTCGATGAGGACGCCGACCGCCACCGCGAGGACCACGGTCAGCAGGACCTGGCCGGGCAGGTCGAGCCGCCGGGCCCGGGGCGCCCGGGACTCCGGCACGTACACCGCGCTGAGCAGCAGGGCGACCGCGATGACGGGGGCGTTGATCCAGAACAGCGCCCGCCAGTCGAGCCCCGCGAGCAGCGCGCCGCCCACGACGGGCCCGGCGGCCATGCTCAGACCGAACACCGACGCCCAGACGCCGATCGCCCGCGCCCGCTCCTTGGGATCCGGCGTCGCGTTCACCACGATCGCGAGCGCCACGGGGCTGAGCATCGAGCCGCCGACGCCCTGGAGGGCGCGGGCCGCGACGAGGACGCCCGCCGACGGGGCGACCGCGCAGAGCAGCGAGGCCGCGCCGAAGACGACCAGCCCCCACTGGAACACCCGGCGCCGCCCGAAGCGGTCCGCCAGCGCGCCGGAGGAGATCAGCAGAGCCGCCAGGACGAGCGTGTAGGCGTCCACGATCCATTCGAGACCGCGCGTGTCGGCGCCCAGCCCGCGCCCGATGGCCGGCAGACCCACGTTGACGACGGTGGTGTCCAGGCCCACCAGGAACATGCTCAGACAGCAGACCGCCAGTACGGTCCGGCGCCCGCGCGCACTCAGCGCGGGAGGAACAGGGTGTGTCGTCGCAACCACGGTCTACCTCTGACGTCCGGGAACAGGGCCCGGCCAGGCTCGGCCCGGTCCACGGCCACGGCCCACCGTTTTTGCGGAGACCGCAAGAACTCGCCGCCTGGACGCCAGATCCGTGAACACTGGCTCCATGACCACAGGATCCGCGCACACGTGCTCCGCGCGCACAGGCTCCGCGCACACGGGCTCCGCGCACACGGGCTCCGCGCGCACAGCCTCCGGCGACGCCGAGCTGGAGCTGATCCTCGACGCCATCGGGCCCCGGCTCCGCCGGCTCCGCCGCGACCGGGGCCTCACGCTCGACGCCCTCGCGGCCACGACCGGCATCTCGGTCAGCACGCTGTCCCGGGTGGAGTCGGGCCTGCGACGCCCCACCCTGGACCTGCTGATCCCGCTCGCACGGGCGCACCGCGTCGCACTCGACCAGCTGGTGGCCGCACCGGCCAGCGGCGACCCCCGGGTCCACCTCAGGCCGCTGCGCAAGGAGCGCGGCAGCGTCCTCGTACCCCTGACGCAGTACCCGGGCCGGGTGCGGGTCTTCAAGCAGGTCCTGGCCCCCCGCGCGCCGGAACTGGTCACGCACGAGGGCTACGAATGGCTGTACGTCCTCGCCGGCCGGCTCCGCCTCGTCCTCGGGGAGAAGGACGTCACGCTGCGGCCCGGCGAGGTGGCCGAGTTCGACACCACCGAGCCGCACTGGTTCGGCCCCGCCGACGCGAACGCCGTGGAGATCCTGCACCTGTTCGGCCCGCGAGGAGACCAGGCCGTCGTCCGCGCCGGACCGTCCACGCCCCCCGCACCGCCGACGACACCGAAAGCTTCGGCCACGACCGCCTGAAAAGCCCTGCCCTCAGGCCGGCTTGCGCCACACGGAGACGTGCTTGGCCGAGTCCTGGGTGAACGGAGCCCCGTCCCAGTCCGCGACCCGGCGTTCCAGAGTGAGCCCGGCGATCCGCGCCATCAGGTCGAGCTCCGCCGGCCAGGCGTACCGGTGACGGGAGTTCCCGCGGCGGTAGCGGCCGTCGTCGCCGTCGCGGGTGAAGTGGTGCGAGACGAGCATCTGCTCGACCACGTCGAAGGTGTCGAAGCCGAGGTGTCCGTCGGAGACGTCGAACGGCACCGCGACCTGTCCGGGCGGCAGGAAGCGCAGCGGCGGCACGAGCAGTTCGATCACGAACCGCCCGCCGGGCTCCAGGTGCCGTGCCGCGTTGCGGAAGCACTCGACCTGCTCGTCCTGCGTGAGCAGGTTCGAGATCGTGTTGTAGACGAGGTAGACGAGGGTGAAGCGACCGGGAGCGGTGGTGGTGGCCATGTCTCCCATGACCACCGGGAGGGTGTCCTCGTCGGCCTTGCGGCGCAGCACCGCCGCCATGTGCGCGGACAGTTCGATGCCGGTCACCGGCACGCCGCGCTCCCGCAGCGGGACTCCCACCCGCCCGGTCCCGATGGCGAACTCCAGCGCCCGGCCGTCCCCGGCGAGTTCGGCGAGGAAGTCGAGGGTCGGCCGGAGGAAGGCCGCCGAGGACAGCGCGGCCTCCTCGGCGTCGTAGCGTTCGGCGGTGTCGTGGTCCCACAGTTCGCTGCTCGTCATGGGCGGCCACTCTGCCGGGCGCCGGGAGCGGCTGTCGACGCGTTTTCGTACCGCTCCGCCGCCCTGTGCGCGACGAACCCGGCGCTAAACGCCGGTGGTGCCGTCGATACGTTCCCGGAGCAGGTCCGCGTGCCCGTTGTGGCGGGCGTACTCCTCGATCATGTGGACGTAGATCCAGCGGAGGCTGACGTCCTGCTCCATGAAGCGGCCGGTGTCGGCCAGGGCACGGCCGGCGCAGAGCTCGCGGGCGCGGGCGATCTCCGCCTGCCAGGTGGCGAGAGCGTCGCGCAGGGTGGCGCCCTCGGCCAGGTCGAAACCACCGTCGGGGCCGTCAGGGTCGGCCTGCGGGTCGTGGATGGGCGGGGCCTGTTCCCCGGCGAACACGCGGCGGAACCAGTTCCGCTCCACCTCCGCCATGTGCTGGACCAGGCCCGTCAGAGTGAAGCCGGACGGCGGCACGGACGCGGCGGCGGCCTGCTCGTCGTCCAGTCCTTCGCACTTCATGGCGAGTGTCGTGCGGTGGAAGTCGAGCCAGCTTTCGAGCGTGGTGCGCTCGTCGGCGTTCAGGGGCGGCACAGTGCGTTCGAAGGCGCTCATGGGTCGATTGTCCCCAGCGGCCGAAGCGATCGACGGGCAGGGCCTCGCACCAGCCGGCCGAGCCGGGGTCGTCCCGCACGACTTCCTATGCTTGGGCCATGGCTGATGAGACGTGGGAGGCCCTGCGAGGCACTCCCCCCGGTGAGGTACGCAGACGGGTGGCGGCCGTCAGCGAGACGCTCGGCCCCGGTTTCGTCAGAGAGGTGCGCGGCGCGCGGCGCTACGAGTTCGACGAGGGCATCGGGCAGTGGGCGGTGTGGTACTTCACCCCGGACCGGCGGGTTCTGTTGCTGACCTACGAGGGGCTCGCGGACACCACGCCTGCCCCGGACGACTACTCCACGATGGAGCTGTTCTACCGGGACGTCCCCGACGACCTCGTCGCCCTCCTGCGCAACGACGACGCACTGCGCACGACCGTCACCGACGAGGACAGTGGCGAGACCCTCCACCGGGCCAGCAGCGTGTTCTGGTGCGACGGCAGCACATGGTGGATCTCGGAGGGCTTCCTCGACTTCTGCGAGGAGGAGGGCTACGACCCGTTGACGCACTCCTGCTTCCAGGACCCGCTGTTCCCGTACGCCTTCGGGCGGGAGCTGACGGCCGAGTCGGTCGCCCGCCTGTCGGCCGACGAGGACGACGAGTGGTTCGGCGACGTGGTGGCCGAGGTACGCGAACGGCTGCGGCGTCAGTACTGAAAGGGCATGGAGGGGGAGGTGACTCCGTTGTCCTCACCGCGGCCGGTGCCTCTTGCCGACGGCACTCCCGAGGCCATCCAGCCGTGGCTGGAGAGGTACTGCTCGACCGAGGTCGTCACGGCGCTCAACCCCGACATCAGCCAACAGCGGAGGAATGCGGCAGTGGCCGACACCGGATACCCGACGCCGTCGGAGGACGGCGGCACCGCGCGGGGCGACGCACGGCGGGCGGCGGAGGCGCTGGGCAGACAGTTGGGCCACGGGTTCCGCGCGGAGAGCGACGGCCCCGGCATCGTGTGGACCGACGGACCGACCGTGGAGGCGGTACGCCGGGCAGCCGCCGAGGTGCCCGGAGCAGATGCTCCCGGCCTTGGCCTCCGCCGCGAACTCTCCGCCTCAGCGGTCGCCCTGGGCGCCGTCCGCATCGCGGCCGGCACGCGAACACCCGTACCAGGTGGCGACATCACCCCGGGCTCCGTGACCACCTTCTGGCAGAACACCACCCTCCCCACGCCCACCACCGAGCGGGAAAGGGACCTGGTCTACGCGGTGATCTACGAGGTCCGTGACGACCGACGCAGCAACACGGCCCGCCCTGCGGACATTTGCGACCTGGTCACCTCGGGCCTGGGCCGCCTCGCACGCCGACTCGACCTGTCACCACTGGAGCGGCTGACGGACCGATACGCCACCGGTGCCGCCCGGCGTGCCTGGCACCGCGCCCTCGTGCCGATGCCCCCCGAGGATGCGCTCCTCGCCGTGCACGGGGACCCCTGCGCCAGACCCGAACACGTGAGAGCGGCCCTCACCGTGTTCTCCGCCCCTCCCCCGCACCTGGCAGCCGCGGCCGCCTCCCTCCGCGCTCGCCTCCGGCAGAGCTGACAGCCCTACTCTCCCGCGCTGTACGCGACGAATCCGGCCCACGCGGCGGGGCCGAAGGCGAGGCGGGGGCCGGTGGTGTTCTTGGAGTCGCGGACGTGGACGGTGGCGGGGGTGGTGGCGACCTCGACACAATCCGACTCGCCGTTGCCGCTGTCGCTGTAGCTGCTCTTGAACCAGTCCAGCTCGGGGGTGCCGATCATGTCTCTCCCAGCAGTTGCTCGATGAAGTCCCGCGACTCCGCTGGAGTGAGGGCCTGGGACCGGATGATGCCATAGCGCAGGTCCAGGACCCGGAGTCGTTTGAGGTCAGAGACGGGGCGACCTCCGAAGTCGCCGTCCATGCGCCCCACTGCCGTACCGTCCACGAACTTCAAGAGCGCGATGCGTCCGCCGTTCCCAGGGTGGTCGGCGCGGACAGTCGGCATCACCTGAATCTCGACGTGGGGCAACTCGCTCACCTCCAGAAGGTGTTCAAGCTGGCGACGTAGCACCATCCTCCCCCCGATGGGTCGTCGCAGCGACACCTCTTCCTGGACGAAGCTGAACTCGGGCGCCGGGTTCTTCTCCAGCACCGCACGACGTGCCACACGCGCCGCCAGGTACCTCTCCAGTTGCTCCGGCCTGAACGCCGGACGCCAGGTCTGCATGATCGCGCGGGAGAACTCGTCGGTCTGCAGAAGACCATGGACATTGAAGTTCGAGTACATACAGAACTCCACCGCCCGCCCCTCCAGCTTCGCCAGGTCCCGGATCGGCTTCGGGTAGCGCACCTCCGCGATGTCCTGCCGCATCTCCGCCACGAGCCCGTTCGCGTCCAGCACCGTGTCCGCCCGGTCCAGGAACTCCGGGCGCGGGATGCGGTCGCCCCGCTCCAGCTTGCGGATCATGTCCTCGCCGTAGCCGGTCAGGCCGCCGAACTCCGCCGCGCTCATGCCCCTGGCCTCCCGCCAGGTCTTGAGCTGGCGCCCGACCGTGGCCAGGATCGCCTTCCCCGGCTCGTCGCCGGGGTCCACCTCCCAGCCCGCGTCCTCGACGACGACACCGTCCACCTCGTCCACGCTCATGCGTGCCCCACCTTCCTCGTGGCAGCCCCTCTACCCGGAGCGCGGCCCGAGACAGTCGAGACAAGTCGGGACAGTCGCGGGACAGTGACCGTACGTAAGGGTCTTTCCCGCCCGCAGCGTAGGCAGCGGTCGACACGCTTACCTCCATGAATCCGGAAACCAGCCAACTCATGGCGAGTGCACGCCATTTCACCCTCCAGCTCTCCTCGACGCCCCGTGGCGCCCGGCTCGCGCGGCTTCTCGCCGTCGAGCAGCTGCGTTCCTGGGGGCTGGAGGGCGTGACCGAGGCGGCCGGGCAGCTCGTGGCCGAGTTGGCGAACAACGCCGTGACGCACGGGCATGTGCCGGGGCGGGACTTCCGGCTGCGGGTGATCGCCACGGGGGCGGCCCTGCGGATCGAGGTCACGGACACGCGGGGTGACCGCGTGCCGCGCGCCGGCGGCCACTCCCCCACCGCCGAGAGCGGGCGCGGGCTGCTCGTCGTGGATGCTCTGGCCCGCAGCTGGGGGGTCAGTTCGGGGCCCGCACCGCAGAAGACCGTCTGGGTCGAACTGCCGTTGCCATGAGGGCGTTCACCGCGACGCGACAGCCGCGACGCGGTGGCTCACGACGTAAAAGACCAAAGACCGGGACAACCACCACCCCACCCCTCCCACCTCCCCCCGGCGGCCCGTCACCCGCACGGGTGACTTGCCTCAACTGGGCTGGATTTGGGGCGGGTTGCCTGGCATATGCTCCGCTCACAACATCAGACATGCGTCGGCCCCCGGCCGGGACTCGCAATCCCGATCGGGGGCCTGACCACCGAGGAAGGTAGCTCTTCCCGATGGCTTCCGTGCACCCTAACGCGCGCCCGCCCGCCCATGGGCTCGTTCACCGCAACGTCCGGCTCACCTCCCGGTACGTCGTCATCAGCAACGACCTCGCCCGGCATCCGCGTCTCACGGTCCCGGCGATCGGGCTCGCCGTCGTCATCCAGTCGCTGCCCGCCGGCACGCCCGTCGGGATCAAGGCGCTCGCCCTGCGCACCAACGGGCTGAGCGAGATGAGGATCGCCGCGGCCCTGCGGGAGCTGGAGGCGGCCGGCTTCCTCGCGCGCCGACGGGAGCGGCTGCCGGACGGCCGGTTCGTGCAGTACACGGTCTCGTACAACCGGCCGGGGGCTGACCCCGGTCCCGTACGGGAGACCCCGGCACCGCGCACGCGGCGAGAGCCCCCCGCTCAGAAGCCGCCGACCTCAGGGGGCGAGCCGCCGCACCCCGCCGAGGAGCCACCGGACCCCGCCCCGGAACGGCCCGCCCCCGTCCCCGCGCCGCTCCCCGAGGCCCATCACCCCGCCGCCGCCCTCCTCGCCGGGCTCCGGGCGCACGAGCCCCGCCTGCTGCTGTCGGAGCGGGACGTACGGCGGCTGGCGCCGGGGGTGACGGCCTGGCTGGAGCGCGGGGCGCATCCGGACGCCGTGTCCCGGACGCTGCGCGCGGACCTCCCGCCCGACCTGGCGAACCCCTACGGGCTGCTCGCCCACCGGCTGGAGGCGCTGCTCCCGCCGCCTCTCCCCGCCCCGCCGCCCGTACGGGCCGTCCCGGCGCCCCGCCTCGTCTGCGACGGGTGCGAGCGGCCCTTCCCGGCGTCGGTGACGACGCCGGGGCGGTGCCTGGACTGCCGGGCGGAGGAAGCGGAGACGCTCGCGCTTGACCCTCACGTAGCGTGAGGCCGAACAGTGGTCCGCATGAGCGACGACCACTCCATCGACCACCACACCGGCACCCACTACAACGCGTTCGAGATGAGCCCCGTGCCCGCCCCCGGGGCGGACGCCGTGCCGCCCGAGCCGTTCCACGGCATCTACGGCATGCCGTCCTTCGTGACCATCCCCACGGCCGACCTGGCGGAGTCCGTGGACTTCTGGGTCCGGGGGCTCGGCTTCTTCGAACTGTTCAGCATCCCCGGCACCCTGGTGCACCTGCGCCGCTGGGCCTTCCAGGACGTGCTCCTCGTCGCGGCGGAGAGCGTCCCCGCGCGGCCGCCGGCCATGAGCTTCAGCTTCGCGGGCGTCCTCTCGCAGGTCGAGGAGGTCAGGGAGGCGTGCCTCAAGCTGCGGCCCGAGGCGGTCTCCGGCCCCCGCGACACCGCCTGGAACACCCGGGACGTGGAGGTGATCACCCCCGAGAACGCCCGGATCGTCTTCACCGCCGCCAAGCCCTTCGACCCCGCGAGCCAGGAGGCGCGGAACCTCGCGGACATCGGGATCACCCCGCCGGACGGCGGCGAGAATGGAGGACATGCCTGAGGACGAGTACGACGACACGGACGCGGACGGGCTGACCGTCGGCCAGGCCGCCGCGCGGCTCGACGTGACCGTCCGCGCGCTGCACCACTGGGACGAGATCGGCCTGGCGCCGCCGTCGCTCCGCACGGGGGCCGGCTACCGGCTCTACACGGCCGCGGATCTGGAACGCCTGCACCGCGTCGTCGTCTACCGCGAGCTCGGGCTCGGCCTGGAGAAGATCCGGGCCGTGCTGGACGACTCCGCCCCGGACGTGACCGGCGCGCTGCGCGCCCAGCGCGCCCAGGTCGGCGAGCGGATCGAGCGTCTCCGGCGGCTCGGCGAGGGCCTCGACCGGATGATCGAGGCGCACGAGAGGGGGGTGCTCCTCAGCTCCGACGAGCAGGCCGCGGTCTTCGGCCCCGGGTGGGATCCGGAAGGCCCGGCGAAGGCGCGGGCCCTGTACGGGGACACCCGGCAGTGGCGTCAGTACGCCGAGCGCTCGGCCTCCCGCACGCCCGAGGAGTGGCAGGCCGTCTCCGACGCCACGGCCGCCCTGGACCGCGAGCTCGCGGCGGCGGCGGAGGCGGGCGTCGCACCGGGGAGTCCGGAGGCGGACGCGCTCGTGGAGCGGCACCGGGCCGTGTTCTCGGCGTACTTCCCGCTCAGCAGGGAGATGCAGGTGCTGCTGGCCCGCCGGTACGAGACGGATCCCGGCTTCGCCGCGCACTACGACGCGATCCGCCCGGGCCTGGCGCGGTGGTTCCGCCTCGCGGTCGAGGCGAGCGCGCGAGCCCATGGGATCGACCCCGAAACGGCCGCCTGGCGGTAGGCCGCGACGCGCGAGGTGACGGCCCGTCGTCCGCTGAGCGAACCCTACTGACCGGATTGAGGTCTTGACGGGACATCGTCACGTCACTGAGCATTCAGCACGCGCACCCACCACGGGGATCCCCTTCGCACCCCCGCGGGCGCACCCGTACAGCTCCAACGCCTCGCGCCACCCACGGTGCGAGGCGCTCGCACGTTCCGTCCCATCCCTGTTCGGAATCCGGAGCCCCCACATGAAACTCTCCGCGAGACTCGCCGCCCTGGCCGGATCCTCGGCCCTCGTCATCGGCGCCCTCGCCGGCGCCGTGCCGGCCACCGCGGCCCCCGCCGGCGCCACCGCGGCGCCGGACATCTCGGTCGCCAACGTCAAGCAGCACCTGACGGACCTCTCGACCATCGCCGCCAACAACGGCGGCAACCGCGCGCACGGCCGGCCCGGCTACAAGGCGTCCATCGACTTCGTGAAGGCGAAGCTGGACGCGGTCGGCTTCACCACGAGCGTCCAGCAGTTCACGTACAACGGCACCACCGGCTACAACCTGATAGCCGACTGGCCGGGCGGTGACCCCAACCAGGTCATCATGTCCGGCGCGCACCTCGACTCGGTCACCTCGGGCGCGGGCATGAACGACAACGGCTCCGGGTCCGCGGCGGTCCTGGAGGCCGCGCTGACGGTCGCCCGCTCCGGCTACCAGCCGTCCAAGCACCTGCGCTTCGGCTGGTGGGGCGCGGAGGAGCTGGGCCTCGTCGGGTCCAAGTACTACGTGAACAACCTGCCCACGGCCGAGCGCTCGAAGGTCAAGGGCTACCTCAACTTCGACATGATCGGCTCGCCGAACCCGGGCTACTTCGTCTACGACGACGACCCGACGATCGAGCAGACCTTCAAGACCTACTTCTCGGGCATCGGGGTCCCCACCGAGATCGAGACCGAGGGCGACGGCCGCTCCGACCACGCCTCCTTCAAGAACGTCGGCATCCCGGTCGGCGGGCTGTTCACCGGCGCCAGCCGGGTCAAGTCCAGCGCCCAGGTGTCCAAGTGGGGCGGCACGGCCACGGCCTTCGACCGCTGCTACCACTCCTCGTGCGACACCCTGGCGAACATCAACGACACGGCCCTGGACCGCAACAGCGACGCCATCGCGCACGCGATCTGGACGCTGTCGGGCACGAGCACGCCGCCCACCGGCAAGGTCTTCGAGAACACCGCCGACGTGGCCATCCCGGACTCCCCCGGCGCCGCGGTCACCTCGACCGTGAACGTCACCGGCGTCACCGGCAACGCGCCGAGCAACCTCTCCGTCGGCGTGGACATCGTCCACACCTACAAGGGCGACCTCGTCGTCGACCTGATCGCGCCCGACGGCTCGGTCTACAACCTCCACAACCGCACCGGCGGCAGCGCCGACAACATCGTCCAGACCTACACCGTGAACGCCTCCTCCGAGGTCGCCAACGGCGCCTGGAAGCTCCGCGCGCAGGACATCGCGTCCGCCGACACCGGCTACATCAACGGGTTCAAGCTGACCTTCCCGTAAGCCGGCGGCACGAGCCACCCGGGTGGGCCGGTGACCTGCTCCCGGCCCACCCGGGCACCAACTCCCGTGCTACTTGGCCGCGTTCGCCGCGTCCACCAGGGCCTCCGGGGTGACCGCGCCGACGTAGACCTTGCCGTCGTCCGTCATCAGCGCGTTGACGATCTTGGTCTTGAAGACCGTGCCGGAGCCGAACTTCCCGCTGACCTTCTCGCCGAGCGAGTCCAGGAAGCCCTGGACCTCCTTCGGCGCCTCGTCCGTCTTCGGGGCCGGTGCGCCGGAGTCGAAGCGGGCGATGCTCGTCCAGCCCTCCCCGATCACGTTGACGTCGCCCTCGCCGAAGCCTCCGGCGCCGCCGAGGCCCAGGTCCCCGAGCCCGCCGAACTCCTTCTCCAGGTCCTTCTCCACGTCCTTGTGCGACGCCTCGACGTCGTCGCCCTCGGTGACCTTGGCGCCCTTCGGGACGGTGAAATCGAACTCCGAGGCCGCCGGCCTGCCGAAGTCGACCTTGGTGAAGCCCGCGTCGAGGACCGGCTTGCCGCCGCTGGTGGAGTCGAGGGTGAACTTCAGCGGGGTGCCGGTGGCCGCGTCGACCGCGATGGTGATCGCGTCGACCGTGGAGCCCTGCTGCTTCGGCTCGATCACCAGGCGGTAGGCGTCGCGGCCGGCCACGTTCGCCGTGCCGCCGACGGTGATCGAGGTGGTGTCGCCGGCGGCCTTCAGGACCTCGCCGGCGAGGTCCTTGGGGCTGGCCGGCAGCTCCTTCTCGGGAGCCGGGGCGTCCTCGCCGGGACCGCCGTCGACGCCCTTCTCGTGGAAGACCTCGTTGGACCGGGAGTCGTACGCCCACACCTCGTCGCCGTTGTGGACGAGGCTGTACTGCTCCTTGCCGTCGAGCAGCGTGAGCTTCTGGCGCTCGGGGCCGTCGGCGGCGATCTTGAGGGTGTGCGTGCCGGAGACCAGCTTGGTCAGCTGCGCGGCCGGGTCGGCGGAACCCTCGCCCTCGCCCTGGGCGGCGCCGCCCGCGAGCCCGCCGAGCAGCCCGTCGAAGGCGGGCAGACCGAGGTCGGTGGAGACCTTGAAGGTGCCGGACAGGGTCTGGGTGTCCGAGGCCGCGATCTTCTCGATGAGCTGCTGGGCCGTGATCTCCGGCAGGTCCGGGTCGCCGGACGCGGCGAGCGCCGGGACGAGGCCGATGGTCGCGGCGGCGATTCCGGCCACCGCGACCGGGACGACGTACCGACTCGTCTTTCGCTGTGCTGCCATGGTCTGTGATCCCTCCGTGCCCTGGCGGACTGCTTCTCTATGTCCCCTATCCCACCAGGACGGGGCCCGCGAAGCGTCAGCCTGGGGGCTCAACCTCGTGTACCCCTCCGGGATGACGTCCCCTAGGGTCGCCCCCGTCGGACCCGCACCCGAAGGGTCCGGGACACCAGGGAGCGTCACCATGCACATCGCCTACGACCAGGAGAACGACACCGCCTACGTCGCCCTCGCCGCGCGCGTCGGAGACGGGGCCGCCGTACGGCAGGTCACGGTCGCGGCACCGGGCGGCGCGGCCGAGCTGAACCTCGACTTCGACGCGTCGGGGCGTCTGCTCGGCATCGAGGCCATCGGAGCCCGGGCCGCGCTGCCCGCCGCACTCCTCCGTGACGGAGATCCCCGGGCCTAGCCACTCGCGGACGGGTCAGCCCGCGCGGTGGACCACCGCGTCGCACAGTTCCTGGAGGGCCGACTTGGCGTAGCCGTCGGGGAGGGGGGTCAGCATGGCCCTGGCCTCCTCGGCGTAGCGGACGGTGTCGCGGCGGGCCTGCTCCAGGGCGGGGTGGACGCGGAGGAGGCGGAGCGCCTCGGCGTGCCGGGCGTCGTCGGTGAGGTCGCCGTCGACCAGGGCGACGAGCGCGAGGTCCTCGGGGCGGCCGTGGGCGGCCGCGGCGGCCCGGAGGCGGAGGACGGGGAGGGTCGGGACGCCCTCGCGGAGGTCGGTGCCGGGGGTCTTGCCGGACTCGTGGCCCTCGGAGGCGATGTCGAGGACGTCGTCGGCGAGCTGGAAGGCGACGCCGAGCCGCTCGCCGTACTGGGTGAGGATGTCGACGACGGACTCGTCGGCGCCGGACATCATGGCGCCGAAGCGGCAGGAGACGGCGACGAGGGAGCCGGTCTTGCCGCCGAGGACGTCGAGGTAGTGGTCGACCGGGTCGCGCCCGTCGACGGGGCCCGCGGTCTCCAGGATCTGGCCGGTGACCAGCCGCTCGAACGCCTCGGCCTGGATCCGAACGGCCTCGGGGCCGAGGTCCGCAAGGGTGTGCGAGGCGCGGGCGAAGAGGAAGTCACCCGTGAGGACGGCGAGCGAGTTGCCCCAGCGGCTGTTGGCGCTCGGCACACCCCGGCGGACGGCCGCCTCGTCCATGACGTCGTCGTGGTAGAGCGTGGCCAGGTGGGTGAGCTCCACGACGACGGCGGCGGGCACCACGCCGGGCGCGTAGGGGTCACCGAACTGGGCGGCGAGCATCACGAGCAGCGGCCGGAACCGCTTGCCGCCGGCGATCACCAGGTGCTGGGCGGCCTCGGTGATGAAGGGGACATCGCTCTTGGTGGCGTCGAGGAGGCCGGCCTCGACGGCCGCCAACCCGGTCTGGACATCGGCCTCAAGAGCCTGGTCCCGCACGCTAAGCCCGAACGGCCCGACGACGGTCACGAGGGGGTCTCCTGTCTGCTGACGCCTGGTGTCGGTCACATGGTGACGATCACACGGTCGGGGTGGTGATCACATGGTGTCGGTGGTCACACGGCTGGTCGCTGTGTCGCTGGAATGCACTCCAGCCAGCGTATCCGGTCACGTTTCGATCACCGTGGGCGCCTTCCCGTCACCCCCGGTATGTTCGTGATCAGCTGATACGACATGGAGTGCGTGAATTGTCTCGAACAGCGATCGACAAGGACGACTGGGACGACGGTGACGGGGAGCGACCGCCCCCCGAGGACGACCGCGCCTTCCTGGGCCATCCGCGCGGCCTCCTCGCGCTCTCCGGCCTGGAGGTCTGGGAGCGGTTCTCGTTCCTCGGTATGCAGGCCATCCTCGTCCTGTACTTCGCCGCGGCCGTGTCCGACGGCGGCCTCGGCATGGCGGCCGGCACCGCCGCCTCCGTCTCCGCCGCCTACGGCACCCTCGTCTACCTGGTCTCGGTGGCCGGCGGCTGGCTCGCCGACCGGATCCTCGGCTCGTACCGGGCGGTCCTGTGGGGCGGCATCCTCATCGCCTGCGGCCACTACGCCATGGCGGTGCCGACCGCCGCGATGACCTGGGTCGGCCTCGGCCTGATCAGCGCCGGCACCGGCCTGCTCAAGCCGAACGTGGCCACCATGGTCGGCAAGCTGTACCGCACCGACGACGACCGCCGCGACGCCGGTTTCGCCCTCTACTACATGGCGATCAACATCGGCGCCTTCGCCGGACCGCTGATCACCGGCTGGCTCGCCGACCACAAGGGCTACCACTGGGGCTTCTCGGCCGCCGCCATCGGCATGACCTTCGGCCTGATCCAGTACGTCGCCGGACGCCGCCACCTCGCGGGCAAGCGGCACGCCGCCGAGTTCCCGCTCGCGCCGGACGCCCTGCGGCGCGCGTGGCTCCTGATGGGCGCGGGCGCCGTGGTCGTCGCCGCGGCGGCCGTCGCGCTGGCGGCGGCGGGCTGGCTCACCATGGACCGGTTCGTGGACCTGCTGACGCTGATCTCGGTGATCGCGCCGGTCGTCTACTTCTGGGTGATGTTCACCAGCCCCCGGGTCAGCGCCGAGGAGCGCGGCCGCCTCAGGCCGTACATCGTGCTCTTCCTGGCCTCGGTGGCGTTCAACTTCATCCTCTTCCAGGCGTACTCCACGATGATGCTGCTGGCCCAGTCCAACGCCCGCACGACCATCCTCGGCTTCGACTTCCCGCCCAGCTGGTACGCCTCCGCCCTCGGCGCCTTCGAGGTCGCCCTGGCACCCGTGGTGGCCGCCGTCTGGGCCCGGATGGGGCACAAGCAGCCGCACGCCTCCAACAAGATCGCCTTCGGTGTGATCCTCGGCGGTCTGTCCTTCCTCCTGATGGTCCTGCCGACCTCGGGCCACGCCGACGACACGTACGAGATGGCGGCCTGGTGGATCGTCGGCTCCTACCTCCTGCTCGGCCTCGGCGACGTGCTCCTGGAGACCTCCGGCATGTCCGCCACCAGCAAGCTCGCCCCCAAGGCGTTCTCCAGCCAGACCATGTCGCTCTGGTTCCTCTCCCTCGCCCTCGCCAACGGCATCCAGGCACAGACCGTGAAGCTCTACGACGACGTCTCCAAGCCCGCCTACTTCGGCGTCAACGGCGCCATCGCCGTCGCCGTGGGCCTCGCCGTGATGGCCCTGGCGCCCTGGCTGCGCCGCACCATGCACCCCGTCCACTGAGGTGACCCGATGACGAAGATCCGTACCGACTTCCCGTACGAGACCCGGCACGAGGACATCCGCATCCCGCTGCCGGACGGCACCAGGCTGTACGCGCGCGTGTGGCGGCCGCTCACCGACGAGCCCGTCCCCGCCCTCCTGGAGTACCTGCCCTACCGGCTCACCGACTGGACCGCGCCCCGCGACTGGCAGCGCCACCCCTGGTACGCGGGGCACGGCTACGCCTCCGTGCGCGTGGACGTCCGCGGCCACGGCAACAGCGAGGGCCTGCCCGGCGACGAGTACGACGCCACCGAGCTCGCCGACGGCGTCGCCGTCGTGAACTGGCTCGCCGAGCAGCCCTGGTGCACCGGCAAGGTCGGCATGTTCGGCATCTCCTGGGGCGGCTTCAACAGCCTCCAGATCGCCGCCCTCGCCCCCGAACCGCTCAAGGCGGTCGTCACCGTCTGCTCCACCGACGACCGCTACGACAACGACGTCCACTACATGGGCGGCTCCGTCCTCGGCGTCGACATGCACGCCTGGGCCGCCACCATGCTCGCCTTCGTCAGCCGCCCCCCGGACCCGGAGTACGCCGGCGAGGAGTGGCGGGAGCTGTGGCTGCGCCGCCTGGAGGCCGTCGAGCCCTTCGTCCACACCTGGCTCTCCCACCAGACCCGGGACGACTACTGGAGACACGGCAGCGTCTGCGAGGACTACTCGGCGATCCGGGCCGCCGTCCTCGCCGTCGGCGGCTGGCACGACCCGTACCGGGACACCGTCCTCCGTCTGGTCGAACACCTCCCGCAGGACCGGGTCCGCGGCATCATCGGCCCCTGGTCCCACCAGTACCCCGACCGCGGGCTGCCGCCCGGCCCCGCCATCGGCTTCCTCCAGGAGACCCTCCGCTGGTGGGACCACCACCTCAAGGACGCGGGCGGGTCCGACAGCGGCTCCGGCGCGGGCGACGTCATGGCCGAGCCGCTGCTCCGCGCCTGGATCAGCGAGTCGCACCCGCCGGCCACCGTCTACGCGGAGCTGCCGGGGCGCTGGGTCGCCGATCCCTCCTGGCCCTCGCCGCACGTCACGCCGGTCACGTACGGCTTCCAAGGCGAGCACGTCGTCGTCGACTCGCCGCAGCAGACCGGCATCGACGCCGGCCGCTTCTTCCCCTTCGGCAACGACGCCGACCTGCCGCCCGACCAGCGCGACGAGGACGCCCACTCCGCCTGCTTCGACTTCCCGGTGCCCGCCGGGTCCGAGGGCGGCACCCCGATCGAGATCCTCGGCCGCCCCTCGGTGAGCCTCCACCTGATGACGGGGGCGCCCACCGGGCAGATCATCGCCCGGCTCTGCGACATCGCCCCGGACGGCTCCTCCACCCTGGTCACCCGCGGCGCCCTGAACGTCTCCGCCCGCTACGGCCGCGACCGGGCCGTGGAGGCGCAGCCCGGCGAGTGGGAGACGTACGGCTTCGAGCTGAACGGCATCGGGCACACCTTCCCGCCCGGCCACCGGGTCCGGCTCGCGATCTCCTCCGCGTACTGGCCCTGGATCTGGCCGCAGCCCGACGCGGCCGGCTTCACCCTCGACCCGGCCGGCTCCTCCCTCACCCTTCCGGTCCGCGCCCACACGGACGACGCGGTCTCCTTCGAGGAACCCGAGCAGTCCCCGCCGCTCGGCGTGTCGTCCCCGGCGCCCCTGAGGACCCCGGAGGAGACCCGCCCCGAGCGGCTGGTGCTCCGGGACGTCGCCAAGGGCGAGTGGACCCTCCAGGTGGACCCGAAGTACGGCGGCACGCGCGTGTACCCGGACGGCCTGGAGTTCACCGAGGACGCCGTGGAGACGTACACGATCGCCGAGGACGACCCGCTCTCCGCCCGCACCCGCTCGGAGTGGCACATCCGGCTGCACCGCCCGGAACTCGCCTGGGACGTCACGGTCGACACCCGCTCCGAGATCAGCTGCGACGCCGACAGCTTCCACACCTCCGACGAGGTGGTGTGCAAGGAGGGCGGCGAGGTCGTCTTCCACCGCACCTGGGAGAAGCGGATCCCCCGCACGGCGGGCTGAGCCCTGGGCCGTACGGGGGATCGCGGTGGTGCGGGTGACTCCTAGGCGCCGGCCTTGCGGCGGCGGGACAGGAACAGCGCGCCCACGCCGAGCACGAGGGCGGCGCCGGCCGCCGCCACGAGCTTCGGCATGGCGTCGCCCGAACCGGTCTCGGCGAGCTCACCGTTCACCGAGGTGTTCGAGGAGCCGCCCTGCGCGGTGGTGTTGCCGCCCGTCGTGCCCGTCGTGGCCGCCGGGGTGGGGGTGGCGGTCGACGGGGACGGCTCCGGGGACGGGGACTCCGTCTCCGAGGTCGGCTTCTCCGACGGGGTCGGCTCGCCCTTGTCGGTGCCGGTGACGTCGAACCACGCCTCGACGGTCTTGTCGCTGATGCCGCAGGAGAGGTCGTCGTTCTCGTACATCGCCGAGGCGTGCAGCACGCCCTGGTTCAGCGGCGCGTCGCCGTCGACGGTGACCCGCAGCTTGACCTCGGACGTGTGGCCCTTGTCGATGCCGCCGAACTCGGCGGTGTCGAACTCGTCGGTCAGCGGGGTCCACTCCAGGACGTCCTTGGAGGACCACTCGACCGTGGCGCGCTCCAGGGCCGGCGGGTGCTCCGGGTCCAGCTCGTCCTCGTCCGGAGTACCGAAGATCGCGACGCCGGGCCACGCCTGGACGTCGTCCAGGGGGCGGTCCGAGACGTTGGTCAGGGACAGCGTGAAGACGCCGCTGCCGCCGGCCGCGATCTTGTCGGGTCCGGTGAGGGAGAAGGAGAGCGAGGAGTCCTCCTCGCACCCCTCCCCGATCGACTCCCAGAACTCCAGGTCCTCCTTGGCCTGGGCGAGCTCCTCCTCGGCGGTCTCCAGCTCCTCGCCGAGGCGGGTGTGCTCCCGGGTCAAGGCCTCGTGGGCGTCGATCCGGGCCTTGTCCGCGGCGTCGAAGCGCTCCTTGGCGGTCTTCTCGGCCGCCGTGGCCTCGTCCCGCTTCTTCACCGCGTCCTCGACGGCCTTCGCGGCGTCGGACTTCTGCTGCTCGGTGGAGGCCGGGTCCTCGGTGACCTTCCTGAGCTCGGCCTCGGCCGCGGTCACCGCCTCGACGGCGGTGGCGGTGGCGGCCTTCGCCTCGTCGTACGCCTTCTTCGCGGCGTCGTACTCGGCCTGCACGGCCGCGTCGACCTTCTCGTCGGCGATGTCCTGCTTCAGCTTCGCGCGCTTGTCCTTGAGGTCGTCGACCTTCGCCTGCGCGGTCTCGACGGCCTCTTCCAGCTCCCCGATGGTCGGGACTTCGTCGTCCTCGTGGTCGGCGGTGCCCGCGGTCTGCTTCTGGGACGGCTTCGGGGTGTCCGCGACGGCCGTGCCGGCGGACAGGAACACGACCGGCGTCGTGACGGCGGCCGCCACGGCGGTCGCGAGAATACGGCGGATCTTCACGTGGGGACCTTTTCCTGGTCAGGGAAGAAGTGAGTGCGGCGCGCCTGCGGACGTCCTCACGCGGGGCGACACCGCCCTGATCGTATGGCCCGAAACAGCCCGTCGGCAGAGGTGTTTTCGCAGCTCGGACGGAGAGTCGTCACCACCTCGCTGACGAATCGGGCCAATCAGCGCAGTTGCTCACGGAGCCCCCGGTTTCTCTGTGATCCATGTCATCCTCGCGCGGCGGCCCGCCCCGTAACGTGTCCCTCACCCATCATCGAAAGCGAGGCACGCACCGATGTCCGAGCCCAGCCCGCTCGACCTGGCCGAGGGCGACCCCTTCGGCCCGCACAACCTCCCGTACGGCGTCTTCGCCACCGCCGACGAGCCCGGCCACCGCCGGCTCGGCGTCCGGATCGGCGGGCACGTCCTGGACGCGGGGGCCGCCGCGCACGCGCTCGGCTCCCCGTACGCCTCCCTCCTGGCGCAGCCGAGCCTCGACCCGCTGCTCGCCGCCGGGCGGACCACCTGGCGGGACGTCAGGCGCGCCCTGACGGCCTGGGTGACGGTCCCGGCGCACCGCGCCGAGATCGAGCCGCTGCTGCACCCGCTGGACGCGGTGACGCTGCACCTGCCGTACACGGTCGCGGACTACGTGGACTTCTACGCGAGCGAGCACCACGCGACCAACGTGGGCCGGATGTTCCGTCCCGACGGCGAGCCGCTGACGCCCAACTGGAAGCACCTGCCGATCGGTTACCACGGGCGGGCGGGCACGGTCGTGGTCTCCGGCACGGACGTGGTGCGTCCCTCAGGCCAGCGGAAGACGCCCGCCGACGCGGCGCCGGTCTTCGGCCCGTCGGTGAAGCTGGACATCGAGGCGGAGGTCGGCTTCCTCGTCGGCACCCCCTCGGAGCTGGGCCGCCCCGTGCCGCTCGCCGCCTTCCGCGACCACGTCTTCGGTCTGACGCTGCTGAACGACTGGTCGGCGCGGGACGTGCAGGCGTGGGAGTACGTGCCGCTGGGCCCGTTCCTCGGCAAGTCCTTCCAGACCTCGGTGTCGGCGTGGGTGACGCCCCTGGAGGCCCTGGACGCGGCCCGTACCGCGCCGCCGGCCCGGGACTTCCCGCTCCTCCCCTACCTGGACGACGCGGCGGAGGAGGAGCCGGGCGGCTTCGACGTGCGGATCTCTGTGGAGATCAACGGGGAGGTGGTGGCGGAGCCGCCGTTCTCCACCATGTACTGGACGGCCGCGCAGCAGCTCGCCCACATGACGGTGAACGGCGCCTCCCTCCGTACCGGCGACCTCTACGGCTCCGGTACGGTCTCCGGCCCCGAGGTCGGCCAGCGCGGCTCGCTCCTGGAGCTGACCTGGAACGGCCGGGACGCGATCGAACTCGCGGGCGGCAAGCGGACGTTCCTGGAGGACGGCGACGAGGTCGTCCTCACCGCGTGGGCGCCGGGCCCGGACGGCACGAAGGTCGGACTCGGCGAGGTCCGGGGCCGGATCGCGCCCTCTGCCTGACCCTGGGGCCCGTCTGTCCGACGGGCCCTAGCCGACCCGCCACAGGGCGGGGACGTTCGGCGGCTCCCAGCCGGCGATGGCGGTGTGGGCCTGGAGGCACACGTAGCCCACACCGCCGTACGTGACCCTGTCCCCCGCCGTGTACGTCCGTCCGGCGGTCCAGGTGCCGCCGGGCGGAGCGGTGGTCGGCGTGGGGGTGGGCGACGGGCCCGGGTTCTGCGGCACGTCGAGCACGAAGTCGAAGGCGGCCTCGCGCGCGCCGCCGGAGTCCCGGACGGTCATCAGCAGGCGCGGGTCGAAGAGCGAATCGGTGTTGTTCCGGGGCTCGTTCGGGAAGTACAGCTGCGTGGTGAGGACCGGACGTCCGGGCGCCTGCACCTTGACGTGGATGTGGCGGGTCCGCCCCGGGTAGAGCCCGGGGACGATGGTGGTCAGCTTGAACGCCCCGTCCGCGCCGGTGAACTGGTGCCCCCGGAACTTGAACCCCGTGTTGTCGTAAGCGCCGTTGACGTCCGCCTGCCAGAAGTCCAGCAGGACCCCGGATATCGGCCGGCAGGCCCGCCCGAAGACGTACCCGCTGACCGTCAGCCGCGTGCCCGGCCCGTCCGGCATGCTGCTGCGCAGCGGCGAGTTGGGCTTGAAGTACGGCCCTTCCATCTGCGGCGGGGTGGGGTCGTCGCCGTCGTCGCAGGTCGGGGTGAGGTCGAGGGCGGTCCCGCTGTCGCTCAGCGTGCGGGCGAGCGCCGGGACGCCCATCAGGACGGCGGGCGCGGCCATCCCGGCCGCGAGCGCCGCCCGCAGCACGGCCTTGCGCGTGACGTGCCCGGTGCTGTTGGTGCTCTCGGTGTCCATGTGCCTGGCTCCTCAGGTGGGGGCTGGGGTCGGCACGAACCTACGAGTTCCCCTCCGTGCCTTCGATGGACGGAACGGGGCGGTCGTGGTGTTTTCGAAAGTCCCCCGGGCTGCGCCCGACCTCCCGCCGGAAGAAGCGGCAGAAGTAGGCGGGATCCTCGAAGCCGACCCGCGCGGCCACCTGCCGCACGGACAGTCCGGTGGCCACGAGCAGCCGCTGCGCCTCCCGCACCCGGGCCTCCCGCAGCAGCGCGGCGGGCGTCCGCCCGGTGGCCTGGCGCACGACCTCGGTCAGGTGCCCGGGCGTGACGCCCAGCCGCTCGGCGCAGTGGCGTACGGACACCCCTTCGGTGGCCTGTCCCGCGAGCCCGAGGAACTCCTCGGCGAGGCCCCGCGCCGGCCCGACGACCCGCCCGCCCGGCACGCGCGCGGCCCGCACGAGCAGCACGTGCAGCAGGGACCGCAGCACCCCGGCGAAGCCGTCGTCGCCGTGCCGGTACTCCTCGGCCAGTTCTTCCATCAGCAGCGAGGTCCGCGCGTGCGCGGCGTCGTCCAGGTCCGCCCACGGCCGCTCCCCGAGGCGTCGCAGCAGCGCGAGGTCGTCCGCCCCGTCGACGAGGAACTCGGGGGTGAAGAGCACGAGCGAGCCCTCCAGACCGCGCACGCCCTCCCAGCGGTGCACCTGGCCCGGCAGGATCACGCCGAGCTGCGGCGGCCGCAGGGCGTACCGCCCGGTGTCGATGACGTGGACCCCGCTGCCCTCCACGACGTGGACGATCTCGTAGAAGGTGTGCCGGTGCGGGTAGTCGGCCCGGGACATCGGCCCCATGGCGTCGAACCCCCCGGCCGCGAAGGGCACCTGCTCGGGCAGCCGCAGCTCCAGCCGGTGCACCGGCGGCTCGCCCTCCCGGGGCGCCTCGCACGGCACCCCGGGTAAGACCGTCGTCCCGCGCACGGAATCCCCTCCCCGACAGGTACAGACCATTCGCCCCGTCCACGATCCCACGCGGACCGCCGCCTGTCAGGAGGACCGGGGACGCCCTCCCCGGGCACGCGGAAGGGCCCGGCTCGCCCCCGAGCCGGGCCCTGTCCGTGGGTGCGTCAGCGGACGAAGACGCTCGCCTGGCTCGCCAGGTCCAGGAAGTACTGCGGCGCGAGGCCGAGGACCAGGGTGACGACCACGCCCGCGGTGATGGCGAGGGTGGTCATGACCGAGGGCACGGCGACCGTGGGGCCGTCCGCCTTCGGCTCGCTGAAGAACATCAGCACGATCACCCGGATGTAGAAGAACGCCGCCACCGCCGAGGCGATGACGCCGACGACCACGAGCGCGCCCGCGCCGCCCTCCGCCGCCGCCTTGAAGACCGCGAACTTGCCGGAGAAGCCGGAGGTCAGCGGGATGCCGGCGAAGGCGAGGAGGAAGACCGCGAAGACGGCCGCGACCAGCGGCGAACGGCGGCCCAGACCGGCCCACTTGGAGAGGTGGGTGGCCTCGCCGCCCGGGTCCCGCACCAGCGTGACGACGGCGAAGGCGCCGATGGTCACGAAGGAGTAGGCGCCCAGGTAGAAGAGGACGGACGAGATGCCGCTCGGCGTCGCGGCGATGACGCCCGCGAGGAGGAAGCCCGCGTGCGCGATCGACGAGTAGGCGAGCAGCCGCTTGATGTCGGTCTGGGTGATGGCGACGACCGCGCCGCCGAGCATCGTGACGATCGCGACGCCCCACATGACCGGGCGCCAGTCCCAGGTGAGGCCGGGCATCACGACGTACAGCAGGCGGAGCAGCGCGCCGAAGGCGGCGACCTTGGTGGCGGCGGCCATGAAGCCGGTCACCGGGGTCGGGGCGCCCTGGTAGACGTCCGGGGTCCACATGTGGAAGGGGACGGCGCCGACCTTGAAGAGCAGGCCCGTGAGGAGCAGCGCGAAGCCGATGAGCAGCAGCACGTCGTTGCCCATGGTCTCGGCGAGCGCCGGGTTCACGGTAGCGACGGCGCCGTCGACGACGTCGGCGATGGCGGCGTACGAGACGGAGCCCGCGTAGCCGTAGAGGAGGGCGATCCCGAAGAGCAGGAAGGCCGAGGAGAAGGCGCCGAGGAGGAAGTACTTGACCGCCGCCTCCTGGGAGAGGAGGCGCTTGCGGCGGGCGACGGCGCAGAGCAGGTAGAGCGGGAGGGAGAAGACCTCCAGCGCGATGAAGAGGGTCAGGAGGTCGTTGGCGGCCGGGAAGACCAGCATGCCGGCGATCGCGAAGAGGGCGAGCGGGAAGACCTCGGTGGTGGTGAAGCCGGCCTTGACGGCCGCCTTCTCGTGGTCGCCGCCGGGGACGGCGGCGGCCTCGGCGGCGAAGGAGTCGACCTTGTGGCCGTGGTCGGCCGGGTCGAGCCTGCGCTCGGCGAAGGTGAGGACGGAGACGATCGAGGCGAGCAGGATCGTGCCCTGGAGGAAGAGGGCGGGGCCGTCGACGGCGATGGCGCCCATCGCCGCGATGCCGGCCTTGGTGGTGCCGAAGCCGCCGGCCGCGAGGCCGACGACGGCGGCGAACGCGGCGGCGAGGGCCAGGACCGACAGGAAGACCTGGGTGAAGTAGCGGCCCTTGCGGGGCACGAATGCCTCCACGAGGATCCCGAGGATCGCCGCGCCGACGACGATCAGCACCGGGGCGAGCTGGGTGTATTCGATCTTCGGTGCCGGGATCTTGTCGAGCGGCTCGGCGGCCGTCGTCCACAGGGTGTGGACAGCGAGGGCGTTCACTTGGCCGCCTCCACGTTCTGGACGGGGACTTCAGGGGTGGGGTCGGTGCGCTGGACGTCCGACATGGTGTGCCGGACGGCCGGGTTGACGACGTCCGTCAGCGGCTTCGGGAAGACGCCGAGGAAGATCAGGACGGCGATGAGCGGGGCGACCACGGCGAGCTCGCGCGGCCGCAGGTCGGGCATCGTGCGGACCTCCTCCTTCACCGGGCCTGTCATCGTCCGCTGGTAGAGGACGAGGACGTAGAGCGCGGCGAGGACGATGCCGGTGGTGGCGACGATCCCGGCCACCGGGTAGCGGGCGAAGGTGCCCACCAGGACCAGGAACTCGCTGACGAACGGGGCGAGTCCGGGCAGCGACAGGGTCGCCAGACCGCCGATGAGGAAGGTGCCGGCGAGGACCGGGGCGACCTTCTGCACACCGCCGTAGTCGGCGATGAGCCGCGAGCCGCGCCGGGAGATGAGGAAGCCGGCGACCAGCATCAGGGCGGCGGTGGAGATGCCGTGGTTGACCATGTAGAGCGTGGCGCCCGACTGGCCCTGGCTGGTCATCGCGAAGATGCCCAGGATGATGAAGCCGAAGTGGGAGATCGACGCGTAGGCGACCAGCCGCTTGATGTCCCGCTGGCCGACCGCGAGCAGCGCCCCGTACACGATGCTGATCAGGGCGAGCACGATGATCGCGGGGGTGGCCCACTTGCTCGCCTCGGGGAAGAGGCCGAGGCAGAAGCGGAGCATCGCGAAGGTGCCGACCTTGTCGACCACCGCGGTGATGAGGACGGCGACCGGGGCGGTGGCCTCCCCCATCGCGTTCGGCAGCCAGGTGTGCAGCGGCCACAGCGGGGCCTTCACCGCGAAGGCGAAGAAGAAGCCGAGGAAGAGCCACTTCTCCGTGGCGGACGCCATCTCCAGCGAGCCGTTCGCCCGTGCCTCGGCGATCTCCGTGAGCGAGAAGTTCCCCGCGACCGTGTAGAGCCCGATGACGGCGGCCAGCATGATGAGCCCGCCGACCAGGTTGTAGAGGAGGAACTTGACCGCCGCGTAGGAGCGCTGGGCCGCCGCGTTCTCGTCGGAGCCGCTGTGCGCGCGGTCGCCGAAGCCGCCGATGAGGAAGTACATCGGGATGAGCATGGCTTCGAAGAGGATGTAGAAGAGGAAGACGTCGGTGGCCTCGAAGGAGAGGATCACCATCGCCTCGACCATGAGGATCAGGGCGAAGAAGCCCTGCGTCGGCCGCCACCGCTTGGAGGAGGTCTCCAGGGGGTCGGCGTCGTGCCAGCCGGCCAGGATGATGAAGGGGATCAGCAGCGCGGTGAGCGCGATCAGCGCCACCCCGATGCCGTCGACGCCCAGTTCGTAGCGGACGCCGAAGTCCCTGACCCAGGAGTGGGACTCGACCAGCTGGTAGCGGTCGCCGCCCGGCTCGAAGCGGGCGAAGACGAGCCCGGCGAGCACGAGCGTGACCAGGGAGACGGTCAGCGCCAGCCACTTGGCTGCGGTGCGGCGGGCGGCGGGAACGGCGGCGGTGAGGATCGCACCGACCGCCGGTACCGCTGCCGTCAACGTCAGAAGGGGAAAGGACATCGGCGTCACACCGCCCTCATCAGCAGGGTCGCGGCGATGAGGACCGCCGTACCGCCGAACATGGAGACCGCGTACGAGCGGACGTGGCCGTTCTGGAGCTTGCGCAGCCGGCCGGAGAGGCCGCCGACGCTCGCCGCCGTGCCGTTGACCACGCCGTCCACGAGGGTGTGGTCGACGTAGACCAGCGAGCGGGTCAGGTGGGTGCCGCCGGTGACGAAGACGGCGTGGTTGAGGTCGTCCTGGAGCAGGTCGCGGCGGGCCGCCCGGGTGAGCAGCGAGCCGCGCGGGGCGACCACGGGCACCGGCCGGCGGCCGTACTGGAGGTAGGCCAGGCCGACGCCGATCACCATCACGGCGACGGTGGCCGAGGTGACGGCCATGGCGCTGATCGGCGGGTGGCCGTGCTCGTAGTCGGTGACGGGCTTCAGCCAGTTCACGAACCGGTCGCCGATGCCGAAGATGCCGCCGGCGAAGACCGAGCCGAAGGCCAGCACGATCATGGGGATCGTCATGGACTTCGGGGACTCGTGCGGGTGCGGCGGCTCGCCCTTCTCGTCGGGCTGCCAGCGCTTCTCGCCGAAGAAGGTCATCAGCATCACGCGGGTCATGTAGTACGCGGTGATGGCGGCGCCCAGCAGGGTGACCCCGCCGAGGATCCAGCCCTCGGTGCCGCCCTTGGCGAAGGCCGCCTCGATGATCATGTCCTTGGAGAAGAAGCCGGACAGGCCCGGGAAGCCGATGATCGCGAGGTAGCCGAGGCCGAAGGTGACGAAGGTGACCGGCATGTACTTCCGCAGGCCGCCGTACTTCCTCATGTCCACCTCGTCGTTCATGCCGTGCATGACCGAACCGGCGCCGAGGAAGAGCCCGGCCTTGAAGAAGCCGTGCGTCACCAGGTGCATGATCGCGAAGACGTAGCCGATGGGGCCGAGGCCGGCCGCCAGGATCATGTAGCCGATCTGCGACATCGTCGAGCCGGCGAGGGCCTTCTTGATGTCGTCCTTGGCGCAACCGACGATCGCACCGAAGAGGAGGGTGACGGCGCCGACGATGGTGACGACGAGCTGGGCGTCCGGTGCCGCGTTGAAGATGTCGGCGGAGCGGACGATCAGGTAGACGCCGGCGGTGACCATGGTCGCCGCGTGGATGAGGGCCGAGACCGGGGTCGGGCCCTCCATGGCGTCCCCGAGCCAGGACTGGAGCGGCACCTGGGCCGACTTGCCGCAGGCCGCGAGGAGCAGCATCAGGCCGATCGCGGTGAGCGTGCCCTCGGACGCCTCGCCGGCCGACTCCAGGACGGGGCCGAAGGCGAAGGTGCCGAAGGTGGTGAACATCAGCATGATCGCGATCGACAGGCCGATGTCACCGACCCGGTTGACCAGGAACGCCTTCTTCGCGGCGGTGGCCGCGCTGGGCTTGTGCTGCCAGAAGCCGATGAGGAGGTACGAGGCGAGGCCGACGCCCTCCCAGCCGAAGTACAGCAGCAGGTAGTTGTCGGCGAGGACGAGCAGCAGCATCGCCGCGACGAACAGGTTCAGGTAGCCGAAGAAGCGGCGGCGCCGCTCGTCGTGCTCCATGTACCCGATCGAGTAGACGTGGATGAGCGTGCCGACGCCGCTGATCAGCAGCACGAAGGTCATCGACAGCTGGTCGAGCTGGAAGGCGACGTCCGCCTGGAAGCCCTCGACGGGGATCCAGGTGAACAGGTGCTGGTACATCGCCCGGTCGTCGGCGCTCTTGCCGAGCATGTCGGCGAAGAGCACGAGACCGATGACGAAGGAAGCGGCCGCGAGGAGCGTGCCGAGCCAGTGCCCGGTCTTGTCGAGCCGGCGGCCGCCGCACAGCAGGACGGCCGCTCCGAGCAGGGGCGCCGCGATGAGCAGCGCAATCAGGTTGTCCACGGTTCAGCCCCTCACAGCTTCATCAGGCTGGCGTCGTCGACCGAGGCCGAGTGGCGGGATCGGAAGACGGACACGATGATCGCGAGCCCGACGACGACCTCCGCGGCGGCCACGACCATCGTGAAGAAGGCGATGATCTGGCCGTCGAGGTTGCCGTGCATGCGGGAGAAGGCGACGAACGCGAGGTTGCAGGCGTTGAGCATGAGCTCCACGCACATGAAGACCACGATCGCGTTCCGCCGGATCAGCACCCCGACCGCACCGATGGTGAACAACAGGGCGGCGAGGTACAGGTAGTTGACGGGGCTCACCGGTTGGCCTCCTCTCCGTTGCGAGCGTCGTCGCGGGCGTCGTCCCGGGTCTCGTCCCGGTCGCGTCCGAGCCGCTCCGAGGAGCGCTGCTCCAGGGCCTTGAGGTCGGCGAGCGCCTCGCCCGACACGTCCCGCACCTGGCCCCGCTTGCGCAGGGTGGAGATGACGGTGAGCTCGGACGGGGTGCCGTCGGGCAGCAGGCCCGGCACGTCCACGGCGTTGTGCCGGGCGTAGACGCCGGGGGCGGGCAGCGGCGGCAGGTGCTTGCCCTCGCGGACGCGCTGCTCGGCCAGCTCGCGCTGGGTCCTGGCCCGCTCGGTGCGCTCCCGGTGGGTGAGGAGCATCGCGCCGACGGAGGCGGTGATGAGCAGGGCGCCGGTGATCTCGAAGGCGAAGACGTACTTGGTGAAGATGAGGGCCGCCAGGCCCTCCACGTTGCCCCCGTGGGCCGCGTTCGCCGCGCCGAGGCCGGCGAACTCGGTCAGGGCCGCGTTCCCGATGCCGGCGAAGAGCAGGACGCCGAAGCCGAGGCCGCAGGCGGCGGCCCACCAGCGCTGGCCCTTGATGGTCTCCTTCAGCGAGTCCGCGGCCGTGACACCGACCAGCATGACGACGAAGAGGAAGAGCATCATGATCGCGCCGGTGTAGACGACGATCTGCACGATGCCGAGGAAGTACGCGCCGTTGGCCAGGTAGAAGACCGCGAGGACGATCATCGTGCCGGCCAGGCAGAGGGCCGAGTGCACGGCCTTCTTCATGAGGATGGTGCACAGCGCGCCGACGACGGCGACGGTGCCGAGCACCCAGAACTGGATGGCCTCGCCGGTGGAGGTCGCGTAGGCCGCGAGAGTCGCCGTCATGCCTCCGCCCCCTCCGGCTCGGGCTTCTCTCCCTTGGACACGGCGACCTGGGGCTCGGTCCCGGGGGCGGCCTCGACGACCAGGCCCCGGTAGTAGTCCTGCTCGGTCATGCCGGGGAAGATCGCGTGCGGGGTGTCGACCATGCGCTCGTCGAGGCCCGCGAGCAGCTGCTCCTTGGTGTAGATCAGGTTCTCGCGGGAGGAGTCGGCCAGCTCGAACTCGTTGGTCATCGTCAGCGCGCGGGTGGGGCACGCCTCGATGCACAGCCCGCACAGGATGCAGCGGGCGTAGTTGATCTGGTAGACGCGGCCGTACCGCTCGCCGGGCGAGTAGCGCTCCTCGTCCGTGTTGTCCGCGCCCTCCACGTAGATGGCGTCGGCGGGACAGGCCCAGGCGCACAGCTCGCAGCCGACGCACTTCTCCAGGCCGTCCGGGTGGCGGTTGAGCTGGTGCCGGCCGTGGAAGCGGGGTGCCGTCGTCTTCGGCTGCTCCGGGTACTGCTCGGTCAGCCGCTTCTTGAACATGGCCTTGAAGGTCACGCCGAAGCCGGCCACCGGATTCTGGAAGTCAGACACGATCCGTCCCCCTTTCGTCACTCTCGGTAGCAGTATCGGGGCCACCACTGACAACGAGGTCCCGCTGGTGTCGGGGCCTGCGCCGGGGCACGGGCGGCAGGGTCTGTCCGGGCTTGGGCGGTACGGGGAAGCCGCCGGCCATCGGGTCGAACTCCGGCTCGGCGGGCCCGGCCGCCGTCTCCTTCCCCTTCCGGTCGCGGAAGAGGTCGGCGACGAAGGAGAGCAACAGCACCACCAGGACGGCACCGGCCACGTACAGCACGATGTTGGTGAAGGCGATGTTCTCGTTGCGCAGCGCCCGGACGGTGGCGACCAGCATCAGCCAGACCACGGAGACCGGGATGAGCACCTTCCAGCCGAGCTTCATCAGCTGGTCGTAGCGGACGCGGGGCAGGGTGCCGCGGAGCCAGATGAAGAAGAAGAGCAGCAGCTGCACCTTGAGGACGAACCACAGCATCGGCCACCAGCCGTGGTTGGCGCCCTCCCAGAAGGTGGAGATGGGGTAGGGGGCCCGCCAGCCGCCGAGGAAGAGCGTCACCGACACCGCGGAGACCGTCACCATGTTCACGTACTCGGCGAGCATGAACATCGCGAACTTGATGGACGAGTACTCGGTGTTGAAGCCGCCGACGAGGTCGCCCTCGGACTCCGGCATGTCGAAGGGGGCGCGGTTGGTCTCGCCGACCATCGTCACGATGTAGATGAGGAACGACACCGGCAGCAGGATCACGAACCAGCGGTCCTGCTGGGCCTCGACGATCGCCGAGGTCGACATCGAGCCGGAGTAGAGGAAGACGGAGGCGAACGCGGCGCCCATGGCGATCTCGTAGGAGATCATCTGCGCGCAGGAGCGGAGGCCGCCGAGGAGCGGGTACGTGGAGCCGGACGACCAGCCGGCGAGCACGATGCCGTAGATGCCGACGGAGGCGACCGCGAGGATGTAGAGCATCGCGATCGGCAGGTCGGTGAGCTGCATCGTGGTGCGCTGGCCGAAGATCGACACCTCGTTGCCGGCCGGCCCGAAGGGGATCACGGCGATGGCCATGAAGGCGGGGATGGCGGCGACGATCGGGGCCAGGACGTAGACGACCTTGTCGGCCCGCTTGACGATCACGTCCTCCTTGAGCATCAGCTTGATGCCGTCCGCGAGGGACTGGAGGAGGCCCCAGGGGCCGTGCCGGTTGGGGCCGATGCGCAGCTGCATCCAGGCGACGACCTTGCGCTCCCACACGATGGAGAAGAGCACGGTGACCATCAGGAACGCGAAGCAGAAGACGGCCTTGACCGCGACGAGCCACCAGGGGTCCGTCCCGAACATGGAGAGGTCTTCGGCGGCGAGGAGGGTGTTCACGCCTGCGCCTCCTTCGGGGTGGCCGGGCCGATGCGGACCAGGTCGCCGGGGCGGGCACCCGTGGCGGTCAGGACGCCGGGGGCGGTGGAGTTCAGCGGGAGCCAGACGACGCGGTCGGGCATGTCGGTGACCCGGAGCGGGAGGGCGACCGCGCCGGCGGGGCCGGTGACCTCCAGCAGGTCGCCGTCCTTGACGCCGGTGTCGGCGGCGGTGGTGGCGGAGAGCCGGGCGACCGCCGCGTGGCGGGTGCCGGCCAGGGCGGTGTCGCCCTCCTGGAGGCGGCCCAGGTCGAGCAGGAGCCGGTGGCCGGCGAGGACCGCCTCGTCGTCGCCGGGCCGGGGGGCCGGGACGGCGTGGGCGGTGGGCTCGGAGGCCCGCTCCTCGGTCCACCGGCCGAGCCGGTCCAGCTCGCGCCGGGCCGCCTTCAGGTCGGGCAGGGCGAGGTGGGCGTCCATGGCGTCGGCCAGCATGTGCAGGACCCGGGCGTCGGTCGGGGCGAGCGGCCGGGTCATCTGCTCGGGCTTGAGCGCGGCCTCGAACATCCGGACACGGCCTTCCCAGTTGAGGAAGGTGCCGGACTTCTCGGCGACCGCGGCGACCGGCAGGACGACGTCCGCGTGCTCGGTGACGGCGCCGGGGCGCAGTTCGAGGGAGACGACGAAGGCCGCGCCGAGCGCTTCGCGCGCGCGTGCCGGGTCGGGCAGGTCGTCGACGCCGACGCCGCCCACGAGGAGTCCGGCAAGTTCGCCGGTGGCGGCCGCCTCCACGATCTGGCCGGTGTCGCGGCCGTAGCCGTGCGGGAGTTCGCGGACGCCCCAGGCGGCGGCGACCTCCTCACGCGCGCGGGGGTCGGTCGCGGGCCGGCCGCCGGGGAGCAGGCTCGGCAGCGCGCCGGCCTCGATCGCGCCGCGCTCGCCGGCCCGCCGCGGGATCCACACCAGGGCCGCGCCGGTGGCGGCGGAGGCGCGGAGCGCGGCGGTCAGCGCGCCGGGGACCGCGGCGAGCCGCTCGCCGACGGCGATGACGGCGCCGTCCTGGCGCAGGGCCTCGGAGGCGGCCCAGCCGGTGGAGTCGAGGCCGACCCGGGAGGTGAGGGCGTCGAGCCACTCGGTCTCGGTGCCGGGGGCGGCGGGCAGCAGGGTGCCGCCGGCCTTCTCCAGGCCGCGGGTGGCGTGGGTGGCGACGGCGTACGTCCTCTGCCCGTGCTTGCGCCAGGCCTTGCGGAGCCGCAGGAAGACGCCGGGGGCCTCCTCCTCGGACTCCAGGCCGACGAGCAGGACCATGGGGGCGGCTTCGAGGGTCGTGTAGGTGACCCCCGAGCCGTCCAGGTCGCGGCCGCGGCCGGCGACGTAGGAGGCGAGGAAGTCGGCCTCCTCGCCGGAGTGGATCCGGGCGCGGAAGTCGACGTCGTTGGTGTCGAGGGCGACGCGGGCGAACTTGGCGTAGGCGTAGGCGTCCTCGACGGTGAGCCGGCCGCCGGCGAGGACGCCGGTGCGGCCGCGGACGAGCCCGCGGGCGGCGGCGTCCAGGGCCTCGGGCCAGGAGGCCGCTTCGAGGACCCCGTCGGCGTTGCGTACGAGGGGGGTCGTCAGCCGGTCGCGCTGCTGGGCGTACCGGAAGGCGAACCGGCCCTTGTCGCAGATCCACTCCTCGTTGACCTCGGGGTCGTTCTGCGCGAGGCGCCGCATGACCTTGCCGCGGCGGTGGTCGGTGCGGGTGGCGCAGCCGCCGGCGCAGTGCTCGCACACCGAGGGCGAGGAGACGAGGTCGAAGGGGCGGGAGCGGAAGCGGTAGGCGGCGGAGGTGAGGGCGCCGACCGGGCAGATCTGGATGGTGTTGCCGGAGAAGTACGACTCGAAGGGGTCGCCCTCGCCGGTGCCGACCTGCTGGAGGGCGCCGCGCTCGATGAGTTCGATCATCGGGTCGCCGGCGACCTGGTTGGAGAAGCGGGTGCAGCGGGCGCAGAGGACGCACCGCTCGCGGTCGAGCAGCACCTGGGTGGAGATCGGGACCGGCTTCTCGTAGGTCCGCTTGACACCCTCGAAGCGGGAGTCGGCCTGTCCGTGCGACATGGCCTGGTTCTGCAGCGGGCACTCGCCGCCCTTGTCGCAGACCGGGCAGTCCAGCGGGTGGTTGATGAGCAGCAGCTCCATCACGCCGTGCTGGGCCTTCTCGGCGACCGGCGAGGTGAGCTGCGACTTGACGACCATGCCGTCGGTGCAGGTGATGGTGCAGGAGGCCATCGGCTTGCGCTGGCCCTCGACCTCGACGATGCACTGGCGGCAGGCGCCCGCGGGGTCGAGGAGGGGGTGGTCGCAGAAGCGGGGGATCTCGATGCCGAGCTGTTCGGCGGCGCGGATGACCAGGGTCCCCTTGGGGACGGAGATCTCGGCGCCGTCGATGGTCAGCGTGACCAGATCCTCGGGCGGTACCGCCGGGCTTCCGCCGCCGGACGGGCCGGCCGTGGTGACCGTCATGCCGTCACCTCCTTGTGGTTGTCCGCCCAGGCGGTCGACTTGGCCGGGTCGAAGGGGCAGCCCCGGCCGGTGATGTGCTGCTCGTACTCCTCGCGGAAGTACTTGAGCGAGGAGAAGATCGGCGAGGCGGCGCCGTCGCCGAGGGCGCAGAACGACTTGCCGTTGATGTTGTCGGCGATGTCGTTGAGCTTGTCGAGGTCGGCCATCTCCCCTTCGCCGGCCTCGATGTCGCGCAGGAGCTGGACGAGCCAGTAGGTGCCCTCGCGGCAGGGGGTGCACTTGCCGCAGGACTCGTGGGCGTAGAACTCGGTCCAGCGGGTGACGGCCCGGACGACGCAGGTGGTCTCGTCGAAGCACTGGAGGGCCTTGGTGCCGAGCATGGAGCCGGCGGCGCCGACGCCCTCGTAGTCGAGCGGCACGTCGAGGTGCTCGTCGGTGAACATGGGGGTGGAGGAGCCGCCGGGCGTCCAGAACTTGAGCCGGTGTCCGGGGCGCATCCCGCCGCTCATGTCGAGGAGCTGGCGCAGGGTGATGCCGAGGGGGGCCTCGTACTGGCCGGGCGAGGCGACGTGCCCGCTCAGCGAGTAGAGCGTGAAGCCCGGGGACTTCTCGCTGCCCATCGAGGTGAACCACTCCTTGCCGCGCTGGAGGATCGCGGGAACGGAGGCGATGGACTCGACGTTGTTCACCACGGTGGGGCAGGCGTAGAGGCCGGCGACCGCGGGGAAGGGGGGCCGCAGCCGGGGCTGGCCGCGGCGGCCTTCGAGCGAGTCGAGCAGGGCGGTCTCCTCGCCGCAGATGTACGCGCCGGCGCCGGCGTGCACGGTGAGTTCGAGGTTCAGTCCGCTGCCGAGGATGTTCCGGCCGAGGTAGCCGGCGGCGTACGCCTCGCGGACCGCCTCGTGGAGGCGGCGCAGGACGGGGACGACCTCGCCGCGCAGGTAGATGAACGCGTGCTCGGAGCGGATCGCGTAGCAGGCGATGATCATTCCCTCGATGAGGGAGTGCGGGTTGGCGAAGAGGAGGGGGATGTCCTTGCAGGTGCCGGGCTCGGACTCGTCGGCGTTGACGACGAGGTAGTGCGGCTTGCCGTCGCCCTGCGGGATGAACTGCCACTTCATGCCGGTGGGGAAGCCGGCGCCGCCGCGTCCGCGCAGGCCGGAGTCCTTCACGTAGGCGATGAGGTCGTCGGGGCTCATGGCGAGCGCCCGCCTCAGGCCCTCGTAGCCCTCGTGGCGTTCGTACGTCTCCAGGGTCCAGGAGTCCGGCTGGTCCCAGAAGGCGGAGAGGACCGGGGAGAGCAGTTTCTCGGGGCTGCTGCTGTTGATCTCGGCCGCCAACGTCATCACGCTCCCTCCTGACCGGCTGCCTCGCCGCGCGGGTGGACGATTCGGGTGTGCGGGGTCTCGCCCTTGGCCAGGCGGAGGCCGACGAGGGAGGCGGGGCCCGCGCCGCCGGTGGCCGCGACGGCGCCGGGGCGCTCGTCGGGGAAGCCGGCGAGGATCCGGGCGGTCTCCTTGAAGGTGCAGAGCGGGGCGCCGCGGGTGGGTTCGACGGTGCGGCCCTCGCGGAGGTCGTCGACCATCTTCTTGGCCGACTCGGGGGTCTGGTTGTCGAAGAACTCCCAGTTGACCATCACCACGGGGGCGTAGTCGCAGGCCGCGTTGCACTCGATGTGCTCAAGGGTGATCTTGCCGTCGTCGGTCGTCTCGTTGTTGCCGACGCCGAGGTGCTCCTTGAGCTCCTCGAAGATGGCGTCGCCGCCCATGACCGCGCAGAGGGTGTTGGTGCAGACGCCGACCTGGTAGTCGCCGGACGGCCTGCGGCGGTACATCGTGTAGAAGGTGGCGACCGCGGTGACCTCGGCGGTGGTCAGGCCGAGCAGGTCGGCGCAGAGCTGCATGCCGGTGCGGGTCACGTGGCCCTCCTCCGCCTGCACGAGGTGCAGCATCGGCAGGAGCGCGGAGCGGGAGTCGGGGTAGCGGTCGATGATCGCCTTCGCGTCCGCCTCCAGCCGGGTCCGGACGTCGTCCGGGTAGGCGGGGGCGGGCAGCTGGGGCATCCCGAGGCTGACGTTCCCGGTCGTCGGGGTCTCCGTCATCGGTCGACGCCTCCCATCACGGGGTCGATGGAGGCGACGGCGACGATGACGTCGGCGACCTGGCCGCCCTCGCACATCGCGGCCATGGCCTGGAGGTTGGTGAAGGACGGGTCGCGGAAGTGGACCCGGAAGGGGCGGGTGCCGCCGTCGGAGACCACGTGCACGCCGAGTTCGCCCTTGGGGGACTCGACGGCCGCGTACGCCTGGCCGGCCGGGACCCGGAAACCCTCGGTGACCAGCTTGAAGTGGTGGATCAGGGCCTCCATGGAGGTGCCCATGATCTTCTTGATGTGGTCGAGGGAGTTGCCGAGGCCGTCGGGGCCGAGGGCGAGCTGGGCGGGCCAGGCGATCTTCTTGTCGCCGACCATGACCGGCCCGGGTTCCAGGCGGTCGAGGCACTGCTCGACGATCCGCAGCGACTGGCGCATCTCCTCCAGGCGGACGAGGAAGCGGCCGTAGGAGTCGCAGGTGTCGGCGGTGGGGACCTCGAAGTCGTACTGCTCGTAGCCGCAGTACGGGTCGGTCTTCCGCAGGTCGTGCGGGAGGCCCGCCGACCGGAGGATCGGTCCGGTGGCGCCGAGGGCCATGCAGCCGGTGAGGTCGAGGTGGCCGACGCCCTGCATGCGGGCCTTGAAGATGGGGTTGCCGGTGGCGAGCTTGTCGTACTCCGGCAGGTTCTTCTTCATGGTCTTCACGAACTCGCGCACGGCGTCGACGCCGCCGGGCGGGAGGTCCTGGGCGAGGCCGCCGGGCCGGATGTAGGCGTGGTTCATGCGCAGGCCGGTGATCAGCTCGTACAGGTCCAGGATCATCTCGCGGTCCCGGAAGCCGTAGATCATGATCGTGGTGGCGCCGAGCTCCATGCCGCCGGTGGCGATGCAGACCAGGTGCGAGGAGAGCCGGTTGAGCTCCATCAGGAGGACCCGGATGACGCTGGCCCGGTCGGGGATGTCGTCGGTGATGCCGAGCAGCTTCTCCACGCCGAGGCAGTACGCCGTCTCGTTGTAGAACGAGGTGAGGTAGTCCATGCGCGTGACGAAGGTGGTGCCCTGCGTCCAGGTCCGGTATTCGAGGTTCTTCTCGATGCCGGTGTGGAGGTAGCCGATGCCGCAGCGGGCCTCGGTGACGGTCTCGCCGTCGATCTCCAGGATGAGCCGGAGCACGCCGTGGGTGGACGGGTGCTGGGGGCCCATGTTGACGACGATCCGCTCGTCGTCGGCCTTGGCCGCGGACTGGACGACCTCGTCCCAGTCTCCGCCGGTGACCGTGTAGACGGCCCCTTCGGTGGTCTCGCGGGGGCTGGATGCGGTGCTGTTCACGAGTACGACCTCCGCTGGTCCGGAGCCGGGATCTGGGCGCCCTTGTACTCGACGGCGATGCCGCCGAGCGGATAGTCCTTGCGCTGCGGGTGGCCCTGCCAGTCGTCCGGCATCATGATCCGGGTGAGGGCCTGGTGGCCTTCGAAGACGATCCCGAAGAAGTCGTACGTCTCCCGCTCGTGCCAGTCGTTCGTCGGGTAGACGTCCGTCAGCGAGGGGATCCGCGGGTCGTGGTCGGGGGCCGAGACCTCCAGCCGGATCAGGCGGCCGTGGGTGAGCGAGCGCAGGTGGTAGACGGCGTGCAGCTCGCGGCCCTTGTCGCCCGGGTAGTGGACGCCGGAGACGCCGGTGCAGAGCTCGAAGCGGAGCGCCGGGTCGTCGCGCAGGGTGCGGGCGACCCGGACGAGGTGCTCGCGCTCGATGTGGAAGGTGAGCTCGCCGCGGTCGACGACCGTCTTCTCGATCGCGTTCCCGGGGACGAGCCCCTGCTCCTCCAGGGCGCCTTCGAGCTCGTCCGCGACCTCGTCGAAGTATCCATATGCGTCTCCGCCGCGTGGGCCGCCGTAGGGGCGGGCGGCGGGGCCGGGGAGGCGGATCGAGCGGACGAGGCCGCCGTAGCCGGAGGTGTCGCCGCCGTTGTTCGCGCCGAACATGCCGCGCTGGAGCCGTACCTCCTCCCCGTGGTCACCGCGCTGACCGGGCAGGTTCTGCTCGCTCAGCTCCTTCTCGGGGTTCGGGGTTTCGTCGCTCAACGGAGCAGACCCTTCATCTCGATGGTCGGCAGCGCCTTGAGTGCCGCCTCCTCCGCCTCGCGGGCCGCCTCCTCGGCGTTCACGCCGAGCTTGGAGCTCTGGATCTTCTGGTGGAGCTTGAGGATCGCGTCCATCAGCATCTCCGGGCGCGGCGGGCAGCCGGGCAGGTAGATGTCGACCGGCACGATGTGGTCGACGCCCTGCACGATCGCGTAGTTGTTGAACATGCCGCCCGAGGAGGCGCAGACGCCCATGGAGATGACCCACTTGGGGTTGGGCATCTGGTCGTAGACCTGCCGCAGGACGGGCGCCATCTTCTGGCTGACCCGGCCGGCGACGATCATCAGGTCGGCCTGGCGCGGGGAGCCGCGGAAGACCTCCATGCCGAAGCGGGCGAGGTCGTAGCGGCCGGCGCCGGTCGTCATCATCTCGATGGCGCAGCAGGCGAGGCCGAAGGTCGCGGGGAAGACGGACGCCTTCCGGACCCAGCCCGCGGCCTGCTCGACGGTGGTCAGCAGGAAACCGCTGGGCAGCTTCTCTTCGAGTCCCATGGGTGCTCCTCAGCCCCTCAGTCCCATTCCAGGCCGCCGCGCCGCCACACGTACGCGTAGGCGACGAAGACGGTGAGCACGAAGAGCAGCATCTCCACGAGCCCGAAAAGCCCCAGGGCGTCGAAGGTGACGGCCCAGGGGTAGAGGAAGACGATCTCGATATCGAAGATGATGAAGAGCATCGCCGTCAGGTAGTACTTGATCGGGAAGCGGCCTCCCCCGGCGGGAGTGGGCGTCGGTTCGATACCGCACTCGTATGCCTCAAGTTTCGCCCTGTTGTACCGCTTTGGCCCGATAAGCGTGGCCATGACCACGGAGAAGATCGCAAACCCCGCTCCCAGGGCACCGAGCACGAGGATGGGTGCGTACGCATTCACGCTCCTCGCTCCTTCCAGTCGTCCTTGACCGTTGGACCGCACTGTCGGCTCGCGGAGCCCCGCGGCGACCTCCGGGAAGATCGCCCACATGTGAGGCAGTTCACAAGCCCGACGTCCGCGTATCTTAAGCCCGCCCCTCTGTGATCTGCGACACGGGGGTCGCCAACGGATTTGTGATCTCTACCACCTGACGAAGGATCATGAAGTCGGATGAGCGGTGATCTTGTCGCGTGAAGCGCCCAGGTGATCACGAGGTGTGACATTCGGACCGGAAATCGCTGGTCGGAGCGGGTGGCCCTCTATCAAGAGATGGAGCATGCAAGCAAATTGGCAGTGGACGCATACGGGTGATATAGGCATCGGCGTCGCCCGTCCGAGGGGCCGGCGGGACGGAAGTGGACGTCTCGACTCCGTGTGCACGCGTTCACGAGACGGGCGTGTGACCTGCGCCACACCGTCGGAGCCCGAAAAAATCGGGGCTTGGCCATCCGTGTCAAGAGGTGGTAAGCGAAGGGCAATTCGGGCATCTCATCGAAAACCCATGATCAAGGGCGCAATGAACCTCGTCCGATTTGCCCGTTACGGCGTCAATAAGGGCGTCGGGGAAGCGGATTGTGGGGTTCCGGTCGTAACTGTGGCGCAACCCACGTTTCTTGAAGGGAACCGTGAAGCCCTGATAGCGGTTGTACCCATGTCCCACACCGCTCACATACCCAGCCACCGGAAGCCCCGCCGGAGCGCTTCGAAGCTCGCGCTCCGCGCCGGAGTTGCCGGTGGCGTCCTCAGCACCATCGCGGTGGCCGGTGCTGCCGGACCGGCGAATGCCGAGCCGGTGACCGAGACCATCGAGATGCCCACGCTGGGATCGCTCGGCACTGACCTCTCCAGCGCCGTGGCCGCCTCCGCCGAGGCGTCCCAGCAGGAGGCCCTCGGCCAGAGCCTGGAGGCCCAGGAGACCGCGGCCCTCCAGAAGGCCGCCAAGGAGGCCAAGAAGGCCAAGGCCGAGGCCGACCGCAAGGCCGAGGCCGAGCGCGCCGAGAAGGCCCGCCAGGAGGCCGAGGCGAAGGCCGAGCGCGAGCGCGCCGAGGCCGAGGCCCGCGCCGAGGCTCAGGCCCGCGCCTCCCGCGACAGCGCCCGCACCCAGCTGACCTCCACCTCGGCGTCTGACTCGTCCCGCTCATCCGGTTCGTCCGCCTCGGACTCGGGCTCCTCCTCCGGTTCGTCCTCCTCGGACTCGGGCTCCTCCGCCTCGGACTCGGGTTCGTCCTCCTCGGCCTCCGACTCGACGCAGGCCCCCTCCGGCACCGCCGCCGCGATCGTGGCCTTCGCCCGCGCCCAGGTCGGCGACGCGTACGTCACCGGTGGCACCGGCCCGAACTCGTGGGACTGCTCGGGTCTCGTGCAGGCCGCCTACGCCAACGCCGGCATCGACCTGCCGCGCATCTCGTACCAGCAGTCGAGCATGGGCAGCTCGGTCTCCCTGAGCAACCTCCAGCCGGGCGACATCCTCTACTGGGGCAGCCGCAGCGGCTCGTACCACGTCGCCATCTACGTCGGCGGCGGCAAGTACGTCGGCGCGCAGAACTCCTCCACCGGCGTCGTCGAGCGCTCGCTCGACTGGGACCCGCCGTCGGGCGCCGTGCGCCTTCTCTGATCGCGCGGAACACACGAAGGGCCGTCACTCCTCGGGGGAGCGACGGCCCTTCGGCGTTCCCGTGGGTCAGCGGCGGAGCGCCTCCGCGGGCTGGATCCTGGCGGCACGCCAGGCCGGGTACAGCCCCGCCGCCAGTCCCGTCACCAGACCGATCGCCGGAGCGGCGACGACCGTGGCCGGGTGCACCACCGGAGTCCACTCCCGGACCAGTGCCACCCCGATGACCGTACAGACCCCCAGCGCCGTGCCCACCAGGCCACCGACCGCGCCCAGAGCGCCCGATTCCGCCAGGAACTGGCCGGTGATGTGGCGGCCCCGGGCACCGAGTGCCCGGCGGAGCCCGATCTCGCCGGTCCGCTCCAGAACCGCCACCAGGGTCGTGTTGGCGATACCGACCGCGCCGATCACCAGGCATATCCCCGCGAGCAGCAGGAAGAGCTGGTCCAGATCGCCCGTCACCCCGGTCCGCAACGCCCTCGGATCCGGCGGCGGAACCGCCTTCAGGTACTCCGGGTGGTCAGGGCGCAGGGCCACCGGCGCCGCCTCGGCGACCTGCCGGGCCGCCCCCGTCTCCGTGGCGACCAGCATCCGGGCCGCACCCGGATCCGGCGGCCCCCACATCCGCTCAGCGGTGGTCCTGGGGACGCTCACCGACATCAGGACGTCCGGGCGGCGTTCGACGTCGTCCACGATGCCGGCCACCACGAAGGGCTCGTCCCCGATGAACACCGCCGGGCGGGTCTCCAAGGTGGTGATGCCGAGCCGGGCGGCGACCGCAGCCCCGAGGACCGCGACCGGCTGGGCCTTCTCGGAGGCGAACTCGTCGTAGAGACGGCCTTGGGCGAGGTGCGGAACGGCGGCCCGCAGAGCGCCCGGGGAGGCGGCGACCACGTCGACCGGGGTGCCGTCGGCTCCGTCGCCGACCGGCGCGGCGCGCACGGTGACGTCGGGACCGAGCCGGACCGTCCAGTAGACGCCGGCGGCCCGCACCCCGCCGAGCCGCTGGATCCGGGCGTCCGCGTCGGCGGGGAAGCCCGGCCCCGCGAACTCGTCCTGCTGCCGTGCCACGTCCTCCACCGTGACCTCGGTGGCGGACAGCAGGTCGAAGCGCGCGTCGATCTGCGAGGAGGTCGTCGCCGTGAGGCCGAGGATCGCGACGAAGGTGCCGACGCCGAGGACGGTGCCGAGGGCGGTGAGCAGCGAGCGGCCGGGACGCTGGAGCATGCCGGCGACCGCCTCGGAGAGAGTGTCGCGGGCGGTGAGGCGGGAGGGTTCGACGACGCGGGCGTCTCGACGGTTTCTCATACGGGGGTCCGCTCGTGATCGGCCCGGCGGTCGAGTTCGCCGAGAACGCCGTCCCGGATCGTCACCGTGCGGCCCGTGCGGGCGGCGACCTCGCCGTCGTGGGTGATGACGACGATCGTCATGCCGGAGGCGTGGAGTTCGCCGAGGAGGGAGAGAACCGTCTCCGCGTTGCCCGAGTCGAGGTTGCCCGTCGGCTCGTCGCAGAGCAACAGCGAGGGGCGGCCCGCGAGCGCGCGGGCGATGGCGACGCGCTGGCGCTCGCCGCCGGACAGGCGGCCGGGGAGGGCGTCGACCCGGTGGGCGAGCCCGACCCGCTCCAGCGCCTCCCGGGCCCGGACGCGGCGCTCGGCACGGGGCACGGCCGAGTACACCATCGACAGCATCACGTTCTCGGTGGCACTGCGGTGCGGCATCAGGTGAAACGCCTGGAACACGAAGCCGATGCGGCGCCCGCGCAGCGCGGTGCGGTCGGCGTCGGACAGCGCGGCCGTGTCGATGCCGTCGAGGAGGTACGTGCCCTCGGTGGGGGCGTCGAGGAGCCCCGCGACGTTCAGGAAGGTGGACTTGCCCGAGCCGGACGGCCCGACGACGGCCACGAACTCGCCCCGGAGGATGTCGAGTCGGCAGGGGCGCAGCGCGTGCACGGGAGGCGGGCCCGGATAGGTCAGCCCGACGCCGCGGAACGCCATGACGGGCGTGTCGGGGAGGGGTGCGGGCCGGGCCCGCGCCTCTCCTCGCCGCCGTGCGAAGGGCCTCACCCGGGCACCTCCCCGGACGCCCGCACGCCGGTGACGACCTCGGCGCCCTCCGCGAGGGTGCCGGCCGTGAGCGGGACGACCTCGGCATATCCGTCGCCCAGGGTGCCGGTCCGCACCTCCACGGGGGTGTGGCGCCCGTCCCCGGTCACGACGGTGACCAGCGTCCGGCCATCCGCGCCCGCCGACACGGCGGTGACGGGGACGACCAAGGCCTCGCCGTCGGTGGAGGCCGCCTCGATCGTCAGCCGTACGTCCTGGCCGGCCAGGGAGGCCGGGATCTCCTCGTCGGGGACGGCGGTGAAGAGGAAGCCCGTGGGGCCCTTCGCGAGGGCGGCGCCGTCCTGGCCGCCTTCTTCCCCGGTGACGTCCCCTGGCCCGTCGTCGGCGGAGGAGGGCGTGGTGGCGACGGTCGCGACCTCGGCGGTGAGCTCGGTGCCGGTCACCTCGTCGACGACCCGGACCTTCTGGCCCGGGCGGACCATGCCCTTCTGGTGGCCGAGGAGGTGGCCCCGGGCGAGGAGCCGGCCCGAGGAGAGGGTCAGCAGGGTGCCGGAGACCGGCGAGCCGGGGCGTACGTCGAGGGACGCGACCCGGGCGGGGAAGCGCTCCACGGTGACGACCTCGCCCGCCGGGACCATCGGCCCCGCGGCGGCCCACGCCCGGCCGAGTGCGGTACGGGCCTGGGTCAGGTCCTCGACCGCCCGGTCCCGGGACTTGCGGAGGCTCTTCCCCCGCCGCTCGTCCTCGTTCTCGGCGAGCGCGTCCTGGGAGTCCTCGACGGCCCGTTCGGCGGCCGTCACGGCGGCGGAGGCCGCGTCCAGTCCGGCGCCCCCGTCGTCCACCGCCGGGCGCGGTTCGTAGCCGGCGGCGGTGTAGAAGTCCTCCACCGCGGCCTTCGTCCCGGCCCCGTACGTGCCCTCCGGGTCACCGCCCCTGCCGTGGCCGAGACCGGCAAGCGCGGCTTGGAGCTGGGCCACGTCGTCGCCGGTCGCACCCGGCTTGAGATCGCGGTAGACGGGGAGAGGCCCGGGCAGGACGAAGAGCGGCCGGCCGGATATCTCCAGCAGGACCTGCCCCGGCCGGACCGCCGCACCGACGGCGAACGGCGTCTTGGTGACGACGGGCGCCCCGCCCTCGCCGCCCGGGACCACCGGCGCGACCGGCACCGTCTGCCCGGCCGCGACCGTGCCGCGCAGCACGACCGTCTCCCGCAGGACGCGCCGCTCGACGGGCGCGGTCAGCACGTCGGGGGGCGGCGGGGCGGCGTCGGCGGCGACCTGGGCGGGCGACTTGATCACGGTGCCGGCGAAGACGCCGGCGGCGGAGAGTCCGACGGCCCCGGCGACGAGCGCGGCGGTCCAGAGGCGGGCGCGGCGCGGGCCGGGGTGCGGGGCCGAGGTGTCGGTCCCGCCGCGTGTGCTGTCCGGAAGGGTGCCGCGGACGATGTCGCGGGTGCTGTCGCGCTCCGAGGCGGGGTCCGTTTCAGTGGCCATGTCCTTAGTACGCTCCCCTCTCCTCGCCGGGCCTCAGGCGGACTCGTCGCGGCACTTGACCATGAGGACACCGTCGTCCATGTCCGCTTCGATCTCACCGGTCCTCGGGTTCGGGTCGGGCCAGTCGGGGTAGCCGTTGCGCCGGTAGCACTCGGCGATCCTCTTCTGCTTCTCCCACACGGCCGGGTCGACGGGGAGTTCTGCCGGGACGAGGCTCTCGCACTTCTCCTGCGCCCTGAGGATGACGTCGGCCGGCACGTCGCGCATGGCGTCCTTGTCCACGGCCAGCGCTCCGGGATTCCGCTCCGTCACCTTCACGTCGTGCTCCCCGAGGCACTTCATGTACGGGTTGAACGCGGCCTCGATCGGGGTGATCTCGGGCTCCGAGGTGCACCCGGCGAGCACGACCCCGAGGGGGACGAGGAGCAGCGGCACGGCGAGCAGACGTCTCATCGGTCTAGGTCCTTCTGCCTTCTGCGGGGAGGCGTTCCCGGCGAGGTGGCCGCACCCTGGGCCGGCGGCGCGAGGCGCCTCCTCGGCCTGGCGCGGAAGAGATCGAACACGACGTACAGGTGATCGATCTGCGTCACTCTAGCCAGAGCAGAAAAGCCGCGTCACATCCCAACCGTCGTGCGGGATGAGCGCGTTACCCGCTTCCGTCCGAAGGAGAGCGGTACGGCCACGCGCTTCCCCTGGGCGACCTGACGAACTAGCCGAACATCCGTACGCCCCCGTCGGGGACAAACACCCAGGTGAGCGGCGCGGAACGCCCGATCGCCGCCTGTCCGCCATTCGGAATGGTTGACCAACCCCTCTGCGCTCACGTGGACTTCCCTGTCGACCAGCCCCGCTCCCGTGCGGTTCCCCGTCCTACCGAGAGGCAAGAACCCATGAAGAACACCACACTCCGTCGCGTCCTCGGCACGGTCGCCGCACTCGGAGCCCTCACCGCGGGCACGCTGGTCACCGCCGCGCCCGCGTCGGCCGCGAATAAGGACGGGTCCATGGACTCCGACGAGTTCGCCCTCTTCTTCCAGAGCGCCAATCCCTCCTCGTGGACGGACTTCGCCTATGACGAGTCCCTCCTGAGCAACGACCGCTTCATCACGCCCGGCCCCGGAAAGGACCAGGTCGTGGACAACAACGCCGAGTCGTACTTCAACTTCGACAACGTCACCTGGTACGTGTACACGGGCGCGGAGGCGAAGGGCACCGAGGGCTGGATCCCCGCGAAGGTGAGCGGCAACTTCTCCGGGAACTTCGTCAACCAGGTCTCCTCGATCTACGACAACGACGCCAACTGAGTCCCGACGCCCCACCCCGCCGCTGGAGTCCTTCATGCAGTTCCGCTCATCCCGTCCGGCCGGCGCGCTCCTGCTCGGCGCAGGGCTGCTGCTCACCGCCTGCTCGTCCGGTGAGCCGTCCGGCTCCCCCGAGACGGAGCCGCTGTCCGACCCGTCGAAGGTCTCCGTCGAACGGCTCGTGTACCCCCTGGATCCGTACCGGACGACGAAGGAGCAGATCCACAGCCTGGAGAAGGCGCAGGAACTGCTGACGGCGGACTGCATGAAGCGGTACGGGTTCGGCTACAAGACGGCAGCCCAGCCCCCGTCGCCGTCCGGCGGGACGTCGTACCGGTACGGCCTCGCGGACGAGAGGACGGCGGCCCGGTACGGGTACTCCAGGCCGGGTGTGTCCTCCGCTCAGAAGCGGCCGGAGGAGAGCCCCCTGTCACCTGACGAGCGGCTGGCGCTGGACGGGCCGCCTCCGAGGTCCACGCCTGGGGGTGGTCTCGAACGGCCCCCGCTCACTCTGGAGGCGCAGAGGAAGGCCGACAGCGGGCGGACGGTCAACGGCCGGAAGGTGCTGGTCGGCGGCTGCGGCCAGGAAGGTCACCTTCGGCTCTACGCGGAGAAGGAGAAGGGCGTGGACCTGCTGTTCGTCTTCGGCATGGAGTCCGAGGCGTTCACCCGGGCCCAGAACTCCCCGAAGGTCGCCGCGGCCATCAAGGCGTGGTCGGGCTGCATGGCGGAGAAGGGGTACCGGATTTCCGACCCCATGGAGTCGTCCAGGTCCCTCGGGCTGAACCCCGAATCCGAGGCCGACATGGGCAGCGCCAAGGCCATCGCCATCGCCAGACACGACGTCGCCTGCAAGAAGCAGGTGGACCTCGTGGCGCTCTGGTACAAGGCCGAGGTCGGCTTCCAGCGGGAGCTCATGGAGGAGCACGCGGAGCAACTGGCGCTGTTCAAGACCGAGATGGACGAGCGGATCAAGAAGGCCGCGGCCGTCAACGGCGGCTGAGCGGAGACGCCGTCTCCCTCCCGCGGAGAGAGACGGCGGACGGCCCCTCCCCGGGCGAGGGGAGGGGCCGTGTCACACCGTCAGGCCTTCGGGGCGACCTTCGAGAGGCCGTTGATGATGCGGTCCATCGCGTCGCCGCCCGTCGGGTCGGTGAGGTTGGCCAGCATCTTGAGGGTGAACTTCATCAGGACCGGGTGGGTCAGGCCGCGCTGGGTCGCGATCTTCATGACCTTCGGGTTGCCGATGAGCTTCACGAAGGCACGGCCCAGCGTGTAGTAGCCGCCGTAGGTGTCCTTGAGGATCCGGGGGTAGCTGAGCAGGGCGAGTTCGCGCTGGGCGGGAGTGGCGCGGGCGTGGGCCTGGACGATGACGTCGGCGGCGATCTGGCCGGACTCCATGGCGTAGGCGATGCCCTCGCCGTTGAACGGGTTGACCAGGCCGCCCGCGTCGCCGACCAGCAGCAGGCCCTTGGTGTAGTGCGGCTGGCGGTTGAAGGCCATCGGGAGGGCCGCGCCGCGGATCGGCGTCGTCATGTTGTCGGGGGTGAAGCCCCAGTCCTCCGGCATCGAGGCGCACCACGCCTTCAGCACCTCGCGCCAGTCCAGCTCGCGGAAGGCGGAGGAGGAGTTGAGGATGCCGAGGCCGACGTTGGAGGTGCCGTCGCCCATGCCGAAGATCCAGCCGTAGCCGGGCAGGAGGCGGTCCTCGGCGCCGCGCTTGTCCCACAGCTCCAGCCACGACTCCAGGTAGTCGTCGTCGTGCCGGGGGGTCGTGAAGTACGTGCGGACGGCGACGCCCATCGGCCGGTCCTCGCGCCGGTGCAGGCCCATGGCGAGGGAGAGGCGGGTGGAGTTGCCGTCGGCGGCGACGACCAGCGGGGCGTGGAAGGTGACGTCCGTCTTCTCCTCGCCGAGCTTGGCGTGGACGCCGGTGATCCGGCCGGTGCGGGCGTCGGTGACCGGGGCGCCGACGTTGCAGCGCTCGTACAGCCGGGCACCGGCCTTCTGCGCCTGCCGGGCCAGCAGTTCGTCGAAGTCGTCGCGCTTGCGGACCAGGCCGTAGTCCGGGTACGAGGCGAGGTCGGGCCAGTCGAGCTGGAGCCGGACGCCGCCGCCGATGATCCGCAGGCCCTTGTTCCGCAGCCAGCCGGCCTCTTCGGAGATGTCGATGCCCATGGAGACGAGCTGCTTGGTGGCACGCGGGGTCAGACCGTCGCCGCAGACCTTCTCGCGCGGGAAGGCCGTCTTCTCCAGGAGCAGCACGTCGAGCCCGGCCTTGGCCAGGTAGTACGCGGTGGTGGAGCCGGCCGGGCCCGCCCCGACGACGATCACATCAGCGCTGTGCTCGGAGAGGGGCTTCTCGGTCACGGCGAATCTCCCGAAAGGTCGGCGATGAGGGGTCGTAGGGAAGTCTAGGGCGGGCGGTGCGGAGCGGGGCGGAGGGGCGGCGCTACCGCTCCGGCTCCCAGGCCGCCGACGGCCAGGCGTACGCGTCGAAGCCGTCGGGGACCCGCCCGCAGGGCTCGTAGGCGGTCACCTCGTACGTGCCCGTCGGCGCGTACCAGTCGACGCCCACCGTCCTTCCCGTGCCGGGTTCCTCGAAGCGGAAGCCGCGGTCGGAGATGTTCTCGGAGGTGAGCTTCCACCCGGCGGCGGCCAGCCTGGCCCTCGTGCGGTCCTGGCCGGCCCGGGCCGCCGCCGCGGGCACGGCGCGCACCGCCCAGCGCAGCGCGAAGCTGTGGACGTCGGAGCGGGACTCGTCGATGTGGGCAATGGAGCGCAGGCCCCGGTAGTAGCAGCTGCCGGTCTCCACCCGGCCCTCGGCCGGCTCGGTGCCCGGCGGCAGCCCCGCCTCGTCGTACGCCCGCTGGGCCGCGTCCTTCAGCCGGGCCGCGGCCGCCTCCGGGTCGGCGGCCGGATAGGGGGAGCCGAACCACAGCGCGGCGGCGAGGACGGCGAGTCCGGCGGTCGTCGTGGCGAGGAGGGCCCGGCGGACGGGGCGGGAGGGACGGCGGAGGTTCATGGTCCGATCGTCCGGGGCCGCCGGCCCGCGCCGCATCGGCGCGGGTACTCAGCGGCGTACTCACCCGGGGCCCGCGCCCGCTACTCCGCCTTGAAGCCCCGGTGGAGGGCCACGATGCCGCCGGTCAGGTTGCGCCACGCGACCCTGGACCAGCCGGCCTTCTGGAGGAGCGCCGCCAGGGAGGGCTGGTCCGGCCAGGACTGGATGGACTCGGCGAGATAGACGTACGCGTCGGGGTTGGAGGAGACCGCGCGGGCCACCGGCGGCAGCGCGCGCATCAGGTACTCCTCGTACACCGTGCGGAACGGCGCCCACGTCGGGTGCGAGAACTCGGAGATGACGACCCGGCCGCCGGGCTTCGTGACCCGGTACAGCTCGCGCAGCGCCTGCTCGGTGTCCTGGATGTTGCGCAGGCCGAAGGAGATGGTGACCGCGTCGAAGACGTCGTCCCTGAACGGCAGCTTCGTGCCGTCGCCCGCGGTGAACGGCATCCACGGGTGGCGCTGCTTCCCGACCCGGAGCATGCCGAGCGAGAAGTCGCACGGGACGACGTACGCGCCCGCGCGCGCGAAGGGCTGCGAGGACGTGGCGGTGCCGGCGGCGAGGTCGAGGATCTTCTGCGCGGGGCGCGCGTCGACCGCCTTGGCGACCTCCTTGCGCCACCTGCGGTCCTGGCCGAGCGAGAGCACGTCGTTGGTGAGGTCGTAGTTGGCCGCCACGTCGTCGAACATGGAGGCGACTTCGTGCGGCTGTTTGTCCAGGTTGGCTCGGGTCACGGGACCCATTCAAGCAGCCGCCCGAATCTCTTCCCGTACCGCTTCAACCTTTCGGGCCCGGGGGCTCTCAAGGACGGTCGAACACACCGGACGAAGGCGAGGAGAGCGGGAGTGCGATGGCAGTGTCGACCGAAGTGAGACCCGGACCGGCGACGGGAGGGGGTGTGGCGATGGACGTGGCGTCGGAGGCCGGCTTCGAGGAGTTCGCGCGCTCCGCCCAGCAGCGGCTGTACCGGACGGCCTACCTGCTCTGCGGGAACGTGGAGGGCGCGCGGGACCTGACCCAGACCACGCTGGCCAAGCTGTACCAGCACTGGCGGCGGGCGGGCGCGGCCGACCATCCGCACGCCTACGCGAAGACGGTGCTGACCCGCACCTTCCTGGCGGAGCGGCGGCGCGGACTCCGGGATCTGCTCGCGCTCACCCGGAGCGGCGGCACGCTGCCGGAGCCCGCCACCGACCACACCGACCTGCGCGTCACGCTGCTCGCCGCGCTGGCCGAGCTGCCGCCGAGGGCGCGGGCGATGGTCGTGCTGCGCTACTGGGACGACCAGAGCGTGGCGTCCGTGGCCTCGCTGCTCCGGTGCAGCGAGGCCACCGTCAAGAGCCAGTGCTCGCGTTCCCTCGCCCGACTCCGCGTACGCCTGGCCGGTGCCGGGCTCTCGATCCCCGAAAGCTGAGGTACGCCGTGGACATCGAAGAAACCGTTGCGCTCCGCGACGCCATGGACCGGACGGCCGAGGGGCTTCCGCCCCTGCCGGACCTCGCGCCACTGGCCGTGCGCCAGGGGCGCAGGCGGCGGGCCCGGGCCCGGCTCGCCGTCGCGACGACCGCCTTCGGCGCTGTCACCGCGGGGGCCCTCGGGCTCACGCTGCTGCCGGGGGGCGAGCCCGCGCCGGCGATGCCGGGCGCGGTGCCCGCGGCGCCCGGGACGTCGTCCCCGGCGCCGGGGACCAGCTATCCGCCGGTGGTCGTGGAGGCGACGCCGGGCGTCACCCCGCCCGACAACCCCGACGGCCTGTCCGCGGCCGAGCGGGAGCGGCACGCGCAGCACCAGCAGCGCGTCGCGGCGCTCCTCGACGAGCTGCTGCCCCCGGAGGTCACGGAGATCCGGCCGGTCAAGGACGAGGTGGCCGTCTACCGGATCGCGGCGGGCGGCGAGACCTTCCGCATGACGGTGTCGGTGCGGCCGTCCGACGAGCCGCTCGCGCCCTGCCCGGAGAACCTGCCGAAGGACAAGGGGGTCTGCGAGACCGTCACCTTCGACGGGGACAGGGAGGCACGGCTGATCGCGATGCCGGTGAACGAGCTGGACACGATCGGCTCGGCGGTGTCGTTCCGGTACGGGAGGAGCATGGTCCGGATCACGGTCGACCCCGCGGCCGTGTCGGCGCCGGTGACGCCGCACCGGCTGCTCGACATCGCCGGGGACCCGCGCTTCCTCGCCCTGGTGGAGGACGCGGACGCGCGGCCGGTGGAGACCGAGGCGGCGCCGCCCGTCGTGGGCGGGTGACTCCGCCCGGTTCTCAGCGCGCCCGGTAGACCAGCCGCCCCTCGACGACCGTCGCCACGCACGTCGACGCGCCCCGGCGGACCAGCGCCGCCGTGTCGGGGACGTCGAAGACGGCGAAGCGGGCCGGGGCGCCGGGGGTCAGGCGCGGGAGCAGGATGAGCGGGGTCGGGGAGAGCGCCGGCGGGCCGGGGAGGACGTCCGGGCGGCGGCCGACGGCGAGGCCGGCGCGGCGGACCGCGTCGGCGGCGGCCCGGGCGCGCAGTTCGCCGGCGACCGCGACGGTGCCGTGCGCGAGCATCCGCTGGACCCCGCGCCGCGTGCTGGCGCCGAGCCGGGCGGGGTCGGCGCGGAAGAGCTCGGCGGCCCGCTCCCCGGTGATCGGCGCGGTGCCGTACGCGTCGGCCTCGCGCGGGTCCGGGTGGTAGGTCCGCTCCAGGAGTTCGGGGGCGTACGGATTGAGCAGGCCGGGCGTGAGGATGCCGGGCCAGCGGCGGAGGCGGGCTTCCTGGTTCGCCTCCGCCAGCTCCTCGTACGGGCCGACGGCGGCGATCCGGGCGCCGTCGACGAGGACCGCGGTCTCCGGCGATGCCTCGGCGACGTGCAGGGTCAGCAACGGGGCCTCAGTTCGCGTCGAGGAGCTTCAGCTCGGGGTGGGCGGTGCCGCCCTCGATGGCCACGGACGAGATGTGCGAGGCGACGCGGTCGTCGACCGGGTCGTTCGCCGGGTCGTCGTGGACGGCCAGGTGCTCGTAGGTGGTGGAGCGCTGGGCGGGGACGCGGCCGGCCTTGCGGATCAGGTCGATGATCTCCAGGCGGTTGGAGCGGTGCTTGGCTCCGGCGGAGGAGACGACGTTCTCCTCCAGCATGATCGAGCCGAGGTCGTCGGCGCCGTAGTGCAGGGAGAGCTGGCCGACCTCCTTGCCGGTGGTCAGCCAGGAGCCCTGGATGTGGGCGATGTTGTCGAGGAAGAGCCGGGCGATCGCGATCATGCGCAGGTACTCGAAGAGCGTGGCCTGCGTACGGCCCTTGAGGTGGTTGTTCTCGGGCTGGTACGTGTACGGGATGAAGGCCCGGAAGCCGCCCGTCCGGTCCTGCGTGTCGCGGATCATCCGCAGGTGCTCGATCCGCTCGGCGTTGGTCTCGCCGGTGCCCATGAGCATGGTGGAGGTGGACTCGACGCCCAGCTTGTGGGCGATCTCCATGATCTCCAGCCAGCGCTCGCCGGACTCCTTGAGCGGCGCGATGGCCTTGCGGGGGCGCTCCGGGAGGAGCTCCGCGCCCGCGCCGGCGAAGGAGTCGAGGCCGGCGGCGTGGATGCGGCTGATGGCCTCCTCGACGGAGACTCCGGAGATGCGCGCCATGTGCTCGACCTCGGAGGCGCCGAGGGAGTGGATGACGAGCTGGGGGAAGTCCTTCTTGATGGCGGCGAAGTGCTTCTCGTAGTACTCGACGCCGTAGTCCGGGTGGTGGCCGCCCTGGAACATGATCTGGGTGCCGCCGAGCTCGACGGTCTCCGCGCAGCGGCGCAGGATGTCGTCGAGGTCGCGGGTCCAGCCCTTCTTCGTGTCCTTGGGGGCCGCGTAGAAGGCGCAGAACTTGCAGGCCGTCACGCAGACGTTGGTGTAGTTGATGTTCCGCTCGATGATGTACGTCGCGATGTGCTCGGTACCGGCGTAGCGGCGTCGGCGCACGGCGTCGGCGGCGGCGCCGAGGGCGTGCAGGGGCGCCGAGCGGTACAGGTCGAGCGCCTCCTCGGGGGTGATCCGGCCACCCGCGGCGGCACGGTCGAGAACGGACTGCGGGTCGGCCTTCTCGGTCACCGTTTCGTCCCTTTCGGAGGGTTGCTGACAGACCGCACCAGCGTACGCCAGCGGGGGTGCGGGACCGGGGCGGGGTCCGCGGCGGCATGAATTTCCTATGAACGCCTCGTGGCGCGAATCCGGTGAAGGGAATGCGGAGATGCGGCAGGCCCCCCGGAAGGGAATTGCGGGGACGAATTGCCCCGGTGCGGCGATGGCCCCCGGGCGGCGATAGCGGGGTGCCGACGCGGCCTATTCCCTCGGCAGAAGATCGACCGTCACGTCCGCCGGAAATCCGGTCGTCGGTCCGGTGCGGCGGGCGAACTCCCGCACTCCGGCGAGTTGCTCGGGGCCGAAGCGGAAGTCGAGCGTGCGGAAGTAGCGCTCCAGCAGCTCGGCGTCGAATGCCTCCCAGCGGGCGGCCTGTTCGGCGACCTTGGTGACCTCGTCGAGGGAGAGGTCGCGGGAGGCGAGGAAGGCGCGGTGGACGTCGTGGACGGTCTCCGGCTCGCGGGCCAGATAGTCCTTGCGGGCGGCCCAGACGGCGAAGACGAAGGGCAGTCCCGTCCACTCCTTCCACATCAGGCCGAGGTCGTGGACCTGGAGCCCGAGCCGGGGCGCGTCGTGCAGCGAGGCGCGCAGGGCGGCGTCGCCGATGAGGACGGCCGCCTCGGCCTCCTGCATCATCAGCCCCAGGTCGGGCGGGCAGGTGTAGTACGCCGGCGCGACCCCGTACCGCTCGGAGAGCAGCAGCTGGGCGAGGCGGACCGAGGTGCGGGAGGTGGAGCCGAGCGCGACGCGGGCGCCGTCCAGCTCCTCCAGGGGCCGCTGGGAGACGATCACGCAGGACATGACGGGACCGTCGCAGCCGACGGCGATGTCGGGGAGCGCGACGAGCCGGTCGGCGTTGCGGAGGTACTCGACGAGGGTGATCGGGCCGATGTCGAGACCGCCCCGGACGAGCCGCTCGCTCAGCTTCTCCGGGGTGTCCTTGGTCAGCTCCAGATCGAGGAGCGTCCCGGTCCTGGCGAGGCCCCAGTAGAGGGGCAGGCAGTTCAGGAACTGGATGTGCCCGACGCGGGGCCGGCTGCGCTGGTGCTCGTCGTTCGCATGGTCCACATCGCGAGGTTAGACCCGTCTCGTACGGTGGACATCGCCGGGGGACTTCCGGGGACATCCGTGTCTCGACGGGCACGGGCCGTCAGCACGTCAGGGCCCTATCAAACATGCGGGTGACGTGATCTTTCCCTCTATCGCGTCGCGCACGCTGCGTGCTACGCTCGACGCAAGTTGCAGTTTGGTTTCCCTTGCAGTACAGAGCCTGCGGAGCATGTGACCCGCAGGCTTTTGTAGTTTTCAGACTTGTTTGCAGGTTCTGGAGCAGGGCGACCCTTTGGCCCATAGGAGGGCTCATGGCTACCGGAACCGTCAAGTGGTTCAACGCTGAAAAGGGCTTTGGCTTCATCGCCCAGGAAGGCGGCGGCCCGGATGTCTTCGTCCACTACTCCGCGATCAACGCGAACGGCTTCCGCTCGCTTGAGGAGAACCAGGCGGTGAGCTTCGACGTCACCCAGGGCCCGAAGGGTCCGCAGGCGGAGAACGTCACCACGATCTGAACGCCGTAGTGGCGATCGCGATCTTCTAGAGCAGTACCCAAGGAGCCCCGCTCCGTGCCGCAGGTGCGGCACGAGCGGGGCTCCTGCCCGTTCGCGGGACGCCGCCCAAGCGCCGTTTCCCGGGCGGCGGGCGCCACCGGTCAGCAGTTCGGGATCACCGTGCCGTTGTTGTCGCGGGCCTCGTCGTTGCCCCAGCGGGACAGGTAGTAGGCGGAGACGTACGCGCCGTAGCCGTTCTTCCCGGGGTGGACGGTGTCGAGGTCGGTGCGGAGCCACCAGTGGTTGTAGTTGCCGGAGGCGTCCCGGATCTCCTGGCCCCACACCTTGCAGTAGACGTAGTTCGTGCCGGCGTTCAGCACGCCCTGGGGGTCTGCGGTGCCGGCGGAGGCATAGCCGGTGGCGTGGGCGAAGGTGTCCACCCAGTACTTCCCCCCGCCCCCGCCCGAGCAGCCGTTGTCGCTGGTCAGGTGCTTGGAGCCGTACGAGCCGGGGTAGGGCGCGAGCGAGGCGCCGTTGATCACGATGGACTGGCCGACGCCGTTGTACAGCTGCTCGTAGTGGATGTGGGCGCCGGAGCTGTTGCCCGTGGAGCCGGTGGTGCCGATCTGCTGGCCCTGGGAGACGGCGGCGCCGTCGGCCACCGAGTAGGCGGTCAGGTGGAAGTAGTACGTCTTCCAGCCGCCGCCGTGGTCGACCACGATGTAGTTCCCGGCGCCGGAGGGCTGCGCGTGGCGGTAGGCGGTGCCGGCGGCCGAGGCCAGGACCGGGGCGCCGGCCGTGGCGCCGCCGTCGGAGCGGACGAAGTCGAGCGCCTGGCGGACCTCGGCGGAGTGGTGGCTGTAGGTCCACTTCTGGCCGCAGGGGAACGGGGCCTTGAAGAGCGGCGCGGCATGGGCGGTGCCCGCGGTGCCGAGGACGGTGAGCAGCCCCGCGAGGAGCGCGAGGAGGGCGCCGAGGGCGGGGATCCTGGCGGCGGGGCGAGTCGTACGCGGGTGACGCATGGGTCCTCCGTTGCGTGAGGAGACAGGGGTTTACGCGCGTTGACCGAGCAGTGACGGACCACAGGGTGCCGGAAGTCCGGGCGGGGCAGTAGACCGCCTCCCTCCCCGCGCACCGGCTCCGCTCCGTACGCTGGACACATGACCGAACGGAAACCGCCGGGTGTCAGCTTCGAGTCCTTCGTCGACAAGCAGATCCGGGAGGCGTCCGAGCGCGGCGACTTCCGGAAGCTCGCGGGCTTCGGCAAGCCGCTGCCGAACGACGCCGCGCCCTACGACGAGCTGTGGTGGATCAAGCAGAAGATGCACCGCGAGGGCATGTCGTCGCTGCCGCCCGCGCTCCAGCTGCGCAAGGAGGCCGAGGACGCGGCCGCGGCGGTCCTGGAGGCCGTCTCGGAGGGCCAGGTCCGGCGGATCCTCGGCGAGATCAACACCAAGATCGCGGAAGCCCTGCGCCGCCCGCCGGCCGGTCCGCCGCTGAACCTGACGCCCTTCGACGTCGAGGCGGAGCTGACCCGGTGGCGGGAGGCGCGCGACCCCGAGGGGGCGTGATGAACAGTGCCGGTCTGCTGCTCGACTGCTTCGGCCGGATCCGGGACGCCGTCCACGAGGCCGTGACGGGTCTCGGCGAGGAGGAGCTGGCCGCCCGGATCGATCCGGACGCCAACTCGGTCGCCTGGCTCGTCTGGCACCTCACCCGCGTCCAGGACGACCACCTGGCGGGGGCCTTCGGTACGGAGCAGCTGTGGCGCTCCGACGGCTGGCGGGACCTCTTCGGGCTGCCGTTCCCGCCCGCCGCGACCGGCTACGGCCACACGTCCGCCCAGGTCGGGGCCGTACGCGCGCCCGCCGAGCTCTTGCTCGGCTACCACGACGCCGTGCACGAGCGGACGGCCGCGCTGCTGGCGCCGGTGACGAACGCGGACCTGGACCGGGTCGTCGACCCGGCCTGGGACCCGCCGGTGACGCTGGGCGTCCGGCTGGTCTCGGTGATCGCGGAGGACCTCCAGCACGCGGGGCAGGCGGGGTACGTGCGGGGGGTGGTGGAGCGGGGGACCGCGTAGACCCTCCGGGCGGACACCGGCGATCTCGCCAAGCCCTTCGGGGCCCGGGTGCGGATCGGCGGCGGCTGGGGCGTCTACAACGAGCTCGCCGCCGTCGGGAACATCGCCGGCACGGCCGCCGGGGACCTCGTCGCCCGGGACACGGCCGGTGTCCTCTGGCTCTACCAGGGCGACGGCAAGGGCAAGTCCCTCTCCCGCGTGAAGGTCGGCGGCGTCTGGAACGCGTTCAGCCGGCTCGTCGGCGCCGGCGACGTGAACGGCGACGGACGCCCCGACCTTCTCGCGTACGGGGCGGGCGGCACGTACGTGTACCGCTCGACGGGTGTCACGAGCAGCCCGTTCACCCGGCAGAACACGACGCTGTACGCGGGCGGGGGCAACACGTTCACGAGCGTGTCCTGAGCGTGCGCCCCGGCCGGGCGGGTTTACGGCGATTCGACCGGAAGGCGACTTGACGGACTGAAGAATCGCCGCCGAACTCCCCTACAACCTTGTGGGGTTGTCGCGAGTCCTGTGGGCGTGGCGCAGGGACGCCCACAGCCCGATCGGAAGGAATCCCCGTTGGACCACCTCAGCCTGGTCGGCCGCCGCCTCGCGACCGCCGTCGCCGTCGCCCTCGCGGTGACGGCCGGCGGCCTGACGGCAGCCCCGGCGGCCGTGGCGTCGCCGCCCACCGCCACCGTCACCGCGAAGACGGATTCGGATCCCGCCGTCATCGACCCGACGTCGGCACTGCGGGGCTGGGGGCCGTCCGGGTTCCTCAGCCGGGTCGGGTACGCGTCCGAGGGGCTCGGCTACCGGTGGACCCGGTACGCGGACGGCGTCTCGACCACGCTGCCCGCCTCCGCGATGCCCTACGTGGGCGCGGTGGGCGGTGACGTCGTCGCGCGTCAGGAGGGCGCGACGTACCACCTGCACGACATGGCGGCGGGCGGCGCCCCCGTCGCCGTCGACACCGCGTTCCTCGGGCCCTCGGCGACGTTCGCGCGTGTGGTGGGCCGCACGCTGGTGATGCGGACGGAGGACTCCCTCCGGCGCCACACCCTGCACGTCGTGTCCAAGGCGCCGGAGGGCGAGGCGGTGGGCCGGGCGGTCACCGGCTTCCCGGCGGACACGCGGATCGACTTCACCTGGCCCACCGTGCCCGGCCTCCTCGTCGTCAGCTACACCGGCACGGTGAACGGCGTCGGCGGGAAGCGGCTCGCCGTCGTGGACGTCGCGGAGGGGAAGGTCGTCGACGACCGGTCCGTCCCGGCCACCACTTCCGGGATCTCGGCCTCCGCCACACACGTGGCCTGGGTGGAGCGGCTCGCCGACGGGCGGTCGGTCGTGGTGACCGCCCGCCGGGGCTCGACCGCCACCGTCCGGCACACGGTGGCCGCGCAGGACCAGGGCCTCACGGTCTCCCTGGTGGGCGGCTGGGTCCTGTACGGCGTGCACGGCGGCTCCACCGCCGACAGCCCGAACCCGCTCCACCCGCTGCGGGCGGTCCCCGTGACCGGCGGAACGCCCTTCACCCTGCTCGACAGCACGGCGATGTCCTACGGCGGCGGGGCCGAACTCCTCGTCCAGGGCGGCACGGCGGCGCACGGCGAGGGCGTGTACCGGATCGTCCCCGGCGCCGACGGCAGGCCCGTCGCCACCCCGGTCGCGACCACCGGCCTGCGGACCACGCTCGGTGGGGTGACGCAGTCGGTCCCGACCACCGCCGACTTCAGCGCACCCGGCTCGTCGGCCTCCTTCGACTGGCGGTTCGGGCGCAGCAGGGCCTGGGTCGACCTCCGGATCACCCACTCCGCGTCGGGCGCCACATGGACCCAGGGCCTTCCCCTGGACGACGACCGGTTCGCCTCGCCCATGTACGGCCGCGCCCGGTTCGACTGGAACGGTCTCTTCGACAACCAGGTCTCCGCCCCCACCGGCGGCTACACCTGGACGGTGACCGCCACGCCGGACAACGGCGTCGGCGGAGCGCTGAAGCGGTCCGGCACCTTCCGGGTCACCAACAGGCCCGTCCAGCACGACTACTCGGGCAGCGCCTTCCCCGACCTCCTGGTGCGGAACAGGGACGGACGGCTCGTGTCGTACGACACCCGCCAGATCCTCTTCGAGCCTCACTCCTGGCTGCCGTGGACCGGGACGAACCGGGGCGGCGGCTGGCACGTCTACGACCGGATCCTCGCCACCGGCAACCTGGACGCCGGCCCCGCCTCCGACCTCGTCGCCCGCGACCGGACCGGAGTCCTCTGGTTCTACGCGAACAAGGGCTCCACGCTCGCCAAGCGCACGGCGATCGGCGGCGGCTGGAATACGTACGACAAGCTGGCGGCGGGCTCCGACCTGACCGGTGACGGCCGTCCCGACCTCGTCGCCACCGACCGCTCCGGCGTGCTGTGGCTGTACAGGGCCACCGGCGACGGCGCCAAGCCCTTCGCGCCGCGCAAGCGGATCGGCGGCGGCTGGGGCACGTACGACAACCTCTCCGCGCCCGGAAACCTGGGCGGTGCCCAGGCCGGCGACCTCCTCGCCCGCGACCGGGCCGGCGTCCTGTGGCTCTACCTCGGCAAGGGCGACGGCACCTTCGCGCCCCGCACGCGGGTCGGCGGCGGCTGGGGCGCGGCACACCACCTGATTCCCATCGGCGACTTCGGCCGCGACGGCCATCCCGACTTCCTCGCAGTCACCCTCGACCGCGACGGCCGGACGGTCTTCCAGCGCTACAAGGGCACCGGCGACTGGCACGCGCCCCTCGAACGAGCCGTGACGACCCCGGTGGACTGGAACGCGTCCCGAGCCGACCTCGTCTTCTGACCCCGGCCTCCACACTTCCCCTGGAGCGAACCACTCATGACGCACCGCAGACGCAACCTCCCGCGCCTCCTCGGCGCGGCCCTCGCCGGCAGCCTCGCGGTGACGGCCGGCGGCCTGACGCCCCCGGCGTTCGCGGCCGCTCCGGCACGCGCGGACGCGACCTCCGACCAGCGAGAGGTCTTCTCCCTGCCGCCCGGCACCCTCGCGTTCCCCGGGGGCCCGACCGGCTTCCTGACGCGTCACCCGGAGGGCTCCGGGTACGCCTACACGTGGGTGGGGCACGACGGGACCCGGACCCCGATGCCGGGAGGCAGCTACGCGGCGAGCACCGGCACGGACCTCGTCGTCCGCATCGGCGACACCACCCGCACCGTGATCGACATGGCCTCGGGAGCGGAGGTCGCCGCCTACGACGGCCTCCCGGCCACCGGGACGTACCGGGGGATGCACCACCAGGGCGCCTCTCTCGTCGTCGTGGGCTTCGGGGACGTACGGGTGCTGAGCAAGGACGCCCAGGGCGGGACGGTGGACCGCACCGTGACCGGCATTCCCGCAGGCGCCCAGGTCGTCGGCACGAGCGTCAACGACCCGGAGGACTTCCTCGTCCGGTACTCCGTGACGAAGGACGGCGTGACGGTGCACACGCTGGCCGTCGTGGACGTCGCCTCGGCGTCCGTGGTGGAGACCTACACGCCGCAGGGCCGGTCCGACGGCCTTGCCATGACCCTGTCGCGGACCCACGTGGCCTGGGTGGAACAGGGCGACGACCGCCGGGCCCGTACGGCCGTGGCCGCCCGGGGCACGTCCGAGGTCACCCGCACCGAACTCCCCGGCTCCGACGACGCGGCCCGGACAGCCCTGCGCATCACGGGCGACCGGCTCGTGTACGTCCGGCTCGGCGCCGCCACGCGCTGGACCGTGGGCGCCTTCGACCGCCCGGTCTCCGTCCCGCTCTCGAACCCCGCGGAGACGACGGTCCTGCCCCTCGCGCACACCGCGTTCTTCGCCCCGTCCGCCGACGGGTCGCTGCTCGTCTCCGGCGGGACGGTCGACGGGGGCGAGGGCCTGTACCGGGTCACTCCCGGCGCCGACGGAGCCCTGCCCACCGTGTCGCAGGTGGCCACCACCGGCGTGCCGACCGTCCTCACCGTCCTGGCGGATTCCCCGCCCGCGACCGGCACGGTCGACTTCGACCGGGCGGCCGGGAAGCTGTCCGCCGTCTGGAAGCTCAGCCGGTCCAACGCGCGCGTCAGCCTGAAGCTCACCCACACCGCCACCGGCCGGTCCGCCCTCGTCAAGGGCATGGCGACGACCGCGGACGGCACCGAGTGGCGCGCCGACTGGAAGGGCCTCCTCGCCACCAGGTACCCCGCGCACGCGGGTGCGTACACGTGGACCATGCGGGCCGAACCCGCCAACGGCATCGGCCCGGCCGTCGAGCGCACCGGCTCCCTCCGTCTGACCCGCGCGCCCCGGCCGCACGACTACGACGGCAACGGCTCGCCCGACATCCTCCACCGTTCCTCCGGCGGCGTCCTCTCCTCGTACGACCTCGGGCAGCTGCGGCAGCTCAGGTACAACGAGTCCGAGACGGAGACGCGGATCGGCGGCGGGTGGAACACGTACGACCGGATCACCGCCACCGGGAACACAGGCGGCACCGCCGCCCCGGACCTCGTCGCCCGGGACCGCGCCGGCGTGCTCTGGTGGTACGCGGGCAAGGGTGACGGCACCTTCGCCACCCGCTCCCGGGTCGGCGGCGGCTGGAACACCTACACCAAGCTCACCGGCGGCTCGGACGTGACCGGCGACGGCCGGAACGACCTCCTCGCCGCCGACAAGGCCGGCGTCCTCTGGCTCTACCCCGGCACCGGCGACGCCACGGCCCCCTTCGCCGCCCGCAAGCGCGTCGGCGGCGGCTGGGGCGACTACAACCTCGTCTCCGCCACCGGCGACCTCGCCGGGGCCACCGCCGGAGACCTCGTCGCCCGCGACCGGGCCGGCGTCCTGTGGCTGTACCTCGGCAAGGGCGACGGCACCTTCGCGCCCCGAACCCGGATCGGCGGCGGCTGGAGCACGTACGACGAGGTCATCGGCGTCGGTGACCTCGACGGCGACGGCCGGAACGACCTGGCCGCGCGGGGCGCGAACTACGAGTACCTGTACGTCTACCGCGGCACGGGCCAGTGGCGGACCCCGCTCCAGCCTGCGGAACAGTTGCAGCGCTGGCTGGACTGGCACGACATCTACTGACGCGGATACCCGCCGGCCAGCGGGACGGTCGCCCAGACCGTCTTGCCGACCTGACGGTCCTTGACGCCCCAGGTGGTGGCGAGGGCGGCTACGAGGAGGAGTCCGTAGCCGCCCTCGTCGGGTTCCGGGGTCGGTAAGGGACGGCGTTCGGCCCGCGCGTCGGAGAGTTCGACCGTGACGTGGTCGCCGGCGCACCCCATGCGGAGCTCGAAGTCGCGGCCGGGCACCCGGCCGTGCCGGACCGCGTTGTTCGCCAGCTCCGCCACCACCAGCTCCGCCGCCTCCGCCGCCGCGCCCGTGACGCCCCAGTCGCGCAGCTGGTGCGCCGCGAGCAGTCGGGCGAGACGCGCGCCCCGGGGCGTGGGACTCAGACGGAGCGTGAACTCCGGCGCGTACTCACTTCTTCGAGGGGAGATTTCCGGCTTCATGACGTCGAGAGTGGCCCCGCCGCCCTACGCTGACCAGCAGCGACGCCACGACGCTGGGTAACTGTACGGGTACGCCAAGAGGGCGGTACGGATGTCGGGGAAGCACGAGGAACGGCCGGAGCGGCCCTCCGAAGTGGACGGTACGGCGCACTTGTTCAAGGCGCTGGGGAAGATCCTGAAGGTGCTGCGCCAGAACGCGGGCCTCAGTCAGGCGCAACTCGCGGCGGACACGCACTGCAGCGAGGACCTCGTCTCCGCGATGGAGCGGGGGGTACGGACGCCACAGCCGGAGTTCCTGCTGCGGGCGGAGGACGTGCTGAGGGCGGGGGGTGTGCTGGCGGCGGCGGTGGAGGACACGGAGAGGGCGATCGCGCGGGCGCGGGTGCGGCACCCGGACTGGTTTCGCAGTTTCGCGGCTGCGGAGGCGAGTGCGGTGGCGCTGCACTACTACGAGGTCCAGGCCGTTCCGGGCCTCTTGCAGACGGAGGCGTACGCACGAGCGGTCATGCGCCACCGGCGGCCGGTCTGGGACGAGGAGACGATCGAGAAGTGGGTGGCCGACCGGCTGGCCCGTCAGTCGATCTTCGACAAGTGGCCGCCTACGACGATCAGCTTCGTGCTGGAGGAGGCGATCCTGCGCCGCCCCACGGGCGGTGCGGACGTCCATCGCGAGCAACTGCGCCACATCGCGCGGATCGCGAACCGACGCACGGTCCACCTCCAAGTCATGCCACTCGGGTGGGAGGAACATCCCTCGCTCGACGGGGCTTTCACCCTCCTGACGCCACCTGGGCGCCGCGAAGTCGCGTACACCGAGATCTACGGGCACCCCCGCCTCATCACAGCGCCCGAAGAGGTGCACGTGTACTCCGATCGCTATGGGATCATCCGGGCGCAGGCACTCACGCCCCGCGAGTCCCTGGAGTTGATCGAGAAGATGCTGGGAGAGCTATGAGCACCACCGATCTGGCCTGGTTCAAGAGCAGCTACAGCAGCGGCGAGGGCGGCAACTGCATCGAGGTCGCCTACCACTGGCGGAAGTCCAGCTACAGCCTGAACGAGGACGCCTGCTGCGTAGAGGTCGCCGCTCACCCCACCACCGTCCACGTCCGTGACTCCAAGGTCCCCCACGGCCCCCAGCTCGCCGTCGCCCCGGCGGCCTGGGCGGCCTTCGTGGCGGTCACCTCGCGGGCGTAGAGCCGTTCTGGCCCCTCCGCAGAGCCTCCCTGAGCGTCGGCCAGGGGGGCTCTCCGTCTTCCATGACGTCCAGGACGACGTCCAGCAGTTCCGCCGGCAGCGTCTCCTTGTGGCCGACCACGTCCACGACCGGGATCAGGAGGACCGCGTCCGGGTCGAGGCGGGTGTCGAGGGCTCCGTGCGGGACGGGGAGGACCTCGATCCAGTCGTCGCCGTGCTCGTCCGTGACGGACATCGGGTCGAGGCGCAGCACGGGGTGCTGGAGGCCGAGGCGGAGGCTGAAGCGGCGGCGGGAGGGCGGCTTCGGCTTGCGGTAGGCGTAGACGATGTCGCCGGGGGCGGGTCGCATGGGTCCAGGGTCGGGGCCGCCGGTGGCGGAGGGAAGAACTCCGGACGTACGTCACCGCACCCTTCCGGCCACTTCAACCACAGCCGCGTAACAACGGCTTGACGCCGATTCAGATGCCGATCGCCCTGGGCTACCCTGTGGCCCATGCAGGGGGAATTGGAAAACCACTCTAATTTGGTCGGAAGCGGTGCGATGCCGCTGGACGCGGACGACCCGCGCCGTATCGGCGCCTTCCGCCTGCTCGGCGTGCTCGGGTCCGGCGGGATGGGCCGCGTGTACCTGGGCGCGGTCCCGGGGACGTACGCGGCCGTCAAGCGGGTGCTGCCGACGCTCGCCGAGGACAAGGACTTCCTCAGTCACTTCGGGCACGAGCTGGACAACCTGGCGCGGCTGCCCGCCGGGGCCAGTACGAAGCTGCTGGCGAGCGACCGGCTCGCGAAGCCGCCGTGGTTCGCGACGGAGTTCATCCCGGGCGTGACGCTCAACGACGCGCTGCGGCTCAACAACGGGCCCCTGCCGCCCGAAGCACTGTGGCGGCTGCTGCGGGAGGCGGCGGCGGGGCTGCGGGCGGTGCACGCGGCCGAGATGGTGCACCGGGACCTCAAGCCGTCGAACGTGATGCTGACCGGGAGCGGGCTCTCGCTCATCGACTTCGGGGTGGCGCGGGCGGCCGACCAGAGCCGGCTGACCAAGACCGGCATGATCATCGGCACGCCGGCCTACATGGCGCCCGAACAGGCCGTCGCCGACAAGCAGCTGACCGGGGCGGCGGACGTCTTCGCGCTCGGCAGCCTCGTGCTGTACGCGGCGAACGGACGGCCGCCGTTCGGCGACGGGTCCGGGCACGACCTGCTCTACCGGGTCGTGCACGGCGAGCCCGACTTCGGGCGGCTCACGGAGACGGACCCGGACCTGGCGGACCTCGTACGGACGTGTCTGGCCAAGGACCCCGAGGACCGGCCGTCCGCGACCGAGCTCGTCGGGCACGCGGACGCCCGGGCGGCGGGGGTCGCCTGGCCGGAGCCGGTGGCGGCGCGGATCGCCGAGCGTGCCGCCTTCGCGGCCGGGGCGCCCTCCGAGGAGGCGCTGGCGGAGCTGGAGGCGGCCGACCCCTCGCAGGACGTGGCCACGGCCCCGCTGACCCCGCAGGCGGCGGCGACCGGCCCCGCGTACGTGATCTCCGGGCAGCAGGGGGACGGCAAGGAGCGCAAGCGGCGCAACCGGCTCGTCATGATGGCCGTGCCCGTCGTGGTGACCACCGGGACGACGCTGACGCTGACCCTCGCCCCGTACGAGTGGCGCGCGGACGCGCAGGACCGGCCCTCCGCCTCCCCGACCTCGGTCATCGACCCGCCGGGCGGGCAGCCGTCCTCGGTGACGCCGCCCGGCTCGAAGCCGCCGTCGTCCGCGAAACCGTCCGCGAAGCCTTCGGGCAAGCCGTCGGCGCCGGCGTCCTCCGTGCCGCCCGGCTCCCCGCCCGCTCCCGGCGCTCCGCCGCCGCCCGTGGACGGGGGCGGAGCCGTCTCCGGGGGTGGAGCGGTCTCCGGGGGCGGCGGGACCGCGTCCGGCGGCGGCTCGTCCTCCTCCGGAGGCTCCTCGGGCGGCTCCTCCAGCACCTCCGGCGGCTCGTCCGGAGGCTCGTCCAGCACCTCCGGCGGCTCGTCCTCCGGCGGTACGACCACCCGCCCGCCGACCTCCGCCCCACGGCCCACCACGGCCCCGCCGGCACCGAAGCCGACGCCCAAGCCGACCCCGAAGCCGACGTCGGGCGGGGGCGGATCGGGGTCCGGGGGGACGTACGCGCTGGAGAACGGGAGCACCGGCAACTGCCTGGCAGACCACGACCCGGGGTACGGCGCCGGGGTCTACGCGCTGCAGTGCGGCCCCAGTACGAGCACGTCCGGCTTCTCCTGGACCTACCGGACCTCCGCGGACGGCAGTTTCCGGCTGGTCAGCAAGAAGACCGGAAAGTGCCTGGAGGGCAGCGGATTCAGCGCCACGACCGCCGCCTGCAACGGTGCGGCCTCCCAGTCCTGGAAGTTCGCGACCTCTTCGGCGACCGGCCGGCAGATCAAGAACGTGGGAAGCGGGCAATGCCTGTCCTACAACCCGGGCGCGGTGCACACCTTCACCTGCGACGTCGCTTACGCGAGCCAGTTCTGGCGCAACATCGGCGCCCTCTAGTCCACGGGGGATCCGGCAGGGCTCGAAAACGAGTTGCACTCTCGAAGATCCTTGCCAGTACAATCCGCCCACGCATCCGGGGGGGTGCCGCCACTCCGCACGGACCCGATTCCAGGGTCGCGCGGGGATGCCACAGGCCCTTTTCCGGCCCGTCTCCATGTTTCCCCAGGGGGGATCCTTGCCTTTCGCGTTCTCCGGGCGTGCCATCCGCGTCGCCACCTGCACCGCGCTCGCCCTGTCCGCCGGCATGCTGCCGGCGTCCCCCGCCTTCGCCGGATCGGCCCCCGTGCCGGACCTGAGGCGGCCGCTGACCGACACCACGGCGGTGCCGACGCTCAGCGAACCGGCGCCCGCCGGCACGGCCCGCGCCGCCGCCGACGTGTCGGGCGCCCCGAAGGCCCGCTTCGACGTGACCGGTGACGGCAGGACCGACCTGATCCACCGCACGCGCAACGGCTTCACCTACCTCGCTCCGTCCGAGGGCGGGACGCACCTCGAGTTCGCCACCGCCGGCACGACCACCGACCTCGACCTCGTCCCGCTCGGGCACCAGGACGCCGGGGTCGGGCCCGAGCTGCTCTCGGTCTCCGCGAACGGCGCCCTGCGCCTGTACTCGCACGCGTCCCAGAGCGGGTCCACGCTCAGCTGGACCGGTTACGGCTGGAACATCTACAACAAGGTGTTCTCGCCCGGTGACGTCGACGGCGACGGCAGGGCCGACGTCATGGCCCGCCAGTACAACGGCGACCTGTACTTCTACCGCGCGACCGGAACCCTCTCGGCGCCCTTCGCCGCCCGCGTGAAGGTGGGCCCCGGCTGGGGCGCGTACGACCAGCTCGTGGGCCTCGGTGACAACGACGGCGACGGCAGGGGCGACGTGCTCGCCCGCACCCCGGCCGGCCAGGTGTACTTCTACGGCAGCACGGGCGACAAGCGGGCGCCGTTCAAGCCGCGCAAGGCCCTCGCCACCGGCTGGCAGGTCTACAACCAGATCGTCGCCGTCGACGACCGCAACCTCGACGGCCGCGCCGACCTGTTCGCGCGCGACCTGAACGGCACCCTGTGGGCCTACTACGGCCGCGGGAACGGCACGTTCACCGCGCGGGCGCAGGCCGGCACCTCCTGGAACAAGGTCGACCAGTTCGGCGGGGCGGGCAACGTCCCGTCCCTCGGCAAGACCCTGTTCATGGGCCGGGACAAGGCCGGGACCCTGTTCTGGCACCGCGGCCTGAACAACGGCAGGCTCGCCCCCCGCGAGCAGGTCAGCGACACCGGCGGCTGGGCGGCCGCCGGCCTGATGACGCTCGCCCACGCGCTCGACGGCAACACGATCCCCGACCTCCTGTTCGTCCACCAGGGCCACCTCGTCAGCACCTCGACCAAGAAGGACTTCGGCGGCGGCTGGCAGGTCTACGACCGGCTCGTCGGCCCCGGCGACCTGTCCGGCGACGGAAAGTCGGACCTCCTCGCCCGTGACAGGTCCGGCGTGCTGTACCTGTACCGGGGCAACGGCGCCGGCACCGGCTTCTCCTCCCGCGTCCGGGTCGGTGCGGGCTGGAACGCGTACGACCAGATCGTCGGCGCGGGCGACCACACCGGCGACGGCCGCGCGGACATCGTGGCGCGCGACCGCTCCGGCAGCCTCTACCTGTACCGGGGTACGGGCTCCGCGACGGCGCCGTTCGCGGGCCGGCTGCGCCTCGGCGGCGGCTGGGGCGCGTACAGCAAGCTGGTGGCGCCGGGCGACCTCAGCGGCGACGGCCGGGCCGACCTGCTCGCGGTGACCGCCTCGGGCGACCTCTACCGCTACCTGGGCACCGGCACCAGCGCCGGCATCGGCGCGCGGGCGAAGATCGGCAACGGCTTCCAGACGTACCGCGACCTGTACTAGCGGCACCGGGCCCGCGGCCCGTACCGCCGGAGCGTGAGCCCCTCACCGACCCGTCGGCGAGGGGCGCACGGCGCCGAAGACCGGGACCCCGCCCTCCCCGGCGCGGAAGGCGACCTCCAGCGGCACGTCCGCGTCAGTACTCGCCGTCCAGGTCGGCGGCGGAGGCCGCGCGGTAGCAGGCGGAGACGACCTTGAAGTTGAGCATGGTCTGGTTGCCTCCGTCCTTCATGGCGACGACGTGCACGGCGAACTGCTCGGTCTTGTTCTCGGCGTAGATCTCCGGGTCCTGGGCCTGGGAGTTCGCCTTGCCGTCCTTGGTGATCTTCCAGCCGTGCTCGCCGAGCTTCTCGCGCAGGCTCCGCATGCCGCTGTCGACCTGCGCGTCGGTCAGGGCGTACACGGACCAGGGGTGCGAGGTGGAGAACAGGTCCTCGCCGTACTCGGAGCAGCGCGAGACGCTCGGGCCCGGCTCGGTGACCTTGCCCTTGATCCCCGTCAGCTCCAGGAGGCGGCTGGAAACCTCCTGCGCCTTCGCACGGGCCGGGTCCGGGTCCATCCGGACCGGCGTGTAGTCGAGTTCCTTCACGTCCGAACACCCCACAGTCAGCGCCGCCAGCGACGCGATGGCGGCCGCGAGGGCCAGCGCCCTCGGGCCGGAGACGGCACGTCGGCCGATCGCGTTCCGTATGTCAGTCACGTTGCACCTTGTCGTACTGCCCGGCGACCACCGACGCCTGGTTCTGGATGCTCAGGGAGCCGTCCCTCCAGTAGTCGGTGTGGCTACCGGAATCGTGGGCCATGATATTGGCCCCGAAGCTCTCGTCGGACGGCACGTTCTGCCCCCAGACGGCGCCGAACGGCAGCAGCTCCTGCCACCAGTCGGAGTTGCGGCCGAGACCGGCGAACTTGCCGCCCAGTGGCACCTGGTCGTCGGTGAAGCCGCCCGCCTGGGACCAGACGTGGCCCTCCTCGACGTCGAGCTCCTTGGCGTACTCGACGAGCATGCCGGGGCTGCCGACCGCGATGATGTCGTCGGTGCGGAGGTCGCCGCCGTTGGAGGCCGCGCCCAGGACCGTGGACCCGTAGCTGTGGCCGATGAGCGTGGTGTGGCTCTTGTCGTCGCCGCCCTGGACATGCTCCAGGCCCGACATGAAGCGATTCAGGTCGGGGGCCGCGGTGTGGGCGTAGTGCTCCTTCATCGCCTCCGGGACGATGCTCTGCGGGGCGTCGTAGCCGATCCAGGTGATGGTCGAGACGTTCTGGCCGGGGACCTTGGCGCTGGTCTCCTTCCACATCTCGCTCATGTGGTGGATGTACTTCTCGGTCTCCGTGATGTTCGTGTACGTGCCGGGGACGAAGACGGCGGTGTGGTCGGCGATGTCGGGGTTGCCGTTGGCGACGACGGCCCGCCCGCCGCCCTTGGTGTCGTAGCCCAGCAGGTACGCCTCCGGCAGGCCGTTCCGGCCGGTCGCGTCGAAGCGGGCCTGGATGGCGTTCACGCCCTTGAGGTTGTCGGTCACGGTCTTGAGCTCGCCGCCGTACTTCTCGTCCCACACCGTCCACGCCGGGTTGCGGTACGGGTAGCTGTTCCCGTAGAGGACCTTCTGCGGCTCCGGGGGGATCGCGGCGAGGCGGAGTTCGAGATCCGCCCGCTTCTCCGCGAGGACGACGCGGTTGGCCTCGTCGCGGGTGGCGGAGGGCAGCCCGTCGAGGGCGCCGACCTGCGCCGCGTTCAGCGACATGTAGGCGGACTGCTCCTCGGGCGTCAGCCCCTTCCACCAGGCCGCGTTCTCCTTCGGGTCCCCGCTCTTCGGGGCGTCCGGCAGGGAGTCGAGGTAGCCCTTGCCCGCCTCGCGGACGCCGCCGGTGTCCGCGTGGGCGTCGGTCCAGTCGCGGTGGGAGACCTTCAGGTCGTCGTCGGCCTTCAGCGCCCGGAGCCTGGGCGCCCACTTCGCGTCCGCGTCGCCGGCCTCCTTCAGCGCGTCGGCGATCCGGTTCGCGTACCCCATGGCCTTGCCGTAGTGCGGGTTCGGGTGGATGTTCACCGCCTGGCGCTCGATCGCGTCGGACGTCTCCGTGCCCCCGGCGCTCCCGCCGACCGTGCCTCCGGGAGCGTCCTTCTCCTCGCCGGGCTTGCGGCCCGCCGGGTACGACACAGAGCCGTTCGCCTCCACCGTGCAGCCGTTGGCGGAGGCGTCCGCCAGGGCCGTGTCCAGCTTCCGCTTGGCCACCGCCATGTCGAAGGCGAAACCGTTCAGCGCGGTACTGACCAGACCGCACTCGGTCTGCGCGTAGTGGAAGTTCTTCGACAGCTCCTTGAGCTCCGCCAGGGCGGCGTTCGCCGCCGCGCCCTCCAGTCGGTCCTTGCGCATGCCCGCGGCGATCTGGTTGTCGAGGGTGTCCTTGGCGGTGCTCGCCATGTCACCGGCCGCCCGGTAGCCGTCCGCCGCCTGCTCGTACTCCGCCGGCTTGAAGGCCTTCAGCGTCGCGAGGTCCATGTCCGGTCAGTTCCCCTTCGCCTGGCCGCCGACGGCCTCGGTGTCCTCGTACCGCGCCTTGAGACGGTTCAGATCCCCCAGGACCGCCTCGTCGGACCTGGCGAGGTCGTGGCCGGCGCCCTCCAGGAGCCCGCCGAGCGCCTCGCACCGCCCGTTCACGTCGCCCAGGTACTTCTTCCAGGAGTCGTACAGCTCCTTCTGGGCCGCCGCGCTCAGGACGTTCGCACCGTCCCCCAGACCGGCCTGGCCGTCGGACAGCGCCGTCGCTCCCTGGCCGACGCCCTCCTTCAGGCCCTTCACACCCTGGCCCGCCCGCGCCCAGGCCTTCTTGTCCGACCTCAGGTCCCCGGCGGAGGTGCCGGACCCTCCGCCGTCCACGGAGGCCGCCTGGTTCAGCCGCATCCGGTCGGAACCGCTCTGCGCCGAGCCGGCCTTGAGCTGCTCCCACTCGTCCCACGCCATGCGCGCCCCCCCGTCCCCCGCCGTCGGCGCCGACGTGCCGCCGGAACGTCGCCTTCGACGGAGCCCCATCCTACGAACTCCTCTGCTCCTCAACGCTGTCCGGGAACGGAGGCGGGATGAGTACGCGTGCTCTTGCGTACTCAGGAGGGAGGTGCCGTGAAGACCGGTACGGCGACGCCGTCCACGCCCGCCCGGAAGGCGACCTCCAGCTCCATGTCGACGCGCAGGGCGTCCTCCGGCACGTCCACGACCTCCGTCATCATGCGCGGGCCCTCGGCCAGGTCGACGACGGCCGCCACGTAGGGGACCCGGGCGTCGAAGGGCGGGAGGTCGTTGCGGTGGACGACGGACCAGGTGTAGAGGGTCGCGCGGCCGGTCGCCGGCTCCCAGACCACGTCCTCGCTCCAGCAGTGGGGGCAGAACTCGCGCGGGTAGTGGTGGGGGCGGGCGCAGGCGCGGCAGCGGCGGATCAGGAGGCGGCCCTCGGCGGCGGCGTCCCAGTAGGCGCGGGTGAAGGCGTCGATGTCCGGGGTGGCCGTCATCGGAAGAGTCCGATCGCGGAGTCGAGGGACCAGGTCTGCCAGGACAGGGCGAAGAGGGCCACGAGGGAGATCAGCGCCATCATCGCGTTCTGCCCCTGCTCGGCCCAGTCGTGGATCATCAGGACGAGGTAGAGCAGGTTGAGGAGAAGGCCGCCGATCAGGGCGACCGGGGTGAGGAAGCCGCTGACCAGGCCGAGGCCGAGGGCGAGTTCGGCGTAGACGACGACGTACGCCATCAGCTTGGGGCGGGGGGCGACGACCTTCTCGAAGCCGGTCCGCACGGGCGCCCACCGGTGCTTGGAGGCCACGTCCGCCGCCCAGGCGATGCCCGTGCCGCGCTCGAACCAGCCCTCGCGGTCCTTGTGGCGCCAGCTCTCCAGCCACCACAGGCCGAGGCCGATGCGGAGGACGGCGAGCCATTCGGCGCCGGTGAGCCAGACGGTCTGCATGCGCGGGCCTCCTCGAACCTACATATCTGACGGTACGTCAGTTCAGCGCAGCGCCCCCGGCCTCCGCAAGGGGTCGGCGCGCGTGACCGTTTCGCAACCGAAATCCCTCCGGGACCGAGACCCACTGCGTGTACACGTCATTACGCTCAGCATTCATGGTCACCACCCCCCAAGAGCCGGTGTACGTCATCGGCGCCGGCCCCGGCGGGCTCGCGGTCGCCGCCACCCTGCGCGCCCGCGGCGTCCGCGCCGTCGTCCTGGAGAAGTCCGGGGAGGTCGGCACCTCCTGGCGCGGCCACTACGACCGGCTGCGGCTGCACACCACGCGACGCCTCTCCGCCCTCCCCGGGCTGCGGATCCCCCGCTCGTACGGCCGCTGGGTCGCCCGCGCCGACCTGGTCCGCTACCTGGAGGCGTACACCGAGAAGCACGAGCTGGACGTCGTCACCGGCGTCGAGGTGCACAAGATCGAGCGGGCGGAGGACGGGACCGGCACCTGGGTGCTGCACGCGACCGGCGGACGGCGGCTGACCGGCCGGGCGGTCGTCGTCGCCACCGGCTTCAACCACACGCCGAGCGTGCCGGCCTGGCCGGGGCTCGACAGCTACGAGGGCGACCTCACCCACGCCCGCGAGTACCGCAACCCCGAGGCCTACGCGGGCAAGGACGTGCTCGTCGTCGGCATCGGCAACACCGGCGCCGAGATCGCCGCCGACCTCGCCGAGGGCGGCGCGGGCCGGGTCCGGATCGCCGTCAGGACCGCGCCGCACATCCTGCGCCGCACCACCGCCGGCTGGCCCGCGCAGCGCAGCGGCATCCTCGTCCGCCGGCTGCCGGTCCCGCTCGTGGACCTGCTCGGCCGGGGCCTCGCGCGCTTCGCCTCGCCGGACCTCACCGCGCACGGGCTGCCGCGCCCGACCGCCGGGCTCGCCAGCCGCGTCCGGGAGGGCGCCATCGCCGTCCAGGACGTCGGGCTGGTCGCGGCGATCCGGGCCGGGAAGGTCGAGGTGGTCGCGGCCGTCGAGGCGCTGGAGGGCCGCGAGGTGGTCCTCGCCGACGGCAGCCGGATCACCCCGGACGCGATCGTCGCCGCCACCGGCTACCGCCGCGCCCTCGAACCCCTCGTCGGCCACCTCGACGTCCTCGACCCCCGCGGCCGGCCCACGACCCGCGGCCCGCGCAGCCCGCGCCAGGCGCCCGGGCTCTATTTCACCGGGTTCACCAACCCCATCAGCGGAATGCTGAGAGAACTGTCCCGGGACGCGGAGCGGATCGCCCGGCGGATCGCCCGGACCCAGCGCCCGGAGCGGAAGAAGGGCCCCCGGGGGCCGAAGAAGCCGAAGCCCTGACCGTCCGTCCACGCGTGCCCGAAGGCCCCGCCCCGGCGGGGTCTTCGCGCTTCCTCCGCACCGCCCCATTCCTGACTGAGCGTCAGTTCTGTAATCTGACTAGGCGTCAGGTCACTTGTCCGGGACGCGTCCTGAACGGAAGGGCGGAGCGCAACGATGCTTGGATCGACTCACGGCACCTTCACCACCGGTCTGCGCGCCCGCGTGGAAGCCTGCGGGGAATCGCCCCGCACCGCCGTCCACGGGCACGCCGCCGCGCCCGGCGACCGGGACGTCAGCGGCCGGGCGCTGTACGCCGAGGTCCCCGACCTCGACCGGTTCTTCCGGCCCCGGTCCGTCGCCGTCGTCGGCGCCTCCGACACCGAGGGCCGGCCCAACACCGGCATCACCCGGCAGCTGCTCGCCTGGGCCGAGCGGGTCGGCGCGGAGCTGGTGCCGGTGCACCCGACCCGCACCGCCGTCTTCGGCATCGACTGCGTGCCGTCCGTCAAGGCCCTCCCCGGGCCCGTGGACCTCGCCGTCCTGCTCGTCGCCGACCCGCTGCCCGTCGTCGAGGAGCTGGGCGAGGCCGGGGTGCCGTTCGCGGTCGCCTTCGCCTCCGGCTTCGCCGAGACCGGCGCCGACGGGGCCGCCGCGCAGGAACGGCTGGCCGAGGCCGTGCGCCGTACCGGCGTCCGCCTCCTCGGACCCAACACCAACCTCAACGCCTTCGAGCGCTTCCGCGACGACCTCGACGGACCCGCCGTCGCCCTCATCACCCAGTCCGGGCACCAGGGCCGGCCCCTCTTCACCCTCCAGGAGCTCGGCGTCCGGCTCTCCCACTGGGCGCCCACCGGCAACGAGGCCGACCTGGAGACCGCCGACTTCCTCTCGTACTTCGCCTCCCTCCCCGAGGTCGGCGCCATCGCCGCGTACGTCGAAGGGCTCAAGGACGGGCGGTCCTTCCTGCTCGCCGCCGACCGCGCCGCCCGCGAGGGCGTGCCCGTGGTGGCGGTGAAGGTCGGCAGGACCGAGACCGGGGCGCGCACCGCCGCCTCCCACACCGGGAAGCTCACCGGCGCGGACCGGGTCGTGGACGCGGCGATGCGGCAGTTCGGGGTCATCCGGGTCGACGGGCTCGACCAGCTCCAGGACACCGCCACCCTCCTCGCCCGCGCCCGCAAGCCGGTGGCCGACGGCGTCGTCGTCTACTCGATCTCCGGTGGTACGGGCGCCCACTTCGCCGACCTGGCGACCGCCGCCGGCCTGAACCTGCCCACGCTGAGCCGGGCCAAGCAGGACGAGCTGCACCAGTGGATCCCCGAGTACCTCCGCGTCGCCAACCCGGTCGACAACGGCGGGCACCCGGTCGGCGACTGGCGCGGCCGGAAGATCATCGACGCGCTCCTCGCCGACCCCTCCGTCGGGGTCCTCATCTGTCCCATCACCGGCCCCTTCCCGCCGATGAGCGACAAGCTCGCCCAGGACCTGGTGGACGCGGCCGAGGCCACCGACAAGCTGGTGTGCGTGGTGTGGGGCTCCCCGGTCGGGACGGAGGACGCCTACCGGACCACCCTCCTCGGCTCCTCCCGCGTCGCCACCTTCCGCACCTTCGCCAACTGCGTCGGCGCCGTGAAGGCCTACCTCGACCACCACCGCTTCACCGCCGGCTACCGCTCCCCCTTCGACGAGGCGCCCCGCACGCCCTCCCCGTCCTTCCGCAAGGCCCAGGCGCTGATGCGGCCCGGGCAGCGGCTCAGCGAGCACGCGGCGAAGCAGCTGCTGCGCGCGTACGGCATCCGCGTGCCGCGCGAACAGCTCGTGACGAGCGCGGCGGCGGCCGTCCGGGCCGCCGGGCTCGTCGGCTACCCGGTGGTGATGAAGGCGTCCGGCGGACAGCTCGCCCACAAGACGGAGCTGGGCCTGGTAAAGGTCGGGCTGACCTCGGCGAGCCAGGTCAGGGACGCGTACCGCGACCTCACCGACATCGCCCGCTACGAGCAGATCGACCTCGACGGCATCCTCGTCTGCCAGATGGTCGGCAAGGGCGTCGAGATGGTCGTCGGGGTCACCCGCGACGACCTGTTCGGGCCGACGGTGACGGTCGGCCTGGGCGGGGTCCTGGTGGAGGTCCTGAACGACACCGCCGTGCGCGTGCCCCCCTTCGGCGAACAGGAGGCCCGCTCGATGCTGGACGAGCTGCGCGGCCGGGCCCTCCTCGACGGCGTGCGCGGCGCGCCGCCCGCGGACGTCGACGCGCTGGTGGAGGTCGTGCTGCGGGTGCAGCGCATGGCCCTGGAACTCGACGGCGACCTCGCCGAACTCGACATCAACCCGCTGATGGTGCTGCCGCGCGGACAGGGCGCGGTGGCGCTGGACGCGCTGGCGGTCTGCCGATAGGAGCCCCTCGTGTCATCGGACGTACCTGCGGACGTGCCTGCGGTGCCCGGCGCATCCGACGCATCCGACGTACCTGAGCCCGACGTCCTGCACTCCGTCGAGAACGGCGTCGCGTGGATCACGCTCAACCGCCCCGAGGCGATGAACGCGGTCACCTGGGACCAGCGGGAGCGGATCATCGCCCTGCTCGCGGACGCCTCCGCCGACCCGTCCGTACGGGCCGTGGTGGTGACCGCCACCGGCCGGGGCTTCTGCGCCGGCGCGGACCTGCGCGGGGGGCCTCCGGCCGGGGGCGAGCGGGTCGTCGGGGACGTCTCCCGCATGATCCGGCAGGGCGCGCAGCGGTTCATCGCCGCCGTCATGGACTGCGAGAAGCCGGTGATCGCGGCGGTGAACGGTACGGCGGCGGGGATCGGCGCGCACCTGGCCTTCGCCTGCGATCTGGTCCTCGCGGCCGAGTCCGCCCGCTTCGTCGAGGTCTTCGCCCGGCGCGGCCTCGTCCCCGACGGCGGCGGGGCGTACCTGCTGCCGCGGCTGATCGGGCCGCGGCGGGCGAAGGAGCTGCTGTTCTTCGGGGACGCGGTGCCGGCGGCGGAGGCGTGCGCGATGGGCCTGGTCAACCGGGTGGTCCCGGCGGAGGACCTGGACAAGACGGCCCGCGCCTGGGCGGAACGCCTCGCCCAGGGCCCCACCCGCGCCCTCGCGCTCACCAAACAGCTGGTCAACGCCTCCCTGGACACGGACCGCGCGACCGCTTTCGCGGCGGAGGCGACGGCCCAGGAACTGAACATGACGACCCGTGACGCGCAGGAGGGGGTGGCGGCGTTCGTGGAGCGGCGGGAGGCGGGGTTCGAGGGGCGGTAGCGGGTGTGGGCGGGTGTGGGCTTGTCGGGGGCCGCCCTTACAGTGTGTCCGCGCATATGGAGTGCATATGCCGTTCACATTTCCCGGGGGGGAAATCACGATGTCTCACCCCGCGCACCCCCGCGCACGTTCCGGAAGATCCGGAAGATCCCGAAGAGCCCTCTTCCTGGTCCCCGCCCTGCTGACGGCCCTCCTGGCCCCGGCCCTGCCGGCGGCCTACGCGGCCGACCAGCCGCCGACCGCGCCGACCGCGCCCACGGCACCCTCGACCGCCCCGACCCCGGCCGCCGAGATCCCGTCGGCTGAGGCCCCGGCCACCGAGGCCCCGCAGGCCCCGCAGGCCCCGGCGGAGGATCCGGCACCCGAACCCACGCCGACGCCCACCGACACGGCCGAGCCGTGCCCCGCGCTGCCGCTCGCCCCGCTGGGCGACCCGGGCGACGCGGTCAGGCAGGTCACCATCGAGCCCGGCACCACCGCCTGCTTCACCGTCACCGTCGAGACACCCGGCACGCACCGGATCCTCATCGACGGCAGCCACGACACCTATCCGGGGCTGTACGCCGGTGAGGACCGGGTCACGTGCGACGACTCGCGGTACAAGGACGCCTGGTGCGACCTGGCCGCCGGTCGGTACACCCTCAAGCTCCCCAACACCGACTGGCAGAGCGCCGAGAACCGGGTCGCGCTCGTCCCGCTGATGGCCACGGCCGCCGGCCCCTGCCCCGCCGTCCCCGGCACCGGGTACGACACGGCGCCCGTCACCGGCACGGGCGTCGGCCCGCTCGGGGTCGTCTGCCACTCCTTCACCGCGGCCCCGGGCGAGCGGATCACGCAGAAGCTCCGGCGCGAGACCTACGGCGACTCCTTCGCGTGGATCTCCGACGCCACCGGCAGACGCCTCTGCACGGAGCGCAACCAGGACGGCTCCGAAGGCTGCGTCCTGCCCGAGGGCACGTCCGGCTACCGCGTCCACGCGGTCGTCGGCCACCAGGAGGACGGCTCACCGGCCGCTCCGTACTCCCTGGAGGTCCGCCGCCTGTCGGATCCGGCGGGCTGCGCCACCGTCGCCCCGACCGTCTACGGCACCGCGCCGGACCGGTCCGGCGCTGCGACCGGCTGCAAGACCTTCACGCCCACCGTGTCCGGCCTCCACGACGTGCGGGCGGTGGACGAGGACGGCAACCGCGGCACCGTGCACGTGTACGCGAAGGACGGCACCTACGCCTGCCGGAGCTACGACCAGCCCTGCGCGCTGACGGCGGGCACGGCCTACACCGTCCTCACCGACGAAGCGGTCCAGATCCTCAGCCGCACCTCCGCCGAGGGATGCGCCGACGGTGTGACCGTCGGAACCACCCTGCGGGGCACGTTCTCCGCCCCCGGCGAGATCGACTGCCTGACCCTGCCGCTGCCGCAGGGCGCGCACCTCGCCGTCCTCTCGGACCGCACCACCGCCCTCACCGTCCACGACGCGACCGGCGCCCAGCGGTGCAGCTTCTCCGACGGTCTCCCGGAGGGCGGCTGCGTGCTCACCGGCACCGCCCCGTTCCGGCTGATCGTCGCCGACGGGGACACCACCGAGGGGGGCGACGGCTACGGCCTCGTCGTCCACCGCACGGACGCGGCCGTCTCCTGCCCCGAGTTCACGGCCGGCACCTTCGCCGCCGCCCCGCCCCGGTCGGTCGTGCGCACGGGTGGCGGCGTCTTCGGCGGCTGTCTGACCATCCCCGCCGCCGCCCACTCGGCCCTGGAGCTCATCGAGATCACGAGGGCCACCCGGGCGGAAGCGGTCGTCGTGGACGCGCACGGCCGCGTCGCGTGCAAGCTGGAGACGTACGACGTCTACGTCTCCAGCAGCCTCTGCGACCTCACCCCGGGGCTCGCGCACACGGTCCTCGTCCAGGGCAGCGACGTGCCCGCGGAGACCGGCCTGACCCGACGGGACGTCACGGGCACCGCCCGCGGCTGCGTCGCCACGCCGGCCGTCGCCGTCGGCGGTCCCTCCGCCGCGGGTACGGGGGCCTCCGGCGCGACCGTGTGCCACCAGATCCGGACGGCCTCGGCCGGGGACACGCTGCACCTGAACGTCCGGAAAGCCGGGAACAGGACCTCGTTCATCGTCCTGGACGCCCGGGGCGAGGTCGTCTGCGGATACTGGGACGACGGCTGCGTAGCCACCGGCTCCACCGCCTACCAGATGCTGATCGACATGCCGTTGACCGCCGGCTCGCCGGTCGCCTACCGGATCGACGCCGTGCGCATCGGCACGCTCGCTGGGCCCGCCCCGGAGTGCGCGAAGGTGGCGAACGTCAGCTACGGCTTCGGCCCCCTCACCGGCACCCTGACCGAGCAGCGCGCCTCGCTCTGCTGGTCTCTGCCGACGGCCACCGGCGACCGCTTCGACGTAGCGATGAGCCCAGCGGGCACCTTCGAGACCATGCCACGCCCGGTGCTCTACCCGTGGGACGGGAAGGTGGACCTGTGCGGCGGCACGTACTCGGATCGGGGCGAGCTCTACTGGTGCGCGATGACGCGGGAGGGCAGCACGAAGACGGCCAGGAGGAGCACGCTCCTGATGGTCCTGCCGGATGGGCCCGCGCAGGCGTCGATGCCGGTCAAGGCCCAGTTCACCTGCTCCGACGCCGTCTGCGGCACTGACGAGCGCGACCTCAAGGCCGTCGGCCCCGCCACCGTCGGCCGCGGGAAGATCTCGATGACCGTCACCGGCTCCGCGCTGCACTCGTCCGCGAAGGTCGTCGTGACGAACGGTTCCTTCCGGGCCGAGTCGACCACGCTCGCCGTCGCGCCGGACCGGCGCAGCATGACGGTGGCGCTGGACCTGACGAGGGCGCCGATCGGTTCGCTGAGCGTCAGCGTGTTCGCGTTCGGCGTGCAGTACTCCAAGCCGTCCGTGCAGGTCGTCGCCGCCCTCCGTAACACCGCCCCCGCCTCCTTCACCGGGACCGCCGTCGTCGGCGGGAAGGTGACGGCGAAGGCGGGGACCTGGTCGCTGCCGGTGGACTCGCTGGCGTACCAGTGGAGGGCGAACGGGGTCGCCGTCGCGGGGGCCACGGCCTCCGCGTACACGGTCCCGGCCTCCCTCCAGGGCAAGTCGCTGTCCGTCTCGGTGGTCGCCCGCAAGGCCGGGCATCCGACGCTGACGTCGACCAGCGCGGCCGTGGCCGTGAAGGGCGTCGCCCCGAAGGCCACCCGGGCCCCGGTCATGACCGGGGCCGTGAAGGTCGGGGCGAGGGTGTCGGTCTCGGTCGGGAGCTGGTCGCCGGCCGCGAGCTCGTACGGCTACCAGTGGCGGGCGAACGGCGTCGCGATCTCCGGCGCGACCGGTTCCGCGTACACGCCGACCGCCGCCGTCCGCGGGAAGAAGCTGACCGTCACGGTCACCGCGCACCGCACCGGGCACCTCAGCGGCTCCGCCACCACGGCCGGTGTCACGGTCGCCTACGGGGTCGCCCCGAAGGCGACGAAGGCGCCGTACCTGACCGGCACCGTCCGGGTCGGGCGGACCCTCACCCTGAACCGGGGCACCTGGACGCCCTCGCCGACCTCGTACGCCTACCAGTGGTACGCGAACGGGCGGGCCGTCAGCGGCGCCACGAAGTCCACTTTCGTGCCCGGCAAGGCCCAGCGCGGCCAGAAGATCACCGTCAGGGTGACGGCCCACCGCACCGGGCACACCTCCGGGTACGCCTGGACCCGCGCGACGGGCGCCGTCGCCGGATAGACCGCGCCGCCGCCTCCCCGGGTGTTCCCATCTGACGCTGCGTCAGTTTCAATGCTGCACATGATGGGACACGCGGGGATGGCGGCCAGCGCCGTCCGACACCTGAGAGCGGCCGGGGCGCCCACGGCCGTCGAACACCTCCCCCGGCCCGCCCTGCGGGCCGTGCGCGAGGACGAGAGGGCGCCCGTCGACCCGGCGGAGTTCCGGCGCGTGCTCGGCCACTTCGCCAGCGGCGTCACCCTCGTCACGACGGCCGACGACGCCGGCCCGACCGGCTTCGCCTGCCAGTCCTTCGCCTCGCTGTCGCTGGACCCCCCGCTGGTGGCCTTCATGGTCGCCCGCACCTCGACCACCTGGCCGCGCATCGCCGCCGCCGGGACCTTCTGCGTCAACGTCCTCGGGGCCGGACAGGGGCCGCTGTGCCGGGCGTTCGCCGTCAGCGGCGCCGACAAGTTCGCGGGCGTCGAGTGGTCCCCCGCGCCCGTCACCGGCGCGCCCCGGCTCGCCGGCGTCCCCGCCTGGATCGACTGCGCGGTCACCGCCGTCCACACCGGGGGCGACCACCTGATCGTGGTGGGGCGCGTGGAGGCACTGGGGGCGGTGGAGGAGGGCGGCGAGCCGCTGCTGTTCCACCGGGGGCGGTTCGGGGGGTTCAGCGGCGGGTGAGGACGCGGCGGTCGTGGCGGGCGTCCACCGAGTAGACGATCTCCGGGGCGGACGGGGTGCCGATCACGTCCCACTGCATCCAGTTCATCCCGACGCCGCAGTCGGTCCCGATGCTCACCACATGACTCCAGCGCGGACGGGACTCGGTGAACGCCCAGCTCGCGTCCTGGTCATGGCACCACTTCGGGAAGCCGTATCCGGAACCGTCCGCGTTCGTCACCTCGAACAGGTACTTGACGCCCGACAGCACCACCTTGCCGTCCGCCTTCAGCGTCACCACACCCCCCTCCCCGTCCTCGTACCGCCCCACCAGGTCCGCCCGCGACGGCCTCGGCGCGTCCTCAGGGCCCAAGACCCTTGTGTACGTGCCTATTCCGGCGATCGTCGCCGCCGCCGGCACCATCAGGGCCGCCCACAGCAGCCACGGCTTGTTCCGCCAACTCCCCATGCGCCCATCATGCCTGGCGGCGGCGGATGACGAGGGCCATCAGGGCGGCCGCCGCGCACAGGGCTCCGGAGGCGTACCAGACGAGGTCGTAGGAGCCGAAGACGTCGCGGGCGACTCCGCCGGCGAAGGCGACGACGGCGGCGCCGACCTGGTGGGAGGCGAGGACCCAGCCGAAGACGATCGCGGAGTCCTCGCCGTAGTGCTCGCGGCAGAGGGCGATCGTGGGCGGGACCGTGGCGACCCAGTCGAGGCCGTAGAAGACGATGAAGAAGACCATCGGCGGGTGGACGGAGGGGGCCAGGAGCATGGGGAGGAAGAGGAGCGAGACGCCGCGCAGGGCGTAGTAGACGGCGAGCAGGCGCCGGGTGTCGAAGCGGTCGGTGAACCAGCCGGAGGCGATCGTGCCGACGACGTCGAAGACGCCGATGACGGCGAGGAGCCCGGCGGCGGCGGTGACCGGCATGCCGTGGTCGTGCGCGGCGGGCACGAAGTGGGTCTTCACCAGGCCGTTGGTGGAGGCGCCGCAGATCGCGAAGGTGCCCGCGAGGAGCCAGAAGGGGCCCGTGCGGGCGGCCTTGAGGAGGACCGTCACCGCGCGGCGGGCCGCGCCCGTCACCGGGGCGGGCTTCTCGGCGTACTCCCCGCCGTACGGGGCCAGTCCGACGTCCGCCGGGTGGTCGCGGAGCAGCAGCCAGACGAACGGGACGACGGCGAGCGCGGAGAGGGCGACGGTCACGGCGGCCGGGCGCCAGCCGTGGTCCTCGACCAGCCAGGACAGGAGCGGCAGGAAGACCAGCTGGCCGGAGGCGCCGGCCGCGGTCAGGATGCCGGTGACGAGGCCGCGGCGGGCGGTGAACCAGCGGTTGGTGACGGTCGCGGCGAAGGCGAGCGCCATTGAGCCGCTGCCGAGGCCGACGAGGATCCCCCAGTAGAGGACGAGCTGCCAGGCGGCCGTCATCCAGACGGTGAGCAGCGAGCCGAGCGCGATGACGGAGAGGGCGACGGCGACCACCCTGCGGATGCCGAAGCGGTCCATCAGGGCGGCGGCGAAGGGGGCGGTCAGGCCGTAGAGGGCGAGGTTGACGGAGACGGCGAAGCCGATCGTGCCGCGCGACCAGTCGAACTCGCTGTGGAGCGGTTCGATGAGCAGGCCCGGGAGGGAGGCGAACGCGGCGGCGCCGATGATCGTGACGAAGGTGACCGCGGCGACGGACCAGGCACGGTGGAGGCGTGGTGCGCGGGGAGCGGGGGCGGGGGCGGAGGGTCGGTGCTCCGTTGTCTGGGCCATGCCATCGAGGATGCTGGCCGGATCCCGCCCCCCACCACTGGCCCGACTGCCAGGTTTGCAACGGATCGGGCCACCACCCCCGGCCTCTTCCCTACGCCAGTCGCGGCAGGTTCCTGATCGGCCGGACCGCCAGCAGCGCCCCCACCACCAGGACCGCGATCCCGGCACCCGCGAGCAGCACCGCCTCCGTGCCGACCACCCCGGCGACCGGCCCGGAGAGCGCCCGGCCGACGCCCATCATCAGCAGGGATCCGGCCACGTCGTAGGCGTGCATGCGGTTCAGGGCCTCCTGCGGGACGTGCGTCTGGACCGCCGTGGACCACATGACGAGCCAGAACGCGAAGGCGGTGCCCGCCACGAGCTGCCCGGCGGCCAGGACGGCGACGGGCGCGCCGAGGCCGAGGAGCACCAGGTTCACCGGGAGGCCGAGGAGCGCGACGGCGCCGGAGGCGAGGGGGCGGCGGGGGCGGATGCGGAGGGCGAGGAGCCCGCCGAGGGCGCTGCCGGCGCCGTTGGCCGCCATCAGCGCCCCGTACACGGCCGAGCCGTGGTCCCCGGTGACCAGGCTCGCGGTCAGCGGCACCATCGGGCCGGCGACGGTCAGCCCGTACACCGTCCAGATCGCGATGACCCCCCACAGCCAGCTCCGCGAGCGGAACTCACGCCACCCGAGGGCCAGTTCGGCGCCGAAGGAGCCGCGCTCACGCTCCTCGGACGGGGCTCTCGCCGGGATCCGCATGAGCAGGAAGCAGACGGCGCTGACGGCGAAGGTGGCGGCGTTGGCGGCGAAGGCCGCGCCCGCGTTCCAGGCGGCGACGAGGAGGCCGGCGAGGGCAGGGCCCGCCATCGTCATCAGCGCCTCCGCGACCCTCAGGACGGCGTTGGCGCGCTGCACGTCGGGGGCGATGCGCGGGATGGTCGAGGCGACGCCCGGCTGGAAGAGGGCGGCGCCGACGCCCGCGACGACGGAGAGCGCGTACACGGCCCACAGGGGCGGGCTGCCGACCGCGAAGGCGACGGCGAGGAGCGCGGCTCCGGGCAGCCGCAGCAGATCGGCGGTGATCATCATGCGGCGGGCGGTGAAGCGGTCGGCGAGGACGCCGCCGAAGAGGACGAAGACGGCGAAGGCGGCGGTCCACAGGCCGAGCGCGTAGCCGACGGTGGAGCCGGGCCTCCCGGCGCCGAGGAGTCCCGCGGCGAAGGCGACGGGGACCATCCCCTCGCCGAGCACGGCGGCCGACCTGGCCGTGAAGAAGAGCCGGAAGTTACGGTTCCAGAGTGCGGGCGGCTCGATCGGCGGGGGAATCAGCGCGTCGGCCACAGACTTGTACGTGTCGTCCTGATGCGTGTTGTCCGTCACGGACAGCCAGTCGTACCACCGAGTGGTCTGGACCACCACTGCTTTTACGAGGGGAGTGCCCGTGCCGCGACCGCCGCACCGCGTCGTCGTCCTCGCCCTGCCCGGGCTGCTCCCCTTCGAGCTGGGCATCCCGCACCGGATCTTCGGCCGCGCCGTGGACGCCGGGGGGCGGCCGCTGTACGAGATCGTGACCTGCGCGGTGACCGCGGGTCCGGTGCCGACCGACGCGGACTTCTCCGTCCACGTCGAGCACGGGCCGGAGGCGCTGGCCACGGCGGACACGGTCGTCGTGCCCGCCTCGTACGAGCTGGGACCGGTCTACGAGGAGGGCAGGCTCACCGACGAGCTGGCCGCCGCCCTCGCGCACGTCCGGCCCGGCACGCGGCTCGTCGCGATCTGCACGGGCGGGTACGTGCTGGCCGCCGCCGGCTGGCTCGACGGGCGGCCCGCCACCACCCACTGGTCGTCCGCCGACCACTTCCAGCGGCTCTTCCCGACCGTACGGGTCGACGCCGACGTCCTCTTCGTCGACGACGGCGACGTGCTCACCTCGGCGGGTGTCGCCGCCGGCCTCGACCTGTGCCTGCACATCGTGCGCCGCGACCACGGCACCGCGATCGCCAACGAGGTGGCCCGCCGCACGGTCGTCCCGCCGCACCGGGACGGCGGCCAGGCCCAGTACATCGCCCGCCCCGTCCCGGACACCAGCACCCACACCACGACCGGCGCCCGCGCCTGGGCGCTGGCCCACCTCCACGAGCCGATCCAGCTGCGGGACCTGGCCGAGCGGGAGGCCATGAGCGTCCGCACCTTCACCCGCCGCTTCCGCGACGAGGTCGGCGTCAGCCCCGGCCAGTGGCTCACCCGGCAGCGGATCGAGCGCGCCCGGCACCTCCTGGAGACCAGCGACCTGCCCGTGGACCGGGTGGCCCAGGACTCCGGCTTCGGCACCGCCCAGTCCCTGCGCGTCCACCTGATGACCGCCATCGGCGTCACCCCGACCGCCTACCGGCGCACCTTCCGCACGGGCTTCCCCGCGCCGTGACCGCCGGGAGGCCGGGCCGGCGGGAAGCGGTGACCGCCGTCCGCCGGCGGTCCCGTCAGAAGACGAGCACCCCGCGCGCCACCTTCCCCGCCTCCGCCTCCTCCCGGGCGCGGGCGAACTCCTCCACCGGGTAGGTGGCGGTGACGAGCTCGTCGAGGAGGAGGGTGCCGGTGCGGTACAGCTCCGCGTAGAGCGGGATGTCCTTCTGCGGGCGGGAGGAGCCGTACCGGCAGCCGAGGATCGACTTGTCGAGGAACATCGCGGCCGGCGGGAAGGACGCCTCCGCCTTCGGCGCGGTCATGCCGAGCAGCACCGCCTGGCCGTGCCGGTCGAGGAGGTCGATCGCGGTGCGGACGAGACCGGTGTGGCCGACGCACTCGAAGACGTGGTCGGCGCCGGTCGGCAGCACCTCCCGGACGCCGTCGGCGGAGCCGAGGAAGTGGGTGGCGCCGAAGCGGCGGGCCGGCTCCTCCTTGGCCGGGTTGGTGTCGACGGCGACGACGGTGAGCGCGCCCGCGATCCGCGCGCCCTGGATGACGTTGAGCCCGATCCCGCCGGTGCCGATGACGACGACGGTGTCGCCGCGCGCGACCTTCGCCCGGTTGAGTACGGCTCCGACACCGGTGAGGACGCCGCAGCCGAGCAGCGCGGCGGACGCGAACGGCACGTCCTCGGGGATCCGCACCGCCTGCACGGCCTTCACGACCGTCCGTTCGGCGAAGGAGGAGTTGGAGGCGAACTGGAAGAGCGGCCGGCCCTGCCGGGAGAACGGCTGCCCCGGCATCCCGATCGCCTTCCGGCACATCGTCGGCCGGCCCGCGTCGCAGTCGGGGCACGCGCCGCAGTTGGCGAGCGTGGACAGCGCCACGTGGTCGCCCGGGGCCACGTGCGTCACCCCCTCCCCGACCGCCTCGACGACCCCGGCGCCCTCGTGCCCGAGCACGACGGGCGGCGGGAAGGGGATCGTCCCGTCGATGACGGACAGGTCGCTGTGGCAGAGCCCGGCCGCCCGGATCCCCACCAGCACCTCACCGGGACCGGGGTCCCGCACCTCCAGGTCCGTGACGACCTCGACGCTCTTCCCGTCGAACACCACACCGCGCACGACGATCCCTCCCTCTCCTGAATGCCCGTGGACTGACTGCCGGGACCGACTGCCGGGACCGACTGCCGTGGCCCGACCGCGGTGGACCGACTGCCGTGGACCGACGCCGCCGACCGACTGCCCTGCACCGGCGCCGCCGACCGACGCCGTGGACTACTGGTTCGGCCGGTCCCCCGCCGCCGCGGCGCGGGCCATCTCCTCCAGGCGGGCCAGCATCGGCATCGGGTCCGTCCCGACGGTGCCGGGCAGGAAGTCCGCGATGCGCTCCGGCGTCCAGCCGCCGCCCTCCGCGTAGCCCGCCCGCAGCTCCCTGGGCTGCGCCCAGACCGCGATCTTGGGTCCGGCGATCGTGTAGACCTGCCCGGTGATCCGCTCCTCGCGGGCCCGATCGGAGAGCAGGTAGACGACGAGCGCGGCGACGTCCTCGGGCTCGCCGATCTCCTTGAGCTCCATGGGGACGTTGGCGGACATCCGGGTCCTGGCGACCGGCGCGACCGCGTTGGCGGTGACGCCGTACTTGTGCAGGCCGAGGGCCGCGCTGCGGACGAGCGAGATGATCCCGCCCTTCGCGGCCGAGTAGTTGGCCTGGGCGACGGAGCCCTGGTGGTTGCCGCTGGTGAAGCCGATCAGCGCCCCGGAACCCTGCTTCCGCATCACCGCGGCCGCCGCCCGGAAGACGGTGAAGGTGCCCTTGAGGTGGGTGGCGACGACCGGGTCCCACTCCTCCTCGGTCATGTTGAAGAGCATCCGCTCGCGCAGGATGCCCGCCACGCACACGACCCCGTCGATCCGCCCGTACTCGGCGAGGGCCACGTCGACGAGCCGCTGCCCGCCCGCCATGGTGGAGATGTCGTCCGCGACCGCGACGGCGGTGCCGCCCGCCGCCTCGATCTCCTTGACCACGGCGACGGCGACGTCGCTGGCCGGCTCGCCGCCCTCGATGGAGACGCCGTAGTCGTTGACGACGACCTTCGCCCCCTCGGCGGCGCACGCGAGGGCGACCGCGCGGCCGATGCCTCGCCCCGCTCCGGTCACGGCGACGACCTTGCCCGCCAAGAAGTTCCCCATCTCCGGCCCCTTCCCGCAGTTTCTGACGGTCCGTTAGATTCTATGGGTCGTCAGATGCCGGAAAACAAGACCCCGGAGGCCCCGATGTCCCTCCCCGCCGCTTTCCACGAGATCGCCAAGCGCGTGAACAACTGGGGCCGTTGGGGCCGGGACGACGAGATCGGGACGCTGAACCTGATCACCGACGAGGCCGTGCGGGAGGCCGCCGCGACGGTCCGCACCGGCCGCCGGGTGCCCCTCGCGCTCGACCTCAGACAGGACGGCGTGCAGACCGGCATGATCCCCGGCCGGGTCAACCCGCTCCACGTCATGGTCCAGGTCAACCAGGAGCTCTTCGGCCCCGGCACGGTCGCCACCAGCGACGACGCCGTGACCCTGGGCCTCCAGGCGGCCACCCACTGGGACGCCCTCACCCACGCCTCGCACTCGGGCCGGATCTACAACGGTCGCCCCGCCGACACCATCACCCCGCACGGCCGGGCCGCCTTCAGCGGCATCCACACGGCCCGGCACGTCGTCGGCCGGGGCGTCCTGCTCGACGTGGCGGCGGCGAAGGGCGTCGACCGGCTGCCCGGCGACCACGCGGTGACCCCGGAGGACCTGGACGAGGCGGCGGAGTTCGGGCGGGTGACGGTACGGGCCGGCGACCTCGTCCTCGTACGGACCGGGCAGATCCAGCTGTACCTGGCCGGGGACAAGCACGGGTACGCGTTCCCGTCCCCCGGGCTCTCGATCCGCACCCCCGAGTGGTTCCACGCGCGGGACGTCGCGGCCGTCGCCAACGACACCCTCACCTTCGAGATCTTCCCGCCGGAGATCGAGGACCTCTGGCTGGGCGTCCACGCGCTCGACCTGGTCGAGATGGGGATGCTCCAGGGCCAGAACTGGAATCTCGAAGAGTTGTCCACAGCCTGTGCACAAGAAGGCCGCTACGCCTTCCTGCTCTCCGCGATGCCGGAACCTTTCGTCGGCGGCACGGGCACACCGGTGGCGCCGGTCGCACTCTTCTGAGCTTCCAGGAGGGGCGGAGGGGTGAAGGAGAGCACGGGCGGCGGCGCGCTCGCACGCGCCCCGAGCACGGCACGGACCGCCGCCACCCGGCCACGACCCGCACATGCCGAGGGCACACGGCCCTCGGCTCCCCTCGCCACGAATCGCTCACCCTAGAGTGGGCAAAACGGAACGAACCGTCAACAGCGCACCCGTCCGGGTGAGCCGAAGCCCTCCCCGGACACCGGGGCCACCGGCGTGCGGTCCACCTCGCACCAGATCCGCTTGCCGGCCCCTTCGGGCTGCCAGCCCCACCGGTCGGCGAGGCCGTCGACCAGTTCGAGACCGCGCCCGTTGGTGTCCTCCCCCGCGGCGTGCCGGGGGCGGGGCGGCCGGTCACTGCGGTCGGTGACCTCGACCCGCACCCCGCCCTCCGCCGCGAAGAGCATCCGCAGCACGGCGGGACAGCCCGTGTGCACGACCGCGTTGGTCACCAGCTCGGAGATGAGCAGCACCAGCGTCTCCGCCAGCGGCTCGTCGTCCCCTATCCCGGAGCCGGCCAGCCGTTTCCGGGCCCACCTGCGCGCACGCCCCACCTCGGCCGGGTCCGGCCCGACCTCCAACTGAACCTGAAGCACCTGCACCGTTCACACCATCCGAACCGGCGGACACACCTTTACGGAACGTGATTCCCTTGTGAGACAGCATGGTTGACGTACAGTCACTGCAACAAGCGCTTCGGGCATATTCCAGCGCGAAGGAGTACGCGTGGTCCATACTGTGCGACGCACGCGGCGGGGAGTCGAACGCGGGGCGCGACCCGGGCTCACAAGCACTCGCATCCCACGGAGAGTACCGGAGCGGAGGGCCGACTCCGGCCCGTGACGACCCCCCGAAGGACACAACCCGATATCGACGCTCCCCGCCGATTCGAACACGCTCCGTCACCAGTTCGGGCGGTCAGAGCGCGGCGGCCACCTCCTCCGCCGCGCGATCCGCCGGGAGCACGAGCGCGGCCCGCACCCACGCCCGCTTCAGATGCAGATGGACGTCCGCCTCCCAGGTGAAGCCCATCCCGCCGTGCACCTGGAGGCAGTCCCGGGCGTTCGCGACGGCCGCCTCGTCGGCGAGCAGCTTGGCGCCGGCGATCTCGACCGGGTCGGCGGTGACGGCGGCCGCGTGCACGGCGGCCCGCGCCAGCTCGGTCCGCACCAGCATCCCGGCGCACAGGTGCTTCACCGCCTGGAAGCCGCCGATGACCTGCCCGAACTGCTCCCGCTGCCCGGCGTACGCGACGGCGGCGTCGGTGCACCACGCGGCGGTCCCGACCTGCTCGGCGGCGGTCAGCAGCACCGTCCCGCCCACGACCGCCCCCCGCGCCCGCGCCACCCTGTGCAGCGGCGTCAGCGGATCGACGGACCGCACGGGTACGGCTCCGCCCGCCTCGCCCCGCACCACGTCGGCGGCCTCCAGCCAGGGGACGAGCCCCTCGGGCGAGACCTCCGTGACGACGACCGCCCCCTCGGCGGCGCCCGGCACGGACCCCGCGGCGAGATGCGTGGCCACCAGCGGTCCCGGCAGCAGCGCCCGTCCCGCCTCCTCGAACACGAGCACCGCCTCCGGCAGTCCGAGCCCGACCCCGCCCTCCGCCTCCGGCAGCCGCAGCGCGAAGAACCCCGCCTCGCCCAGCTCCTTCCACAGCCCCCGGTCGAGCGCCCCGCCGCCGTCGACGGCCGCCCGCAGCGCGTCCCGTCCGAAGCGGCCCGCGAGCAGCTCCCGTACCCCTCGCCGGAGGTCCGTCTGGTCCTGGCTCAGTCGGAAGTCCACGGTCCGGCTCACCGTCCCTTCGGCAGGCCGAGGATCCGCTCGGCGACGATGTTGCGCTGGATCTGGCTGGTGCCGGCGGCGATCGTGTACGAGAGGGAGGAGAGCCGGTCGAGGTTCCACTCCCGGTCGAGGTCGAGCGCGTCGGGGCCGAGGACCTCGGCGGCGGTGTCGTACAGCTCCTGGCGGGCGTGCGAGTAGTGCAGCTTGAAGACGGAGCCGCCGACGCCGGGGACGCCTCCGGTGGCCTGCGCCTCGCTGACGTTCCGCTGGGTGAGCCGCCACAGGGCCTGGAACCCGGCGGCGAGCCCGCCGATCCTGCGGCGCAGCGCCGGATCGTCCCAGCGGCCGTTCTCCCGGGCCGTGCGGGCGAGTTCGCCGAGGAGGCGGCGGCAGGCGACGACCTCGCCGACGAAGGCGGTGCCGCGCTCGAAGGAGAGCGTCACCATGGTGACCCGCCAGCCGTCGTTCTCCTCCCCGACCCGGTTCGCGACCGGCACCCGCACCTCGTCGAGGAAGAGCTCCGCGAACTCGGTGGACCCGGCGAGCGTCCGCAGCGGCCGTACCGTCACCCCGGGCGCGTCCATGGGCAGCGCGAGCCAGCTGATGCCCCGGTGCCGGGGGGCGTCCGGGTCGGTGCGCACGAGGAGTTCGCACCAGTCGGCGACCTCGGCGTGGGAGGTCCAGATCTTCTGCCCGGTGACGACGTACGCGTCCCCGTCCCGTACGGCCCTGGTCCGCAGCCCGGCCAGGTCGGAGCCGGCGTCGGGCTCGCTGAAGCCCTGGCACCAGACCTCGTCGCCGCGCAGCACCGGCTCCAGCCAGCGGGCCCGCTGCTCCTCGGTGCCCTCGGCGGCGACGGTGGGCCCGGCATGGAGGAGGCCGACGAAGTTGGCGCCGACGTAGGGCGCGCCGGCGCGTTCGGTCTCCTCCAGGAAGATGAGCCGCTGGGTCGGCGAGGCGTCCCAGTGCACGTGCCCGTACCCGGCGTCGTAGAGCCGCCGCTGCCAGCCGCAGTCGTACGCCCTGCGGCCCGGCCAGTCCAGCGGGTCGGGCCGGGGCGGCAGGCCGGGCAGTGCGGTGGCGAGCCAGGTCCGCAGCCCGGCCCGGAACTCCTCCTCCTCGTCCGTGTAGGAGAGGTCCATCAGACGATGCCGAGGCCGAGCATGCGGATGGCGTTGCCGCGCATCAGCTTGTAGACCGTCTCGTCGTCGAGGCCCCGCACGTGGTCGAGGGCGACCTCCTTGGTGTGCGGGAAGGTGGAGTCGACGTGCGGGTAGTCGGTCTCGAAGGTGGCGTTGTCGCGGCCGACGACGTCGAGCGAGGCGATGCCGTGCTTGTCGCGGAAGAAGCAGCAGAAGATCTGCCGGTAGTAGTACGTGGACGGCGGCTCGGGGATGAGGTCGCGGACCCCGCCCCACGCGCGGTGCTCCTCCCAGACGTCGTCGGCGCGCTCCAGGGCGTAGGGGATCCACCCCATCTGGCCCTCGCTGTAGGCGAGCTTGAGGCGGGGGAACTTGACGAGGACCCCGGAGAAGAGGAAGTCCATCATCGAGGCCATCGCGTTGTTGAAGCTGAGGCTGGCCTGGACGGCGGGCGGGGCGTCGGGGGAGGCGGCGGGCATCTGGCTGCTGGAGCCGATGTGCATGTTCACCACCGTCCCGGTCTCCTGGCAGACGGCGAAGAACGGGTCCCAGTGGCCGGAGTGGATCGACGGCAGTCCGAGGTGGGTGGGGATCTCGGAGAAGGTGACGGCCTTGACGCCCCGGGCCGCGTTCCGCCGGATCTCGGCGACGGCGAGGTCGATGTCCCAGAGCGGGATGATGCACAGCGGGATGAGCCGGCCGCCGCTGTCGCCGCACCACTCCTCGACCATCCAGTCGTTGTAGGCGCGCACGCACGCGAGGGCGACCTCCTTGTCGTGCGCCTCGGCGAAGGTCTGCCCGCAGAAGCGCGGGAAGGTGGGGAAGCAGAGGCTCGCCTCGACGTGGTTGAGGTCCATGTCGGCGAGGCGGGCCTTCGGGTCCCAGCAGCCGCGCCGCATCTCCTCGCGGGTGATCCCCTCCAGGGTCATGTCGTCCCGGTCGAAGCCGACGGCGGCGATGTTCCGCTTGTACGGGAACTTGAGGTCCTCGTAGATCCACCAGTCGGTCGGCGGCCCGTCCGGGTCCATCGTGATCTGGTACTTCCCGCCGACGTAGGCGAGCTCCCCGATCCCCGCGGTGACCGCCTGGGGCCCGCGCTCCCGGTATTTCGCGGGCAGCCAGGTGTCGAAGAGGTGGGCGGGCTCGATCACGTGGTCGTCGACGCTGATGATGCGGGGCAGGTCGGTCATGGAAGCCCTCCAGTAATCTGATGGAGCGTCAGATCTCGATGAGGCAAGGCTAACCCCGGGGGTCTGGACCGACAAGGACCGTCCCCTTACGCTCTCCGCACGAACTGACGTGCCGTCAGATGCAAGCGCCCCGGGAACGCACGGAATGGAGGCTCCGGTGACCGCGACCGAAACCGCCCAGGCCCTGGCGCTGGGCGAGTCCCGCACGCTCTGGGAACTCGTCGAGCGCCGCGCCGCCCTCACCCCCGACCGGCCCGTCCTCCTCCAGGGCGACCGCGTCCTCACCTTCGGCGCCCTGCGCGACCGGGCCGAGCGCTGCGCCGCCGGGCTCCACGACAGGGGCGTACGGCCCGGCACCGTCGTCGCCTGGCAGCTGCCCACCCGCCTGGAGACCGCCGTCCTCTCCTTCGCGCTCGCCCGCCTCGGCGCCGTCCAGACCCCCGTCATCCCCTTCTACCGGGACAAGGAGGTCGGCTTCGCCCTGCGCGAGTCCCGGGCCGAGCACTTCGCCGTCCCCGGCGTCTGGCGCGGCTTCGACCACACCGCCATGGCCCGCCGGCTCGGCGCGCCCGGCGTCTTCGAGGCGTACTCCTTCGAGGACCTCCCCGACGGCGACCCGGCCGTCCTCCCCCCGCCGCCCGCCTCCGGCACCGACGTCCGCTGGATCTACTGGACCTCCGGCACCACCTCGGACCCCAAGGGCGTGCTGCACACCGACCGCTCACTGCTCGCCGGCGGCGCCTGCCTCGCCCACGCGCTGCGGCTCACCGCCGCCGACGTCGGCTCGATGGCCTTCCCGTACGCCCACATCGCCGGCCCCGACTACACCGTGATGCTCCTGCTGTACGGCTTCCCCGCCGTGATGCTCGAACAGTTCGCGCTGCCCGGCTCGCTGGCCGAGTACCGCCGCCACGGCGTCACCGTCGCCGGCGGCTCCACCGCCTTCTACTCGATGTTCCTCGCCGAACAGCGCAAGAACCCCGGCGAACCCGTCATCCCCACCCTGCGGCTGCTCGCGGGCGGCGGCGCGCCCAAGCCGCCCGAGGTCTACCACGCGGTGCGCAAGGAGCTGGGCTGCCAGCTCACCCACGGCTACGGCATGACCGAGGTCCCCATGATCACCATGGGCGACCCCGAGGACACCACCGAGAACCTCGCCACCACCGAGGGCCGGCCGCCCGCGGCCATGGAGGTCCGGATCACCCCGTCCGGCGAGATACGGCTCCGCGGCGAGGCCGTCTGCACCGGCTACCTCGACCCGGCGCAGACCGCCGCCGCCTTCGACGAGGACGGCTTCCTCGTCACCGGCGACGTCGGGCACCTGACGCCGAGCGGCCACCTCGTCCTGACCGGGCGGATCAAGGACATCATCATCCGCAAGGGCGAGAACATCTCCGCCAAGGAGATCGAGGACCTGCTCCACGAGCACCCCGCCGTCGGCGACGCCGCCGTCATCGGCCTCCCGGACGCCGCCCGCGGCGAGCGGGTCTGCGCCGTCGTCGAACAGCCCGCGGGCGCCCCGCCGCTGACCCTGCCGGAGCTCACCGCCTTCCTCCGCGCGGCCGGGCTCTCCGTCCACAAGCTGCCGGAGCAGCTGGAGGTCGTCGACGCCCTGCCGCGCAACGAGACGCTGCGGAAGGTCCTGAAGTACAGGCTCAGGGAGAGGTTCGGGGCAGCAGACCGGGAGCGGCCTGCGGAGGAAGCGGGTCCGCCGGGGGCGGCGGGACGTGCTTGAACCGGGGTTCCGGGATCGGCACGGTGGTGGTCCCCTCGCCCGCGAGGGCCCCCTGCACGTCCTCGTACACCTCGAAGAGGCGGGTCACGCCGAGCGCGGCGAAGACCCGGGTCACGTGCCCCTGGCCCTCCTCCGCCTCGGGCAGGACCAGCCGCAGCCGCCCGCCGCAGGAACGCAGCAGCCGACGGGCGCCGACCAGCACGCCGATGCCGCTGGAGTCGCAGAACAGCACCCCGGACAGGTCGACGACGAGATCGTGCCGCCCGGCGGCGACGGCGTCGTGCACCCGCCGCCGTATCAGCGGCGAGGTCACCAGATCCAGCTCGCCGCGCAGACTCAGCACCGTCCATCCGCCGCGGTCGTTCTCGTGGGCCTCGATCGTCGTCACGGACGGGCGCCTGCCCCAGGGGGCCTGGCCGAAACCCCTTGAGCCGGTTATGACGCTTTCCTTACCATCCGCTCCTGCGTGAAGGCCGCACTTGCGGCAAACAGGCGTGCGTTGTCGGCCGGTCGCACTAGTTTGGGGTGAAGGACAGGGCAGGGACCGGCGGCGGGCGAGGCACAACGGCGGCAGGCGGACAGCGGCAGACGCTCGACGGCGGGCGCTCGACGGCAGGCGTTCGGCGACCGGCGGGCAACGGCAGGCGTTCGGCGACAGGCATACATCGGCAAGCGTTCGGCGACAGGTGTTCAGCGGAAGCGGAAGGTGGAGGCTCGGATGGCGAACGACACACCACCCCGCTGGGACCGCAGGATGCAGCAGCGGCTCGCCCGCGGCGAGGCCGCCGCCCTCGGCGAGCTGTACGACCGCTTCGCCTCCCTCGTCCACAGCCTCGCCCACCGGGTCCTCGACGACGACCAGGCGGCCGACCAGGTCACCCGGGAGGTCTTCGGCTACATCTGGGAGAACCCCGACGCCTACGACCCCCGGCAGGGCAACCTGCGCTCCTGGGTGGCCCGGCTGACCCAGCGGCAGGCCGTGCACCGGCTGCGCGAGACCGAGGCGACGGCGTACGCGGAGACCGGCGTCGGCTCGGCCGAGGAGCTGGAGGCCAAGGTGCGCCGGGCCTCCGCCGCGGCCCGCGCCGACTACATCGTCACCTCCATGCCGGCCCCGCTCCGCAAGGCGCTCGAACTGGCGTACTTCCAGCGGCGGGACTACCGCCAGACCGCCGCCGACCTGTCCATCAGCCACGAGGAGGCCCGCCGCCGGCTCCGGCTCGGCCTCCAGCTCCTGTCCACGGCGAACACCCGCCCCCTCGACGGACCGCCGGGCGGCTACGGGCGGGCACTGTGACCGGGGCGAACGGCGAGGACGACGACCTCGCACGCGCCGCCTGGATACCCGGCCCCAGGGAGGCCGCCGACGACCACGCGGACCTCACGGGCGCGGTCCCCCTGAAGCTCTCCCACACGGTGCTCAAGTCCCTCCTCGGGGCTTGGGCGCTGTCGGCGTGCTCGGGCGAGGAGAGCAGGGCCGTCGAGGACCACCTGACCGCGTGCGCGCCGTGCGCGGACGAGGCACTGCGGCTGCGGGACGCGGTGGCGCTGCTGCACGAGGACCGGGACCTGGACCTCGACCCGCTGCTGCGGTCGCGGGTCCTGGAGAACTGTCTGGGCCGCCGCCCGGCCCGCATCCCGCTGCCCGGCTGGGCGAGCCCGTACGACGCGGAGACCGCCCGCCTCGACGCGCTGCTGCGGGACATCGGCGAGTCGGAGTGGCACGCGCCGGTCCGGCTCAAGTGGTACGAGGAGGACCGGCCGGTACGGCGGAAGTCGACCGTCGCGGGGGTGATCGGCCACCTCCTGGCGGTCGACGGCCTGGTGTCCGGGGCGCTCGGCCTCGCCGACCCGCTCGGGCCCGACGTGCCGGAGCTGTCGCCGACGGAGCGGACCGAGGCGTTCTGGGACGCGCTGGACCGGCCGCCGAACCGGGCGCTGCGCGCGCCCTGGCGGGACCAGAGCCACGCGCTCGTCCGGACCGTGTCCTTCGCCGGCCGCGGGATCTCGGACCTGACGGTCACCTACGGCGACTTCGCCCTCCCGCTGAAGGACGCGCTCCTGGAGCGGGCCTTCGAGTGCTGGGTCCACGCGGACGACATCGCGAACGCCGTCGCCTACCCCTACGACCCGCCGAGCGGCCCGCACCTGCACGCCATGATCGACCTGGCGGCCCGGCTCCTCCCGGCCGCGGTCGCCCACCGCCGCCGCGCCGGCCACGCGGCCCCGCCCCGCCGGCTCGTCACGGCGGGCGCGCCGGGCCGCTCGCTCCACCTGGAGATCGAGGGCGCGGGCGGCGGCCACTGGTACGTCCCGCTGGACTCCCCCGCCGCGCTCGGCTCCCCCGACCACACGGTCGCGCACGTCGCGATGGACGGCGTCGAGTTCTGCCAGCTCGTGGCGGGCCACATCTCCCCGCGGGAGGCGGCGGCCGGCCAGGACGGCGACCGAGAAGCCATCCAGGACGTCCTCTCCGCCACAGCCTCCCTGAGCCGCCTCTAGCCCCGACACGTCCGGCTCACGCGCCGCGGCGCGCCCCTGCCGGACGGCGCCCTCCGTCGCACCCCCGTGTGGGCATACGTTCCGCTCGGGCGATGGGGGTCCCCCCTGCTCGAGCGAAGCCGAGAGCTTGGGGGAGGGTGGGCACACGGAACGCGCGCCCTTGCCGCGCCCAGGCCTTCCGCGCCTTGACGTTGCGCATGGGTGCGTCGCCCTAGGGGTGCGGGTCCAGGCTCGGAAGCGGAAGCACCCGCATAGGGTGCCGTTCCGTTGTGCCCACCCGTTCCGCCCTAGCGGAACGTATGCCCACAACGAAACGGCGGCGCGGAACGAGCGCCCACAACGAAACACCGGCGCGGCACGAGCGCGCGCAGCGAAGCGGCGGCACCGGCTCGACGCGCGGCCGCCCGCTCAAGGGCTACGCGAAGACGACCGTGCGCCGGCCGTTCAGCAGGATGCGACGCTCCGCGTGCCACTTGACCGCGCGCGCCAGCGCCTGGCACTCCACGTCACGCCCGACCGCGACCAGCTGGTCCGGCGTCACCTCGTGGCCGACGCGCTCGACCTCCTGCTCGATGATCGGCCCCTCGTCGAGGTCCGCCGTCACGTAGTGCGCCGTCGCCCCGATGAGCTTCACGCCGCGCGCGTGCGCCTGGTGGTACGGCTTGGCGCCCTTGAAGCTCGGCAGGAAGGAGTGGTGGATGTTGATGATCCGCCCGGAGAGCCGCTTGCAGAGGTCGTCGGAGAGGACCTGCATGTAGCGGGCGAGGACGACCAGCTCGACGTTCTCCTCCTCGACGAGCGCCAGCAGCTCCGCCTCCGCCTCCGGCTTGGTCTCCTTCGTCACCGGGATGTGCCGGAAGGGCAGGTCGTAGGAGGCGACCAGCTCGGCGAAGTCCGTGTGGTTGGAGACGACGGCGACGATCTCGACCGGCAGCGCCCCGATGGACGACCGGAAGAGCAGGTCGTTCAGGCAATGGCCGAATTTCGAGACCATCAGCACGACCCGCATGCGCTCCTCGGCGAGGTGGATCTGCCAGTCCATCTGGAAGGAGTCGCCCACCGCCGCGAAGCTCGCCCGCAGCTTCTCCACGGTCACCGGCGCCTCGGCCGAGAAGTGGACCCGCATGAAGAAGAGACCCGTGTCCCGGTCTCCGAACTGCTGACTGTCCTCGATGTTGCATCCGGTGATGAAGAGGTAGCTCGACACGGCGTGCACGATGCCCTGCTTGTCCGGGCACGAGATGGTGAGGACGTACTGGTCGGTCATCCGGACAGCGTGCCACACCCCGCCGCCCGGTCCGTACCGCCGTCCGTCCACCGGACCCGCCCCGCGCCCGGGCTCACGCGCGCGTGAGGATCCTCAGCACGTCGAGCGAGCGCGGCGGCACGTCCGGGTCGTCCCCGTCGGCGATCGCGAGCCGCACGTGCGCCTCACGGGCCGCCTGGACCGCCTCGGGCCAGCCCGGGTGCTCCTGGTACGCGGAGAAGGGTGCGTCGGGCCCGACCTGGTGCAGGATCCTCAGGACCCGCAGGACGGCGGCGTCGACGAGCTGGGCCTCGCCCGAGTCCCGGAAGATCGCGCCGACGTAGCGTTCGGCGGACCAGTTGTCGAGCCAGGTGTCCTCGACGAGCCGGTAGACGGCGTCGGTGACGTCCCCGTACCCCTCCTGGCCGGCGAGCCAGACGGACCGGTGGAACCCCGGGTCGGAAAGCATGTGCAGCGCCGAGCGCGCGTTCGCGCGCCAGCGCCACCACGGCATGTCGTTGAGCGGCATGCCGCCCATGGTGGAGGAGCGACGGCCGCGACGGGAAGAGTTAACCGGACCGGGGACGGAACCGGGGGCGGAACTGGACATCGCTCGATCGTACGGTTCCCCACCGACAAGCGGATTCCACCCCTCCCCTTAGGGCCCCCGACCCCCGCAATTCACCTTCATGTCACCCACCGTTGAACGGTGCACACTCCCGCGTTACCCCGGGAGCGGAATGGTGCATGCCCATGACCGGTAGGCGACTGACCTCACTTCTCGCGTCCGTCACCGCTGCGGCGGCCGGCGCGTCGCTCCTCACCGGGTGTGGCGTGCTCCCTGGTGCCACGGGGGGCTCCAGGGAGCCCGTCACGGTGATGACCTGGGCCCCCGACCAGACCCGCGCGACCAACATGCCCGGAATGCCCGCCATGGCCCAGACGTTCGCGCGCTGGGTCAACTCCCAGGGCGGCATCGACGGGCACGAACTGCGCGTCCTCACCTGCAACGAACAGAACACCCCGGCCGGCGCCGCCGCGTGCGCCCGCCGTGCGGTCCGCGAGGGCGCGGTCGCCGTCGTGGGCTCGTACAGCCAGAACGGCCGCGCCTTCATGGCCCCCCTCGAAGCGGCCGGCATCCCGTACATCGGCGGCTACGGCCTCACCGAGGACGAGTTCTCCAGCCACCTCTCGTACCCCGTCAACGGCGGGCTCGCCTCGCTCATCGCCGGCCACGGCATGCAGCTCGCCGAGGACTGCCGCCGGGTCTCCCTGGTGCGCCCGGACACCCTCGCCGGCGACCGGCTGCCCCGGCTCCTCGACGCCGGACTGAAGAAGCAGAGCAAGCGCGGCGCCTTCGACATCCCGGCCGTCGAGGACGCCACCGAGTACACCGCCCAGGCCACCCGCGCCCGGGAGAAGGCCGGTACGGAGGACGGCTGCGTCGCCGCCGTCCTCGGCGAGCGGACCCAGACCTTCTTCGACTCCTTCCGCCGCCTGCCCGAGCCCGTGGACGGGTCCGGGCCGAACGACGGCGAGAGCAAGAGCGAGGGCAAGGGCGAGGGCAACGGCGAGAGCGAGGGCTCCGTCCGGATCTCGTCCGTCCTCGGCAGCGTCGGCCAGCCCGTCATCGACCGCACCGGCGGCGCCCGCAGCCCCTTCGAGGGCGCCTACGTCACCGGCTGGTACCCGGACGCGGACGACAAGAGCTGGGAGCCGATGCGGAAGGTCATCCGGGAGCACGCCTTCGCCGACAACCGGGTCGACCCGTCCGACACGGGCGTGCAGACCACCTGGATCGCCTACACCGTCCTCAAGGAGGTCGTCGAGTCCCTCGACAAGGACGTCGTCACCGCCCGGCGCATCGCCGAGGCCCTCGACCGGGGCGCCCAGGTGGACACCGGCGGCCTCACCCCGAAACTGCGCTGGATGTACGAGGACCTGCTCGGCGCCCCGGACTTCCCCCGGATCGTCAACCACGAGGTGACGTTCCAGGTGGTGCGCAAGGGCCGGCTCGTCGCACAGAAGCCCGGCTTCGTCGACGTCGGCCCCACCGTCACCAACCGCGGCTGATCCCGCCCCGGTCCGCCGCCCCGGCTACAGCTGGCTGGCGGACCGCTTCGACAGTCCGAACTTCTCGGCGGTCGGGTTCCACAGCCCGGCCGCCTCCTTCTTGGCCTTGGTCGCCTCGCCGCTCTGGTCGTTCGCCGCCTTGAGCCGGTTGGTGCTCTTGGCCTTGCCGCCCTTGCAGGCGCCCTTGGCCTTCATCTGGTCCGCCCAGCCCGCGTAGTGATCGTCGGCCGCGGCGGACGCCTGCCACGCGCGCGTGAGCGCCGACGCCAGCCTCTGGTGGTCCGGCAGCTTGTCCATGCCGATCGTCCGGAGCTTGGTCACCAGGCTCCGGCGCTGCTCGGCCGCGCCGCGCAGGTCGGCGGCCGCCTTGTCGAGGTTCTTGCACTGCTTGACCGCCTCGACCGAGCTGATCACCGCGTCCCGGCTGTCGTTGCTCGTCGCGAGGAGCTTGTCCAGCTCCTTCGCCTGCGGCTCCGCCGGGTCCGCCTGCTTCTCCGGCGCCTCGGAGGCACCGCCGCTCGGCGCGGGGGCCTGCGAGCTCGGGGCGGCGCTCTGCCCGGCCGTGGGCTGCTTCTCCTCGTCGCCGCCGCTGAGCAGTGCGCCCACACCCAGACCGACGACCGCGCAGCCCACCACCACGGCGGCGATCAGCGCGACCGGCGACTTCCGCCGCGGCGGCTCCGGCTCGTCGTCGTAGTAGTACGCCTCCTGCTGCTGCGGTGGCGCCTGGTAGCCGCCGCCCCCGCCCTGGAAGCCGTACTGCTGCTGCGGCGGCGCCTGGTGGTGCTGCTGGGGGTGCTGCTGGTACGGCGCCGGTGCCGGGGCCTGCTGCTGGTACGCCGGGGGCGCGGGCTGCGCCGGAGCCGAGTCCCGGAAGAGGCTGTCGAACTCCGCGGGCGGCTGCGACGGCCCCGGCCCGCCGGGCACGGGACCACCGGGCAGGTGACCGCCCGGCACGGGCCCCGCGGCCACCGGCGCGATGAACTGGGTGGCGTCCGAGGCCCCCGGGGCGGGGGGCTGCTGCGGCAGCGGCCCGGTCCCCAGGAACTGGGTGTGCCCACCGCCGCCCGGCCCGCCCTGCGGCGGCACGGGCGCGATGTGCTGGGTCGCCTGCATGTCGGCGCCATGGGCCGCGACCGGCGGCGGATAGCCGTACCCCGCCGGCGGACCCACCGGCGGCACACCGCCCGGCACGGGCGCGATGTGCTGCGTCGCCTGCATGTCGGCGCCATGGGCGGCCACCGGCGGCGGGTAGCCGTACCCGGCCGGCGGCATCGTCCCCGGAGCGCCCTGCGGCTGCGGCGGCACCGGGGCTATGTACTGCGTGGCCTGGAGATCACCGGCGGCCGGCGCCTCGGGCGGCAGCGGCTGCGCGGGAGGCAGCGGCTGCCCGCCCGGCTGGGGAGGCCAGGCACCGCCCCACGCCTGCGCGCCCCCCTGCTCCGGACCCTGTCCGTTCTGCGTCACCGGGACTCCTACTGATGGACCTACGGAATCGTCGGGCCACGCTACCGGGTGCGCCCATGCCTCCGCACACACGTGTGAGCCCGGTAACACCCTTCGTACGGAACGCCTCCGGCCCGCGCCCCGTCCGCCCCCCGGGGCTCGTCGTCGCCCTCGCGACACCTGTGCACGCGCTCGCGCCGCACCGGGCGCCGGCCCAAGTGCGCCCGGCACGAGGGCTTTCGCCCGCCGCTCCGGGAGCACGCGCACGGCGTCGCGAGGCAGACGGGACTGTCCCCGCACGCCCTAAGCCGCGTGCACCTCCACGCGGGCCTCGAACTCGCGGACCACCGGCTCGGCCGCGAAGGGCTCCAGGCGGTCCCTCAGGTCCTCCAGGTACTCCGCGCCGCGGGACGACCGCAGGGTGCCGAGGAGTTCGAGCGCGCGCGTGCCCGTACGGCACGCCTCCTCGACCTCCCGCTGCTGCACCCGCGCCGACGCCAGCAGCGCCAGCCCGATCGCCCGCCGCCGTACGCGCCCCTCCGGATGCCCGGCCAGCGACTCCTCCGCCGCCCGGACCGCCGCGTCCGGCCGGAGCAGGTCCCGGTAGCAGTGGGCCAGTTCGTCCGCGAGGTACGCCTGGTCGAAGTGGGCGATCCACACCGGGTCGTCGCCCGCCTCCGGATCGGCCGCCTCCAGCGCGCGTGCGGCCCGGCCCGCCGCCGATTCGAAGGCCCGCACGTCCCCCATCAGCGCGTGCCCGCGCGCCTCCGCCGCCAGGAACATCGCCTCCGCGCGCGGCGGCACCCGCCCCCGGGTCCCCTCCTGCGCGGCGCGCGCCAACTGGGCGATCTCCCGCGGGTTCCCGAGCTCCGCCGCCAGGTGGCTCATCGACGCGGCCAGCACGTAGCCGCCGTAGCCCCGGTCCCCGGCCGCCTGCGTGAGCCGCAGCGCCTGGATGTAGTACCGCTGGGCCAGGCCGGGTTCGCCCGTGTCCACGGCCATGTAGCCGGCCAGCTCGGTCAGCCGGGCGACCGCGCCGAACAGCTCCCGGCCGACCGTCTCCCGGTACGAGCCGGCCAGCATCCCGGAGACCACGCTGTCGAGGTAGTGGACCACCACCGGGCGGACGTGCCCGCTGCCGAAGCGCCGGTCCAGATCGACGAGCGCCGCCGTCATCTCCCGTACCGCCGCCACGTCCGCGCGGCCCACCCGCGCCCCGGCCGCGCGCGCCACCTGCGCGTCCGCGCCGGTGATCAGCCAGTCCCTGCTGGGCTCCACGAGCGCCGAGGCGGCGACCGAGGAGCCGGTCAGGAAGTCGCGGCGGCCCACGTCGCTCCGGTACAGCTCGCAGACCTGCTCGATCGCGCCGAGCACCGTCGGCGCGAACTGGAGGCCGACGCCCGCCGCGAGGTTCCGGCCGTTGGCCATCCCCACCTCGTCGATCGTCACCGTGCGCCCCAGCTTGCGGCCGATGGCCTCGGCGATGACGCCGGGCGCCCGGCCGCGCGGCTGCTGCCCGCGCAGCCACCGCGCCACCGAGGTCTTGTCGTACCGCAGGTCGAGGCCGCGCTCCGCGCCGACCATGTTGACCCTGCGGGCGAGGCCGGCGTTGGAACACGCGGCCTCCTGGATGAGCGCCTGGAGCCGTTCGTTGGGCTGTCGCGGCACGAGTGGCCTGGCTGCCATTGGTGAACCCCCAGACGGGACAGGTACGGACACGAAGTGATCACTGCCCTGCGGATATCCGGTCAATGCCGATGTGAACACGCGAAACCGGACACGTCGGTCGGCGGTCCGCGGGACCCCGTCCCGCCCCCGTCCCGTGTCCGCCCCCGCCCTCTTCCGTACCCTCCCCCGCTCCCCGGTCCCCCGCGCGCCCCCGCGCGTGCACCCATGCGCCCCGCATGCAGGATCGATGCCTCACCCCCGGCGCCGCCGTGCCCGTAACCCCAGGTGACGGGCGCAGTTGTCTTCACCGTGGATGAGACCATCGGAGTCACGACGGAAGCCGCACAGATCCCCCAGCAGCGAGGCGAGCAGCTGCTCGACAGCGCCGTGCGGTATGCGGAAGAGCGGCACTGGGACGTGTTTCCCGGGACCTGGCTGGAAGCCGTCGAGGGCCGGGAGCACTGCTCCTGCGGCACGGCCGACTGCCCCCTGCCGGGCGCGCACGCCGTGAGGCCCGACTGGGCGACGCTGGCGACCGGGAGCGCGGTCGGCGCCCGCCGCATGTGGTCGAAGCAGCCGAAGTCCTCGATCCTCCTCCCCACCGGCCGCACCTTCGACGCGATCGAGGTTCCGGAGGCGGCCGGTTTCCTGGCGCTCGCGCGCATGGAGCGCATGGAGCTGACGCTGGGTCCCGTGACCTGCACCCCGGACCGCCGGATGTTCTTCTTCGTGCTGCCCGGCGCCTCCGCGAAGGTGCCCGACCTGATCCGCAAGCTCGGCTGGGCCCCGGCCTCGCTCGACCTCGCCACGCGCGGGGAGGGCCACTACGTGGCGGCCCCGCCCACCCGGATCGGCGGCCGGGGCGCGGTGCAGTGGGCCCGGCGGCCCACCCCGGCCAACCGCTGGCTGCCGGACGCGGAGGAGCTGGTCAGCGCGCTCGCCTACGCGTGCGGGCGCGAGGCGGCCGAATCGCGCGCACGCCGCCAGTGACCTGGGGTTTCCCCCGGTTCGCCCCTTAGGCTGGCCGAAACGGCGCGAACAGCGCCTCACGGGGACAACCGAAGGGTTGGCGGAACATGCCTGACCAGGCATCTGACGGGACGTTCGAACCGACGGGCGCCGTACCGGAATCATCCGGTGCGGCGCCCGCGGTGCAGGTGGAGGGGGTGTGGAAGCGGTTCGACCAGCAGATCGCGGTGCACGGGATCGATCTGGTGCTGCCGGCGGGGAAGTTCATCGGACTCGTCGGCCCGAACGGCGCCGGCAAGACCACCACCCTCTCCATGATCACCGGCCTGCTGCGGCCGGACTCCGGCCGGATCCGGGTGGCCGGCCACGACGTGTGGGACGACCCCGAGTCGGTGGCGCGGGTGAAGGCGCGGATCGGGATCCTGCCGGAGGGGCTGCGGCTCTTCGAGCGGCTCTCCGGCCGTGAACTCCTGGCGTTCAGCGGGCGGCTGCGGGGGCTGCCCGGCGCGGAGGTCGACAAGCGGGCCACCCAGCTCCTCGACGTGCTGGACCTGGCCGGTTCGCAGCACAAGCTGGTGGTCGACTACTCGACCGGCATGCGGAAGAAGATCGGGCTCGCGGCGGCGCTGCTCCACAACCCGGACGTGCTCTTCCTCGACGAGCCCTTCGAGGGCGTCGACCCGGTGTCGGCGCAGACCATCCGGGGCGTCCTGGAGCGGTACACGAGCTCCGGCGCGACCGTCGTCTTCTCCAGCCATGTGATGGAGCTGGTGGAGTCGCTGTGCGACTGGGTCGCGGTGATGGCCGGCGGCCGGATCAGGGCGCAGGGTCCGCTGGCCGAGGTGAAGGGGGAAGCGGCCACCCTCCAGGAGGCGTTCCTGGAGCTGGTGGGCGCCAACGGGCGGGCCGCCGCGGGCGATTCGCTGGACTGGCTGGGCGGCAAGGGCGAGACGCGATGACGGCGCCGACGACGGCACCGGTGGCGGGGGCGGGGGCCGCCGCGGCCCCCGTGTCGCTCACCCCGGTCTTCGTCCGCCTCAAGCTGGCGCTGATGCGGAACGGGCTGCGGCAGTCGAGCGGGCGCACGGTCGCGTTCGTGGCCTCCCTGGTGATCGTGCTGCTCTTCGCCGCCTTCATGGTGCTCGGTTTCCTGCTGCTGCGGGGGAACGCGGCGGCCGGGGCGGTCTCGGTGCTGACGGTCGCGGTCTTCGCGCTGGGCTGGGCGGTGATGCCGCTGTTCCTGCCGAGCGGGGACGAGACGCTGGACCCCTCGCGGCTCGTGATGTTGCCGCTGCAGCCGGAGCCGCTGGTGCGGGCGCTGCTCGTGTCCTCCCTGGTGGGCACCGGCCCGCTCTTCACGCTCTGTCTGGCGTTCGGGGCGGCCGTCGCCGTGGCGCACGGCGTCGCGGCGACGGTGACCGCGGTGCTCGCGGTACCGCTGGTGCTGCTGGTGTGCGTGGCGCTGTCGCGGGCGATCGCCACGGCGAACGTGCGGCTGCTGACCTCCCGCAAGGGGCGGGACATGGCGCTGCTGTCCGGTCTGGTGATCGCGCTGGGCATCCAGGCGGTCAACTTCGGCCTGCAGGCGCTGGGCCGCGCGAAGGACCTGTCGGTGCTCGACAGCGTCGCCTCGGTGGTGGGCTGGCTTCCGGCGGCCTCCGCGGTGGCTGCGGTGCGGTCGGCGTCCGACGGGGACCTCGTGCTCGCCGCGGCGCGGCTCGCGGTCTCGGTGGCGGCGGTCGGGGTGCTGCTGTGGTGGTGGCGACGGAGCCTGGTACGGCTGATGGTCGAGCCGGACGGTTCGACGATCGGCGCGGCCCCGGACACGGTCAAGGACCCGGCGGCGGGGCGCGGGCTGCTCGTCAGGATGCTGCCCGGAGGCCGTACCGGCGCGGTGATGGAACGGTGCTTCCGCTACATCTGGCGGGACCCCAAGACGAAGGCCTCGTGGGTGACGGTGCTGGCGATCGGCGTGCTCGTGCCGGTCTTCAACGCCTTCCAGGACGCCGGCTCGGTCTACTGGGCCTGCTTCGCCTCGGGCATGCTGGGCATGCAGATGTTCAACCAGTTCGGGCAGGACTCGTCGGCGTTCTGGATGGTGGCGCAGACGATCTCGTCGCCGGCGGACGCGTTCGCGGAGCTGCGTGACCGGGCGTACGTGATGAGCGCGATCACCGTGCCGTACACGGTGGTCGTCGCCGTGGTGACGGCCCTGATCGGCGGCGGCTGGTCACAGCTCCCCGAGGTGTTCGGCCTGGCCTTCGCGCTGCTGGGCGCGATGCTGGCGCTGGGCGTGGTCGTCTCGGTCACGTACCCGTACGGGATCCCCCAGGACTCGCACCGCAACATCGCGCCCGGCCAGGGCGGCATGGCGGTCGCCGCGATCTTCGGCGGCATGTTCGCGGGCCCGCTGCTGTGCGCCCCGCTGGTCGGCCTGCTGATCTGGCTGCGAGTGAGCGACCAGCACGCGCTGCTGTGGCTCCTGCTCCCGCTGGGCGTGACCTACGGCGTCCTGCTGACCTGGGGCGCTCTCAAGATCATGTCGGTGCGGATGGTGAAGCGCCTGCCGGAGATCCTGACGGCGGTCAGCAAGAGCTGACGGGACGCCGACGGGAAGGGGCCGTCCGGCGCGGGGTCGCGCCGGACGGCCCTTTCGCGTCTCCGCCGCCGGATCGGGTCTCGTCCCGGCCGTCTCCGCTCAGCGGAAGGTGTGGGTGACGGTGATCGGGCCGACGATGTGGGCGTTGAAGTCGTCCAGCTCCTCGGCGGGGACCCACAGCTCCAGGATGGTGCGGCCGCCGGCCTGCTGGACGGGGTAGCGGGCGAGGAAGGCGGTGTCGACCTCGAAGCGGGTGACGTGGCCGACGCCGCTGTGCTTCACGTTCCAGTCGCGGGCGATGCGGATCGCGTAGTCCTCGTCGAGCACCGGGTAGAAGATCGGCTGCTCGGGCAGGCGGGGCGGCCAGGCGCGCCAGTCGAGCGCGCGGACCAGGGCGAGCTCCTCGGGGCCGGTGGGGCGCCAGAGGGTCGTCGTCGGTCGCGGGTCGCGTGGGGGCCGGGGGCTGGTCATGGCCGGGACGGTAGCGGGGCGGGGATCGCGGAAGCCAAGGGTTTTCCACAGGAGTTGTCCACAGGGGTGTCGGGGGCGGGGGGTGGCGGTCATGATGCTGAGGAGGGGTTCGGGTGGCGATGGGGGAGGTTCGCGTGGGGTTCTTCGGGCGGCGCAGGCGGAAGGGCACGGAGGGGGCGGAGGGCGCGGAGGGCGGTTCCGCGGGGCGGGGCTCGGTCGGCGAGGACGTCGGCGCGGGCTCGGGCTCGGGCTCGGGACTGACCGAGGCGGAGCGGGAGCGGCTGACGCGGCTGACGCAGGAGGCGTACGAGCAGGGGGTCGGGCATCAGGTGCTGCCGAGCCGGGCGGGGGCGGCGCTGGAGGCCTTCGACCGGTCGGCGAGGTATCTGGACGAGCTGTGCCGGGCGGCGCCCGACGACCCGCGCCTGTGGCACATGCGGGGCGCTCTGCTGTACTCGCGGGCCTCGACGCGGCTGGCGCTGGGGCAGGCCGAGGAGGCGGTGGCGGACCTCGGGGCGTGCGTGGACGCGTACGGGCGGAGCGGTGTGCCGAACGCTGAGCTGCTGGCGGCGGACGCGCTGATACGCCGGGCGCGGGCGTACGGGGAGGCGGGGCGTCCGCTGGCCGCGCTGACGGACGTGGACCGGGCGATCGGTGCCTATGTGGCGGCGGGCGCCTACGAGTCGCCGCATCCGCTGCTGCCGGACTTCGCGCGGGTCCTGGCGCTGGCGTCGGTGGTGCAGCTGAAGGTCGGGGACGTGGACCAGGCGCTGGCGTGCGCCCGGCAGTCGCTGGCCCGGTACAAGGACCTGACCGGGCAGCGGGGCGGACTCGGCCGGGAGGAGGCCGGGTACATGGCGGACGCGGCCGGCGACACCGCCTCGCGGCTGGAGGCGGCCCGGGGCAACTGGGACACGGCGCTCGGGGTGGATCTGGTGGTGCGGGAGGCGGCCGAGGCGGGTGTCGGCGGGCTCGGGCGGGCACTGGCCCGGGAAGGGCTGCATCTGCGGCTGGCCGGCCGGGTGCGGCAGGCCGCGCCGCTGCTGGCCCGGGCGGACGAGCTGGAGCCGGGGGCGGTGGACCGGGAGGAGGAGGTGGCCGCGCTGCCGCTGCCGCCGTCGCTGGCGGACGCGCTCCTGACGGGCGAGGGGCTGCTGCGGGAGCGGCGGGACGGTCCGGTGTCGCACGGCGAACTGGCTCGACTGCGGGAGGAGTTGACGGCTCACGAGTCGTACTCGTCGTCGGTGCGGGTACGGATGGGCGCGACGTTCGCACCGAAGGCGGCCGTGCTGGTGCGGGCGGCGGATCTGCTGCTGCGGGAGGGACAGGTCGCCGAGGCGTGGCGGATCGCGCTGGAGACCCACCTCATATGCGACTCGATCGTCCGCCGCGCGGGGGACGAGGCGCGGCGCCTGCTGCCGGAGCTCGCCGGGCCATGGGGCGACGCCCTGGAGGTGGCCTCCCGGGCGGCGGTGGCGGCGGGCCGGGACTCGTTCGCGGCGGACGTGTCGGCGGCCGCGACGGCACTGCGCGCCAGACTCGCGGAGATCCCGGCCGGAGCGGACGACACCACCGCCGACGCGGAGCGCTGAGGGGCGCCGGGCAGCCGGGGCGCCTGACAGCCGGGTAGCCGGGTGGCTGGGACGCCGGGGAGCCTGGCAGCCGGGTAGCTGGGACACCGGGGAGCCGAGGTCCTGAGGTGCCGGGTGCTGTGGCGCCGGAGATCCGAGGTACCGGGACCGGGCCGACCGGTCGGGCAGGACGGTCGAGCGGGCCGGGCGGGCCGGTCGGGCGGGCGGGCCGGGCGGGCGCGCCGGTCGGGCGGGCGCGCCGGTCGACCAGTCGGCCCGGGCGGCTGGCGGGGTGTCCGGGGTGCCCGCCCCGGCGTCCGGCAGGCCGCCGGGGCGGGCTGCCAGGGCCGGGCCGGCGGTCGGGGTGGGCCGGGTCCTGGGGATCCGGGGGGCTCAGGAGGCCAGGGTCGCGGCCTCCGCCTGCCGGTTGTCGTAGTCGGCGCGGGCGCGGGCGATCTCCTGCTGGTGGGCCTCCGTCCAGCCGACGAGGGCCTGGATGGTGGTGTGGAGGGTCGCGCCGAGCGGGGTGAGGGCGTACTCGACGCAGGGCGGGACGACGGGGTAGACGGTTCGGCTGACCAGGCCGTCCCGTTCGAGCTGGCGGAGGGTCACGGTCAGCATGCGCTGACTGACGCCCTCGATGCGGCGGCGGAGTTCGGAGAAGCGGAGCGGCTGCCGGTCGAGGTGGGCGATGGTCAGCAGCGACCACTTGTCCGCGACGCGGTCGAGGATCTGCCGCACCTCGCACCCCTCGCGGGCGTCCCACTGGAGAACGTCGTAGTGCTGCTCGGTTCCCTCGCAGTAACCAGGTGACGTGAAAGTGCCTTCTTCCATGCTTCCCCAGGCTGCCGGATGATTTCGGTGACGACAAGCGGGAACCGGACTCCCTTTCCGTGACCTGCCGTCAGTCGCCGCGTCCGCGCCCGGACTTCAGGGGATTCCAGGCGCGCGGACCGAGACGCGGAGCGTTCCGCGCCACCCTTCCTTCGCCGACAGGAGCTTCGCCATGCCCTCATCACCGACCCTTCCGAGCAGCGGCACCGACCGCATGAGCGGGCGCGCGTGGGGCGTGCTCCTCGTGCTGTGCGGCGCGATCTTCCTGGAGGGCATCGACGTCGCCATGCTGAACGTGGCGCTGCCCTCGATCCGCGAGGACCTGGACCTGTCCACCGGCATGCTCCAGTGGGTGATGAGCGCCTACGTCCTCGGCTACGGCGGCTTCATGCTGCTGGGCGGCCGGGCGGCCGATCTCTTCGGGCGCCGGCGGATGTTCGTCTTCTGGCTCGTGGTCTTCCTGCTCTTCTCCGGACTCGGCGGCTTCGCCACCGAGGGGTGGATGCTGATCGTCGCCCGGTTCGTGACCGGTGTCGCCGCGGCCTTCATGACCCCGGCGGGCCTGTCGATCATCACCACCGGTTTCGAGGAGGGCCCGCAGCGCAACAAGGCCCTGCTCTTCTACTCCGGCACCGCGGCCGGCGGCTTCTCCGTCGGCCTGGTCGTGGGCGGTCTGCTGGCGGCCGTCGACTGGCGCTGGGTGTTCTTCGCGCCCGTCGTCCTCTCCCTGGTCATCCTGATCGCCGCGGTCGCGCTCATCCCGAAGTCCCCGCGCCCGGAGCGGACGGGCCAGGGCGTCGACCTGGCCGGCGCGCTCAGCGTGACCGCCGCCATCCTGCTGCTCGTCTTCGGAGTCGAGCGCGCCTCGCACGTCTCCGCCGCCTGGACCGCCGGCACGATCGGCGCGAGCCTGGCCCTCTTCCTCGTCTTCGTCGCCGTCGAGCGCCGGTCGGCCTCTCCTCTGGTCCGCCTGGGCATCTTCCGCTCGGGCGCCCTCGTCCGCGCCAACCTGGCCGGCATGCTCTTCGCCGCGGGCTTCTTCGGCTTCCAGTTCATCGCGGTGCTCTACCTCCAGGAGCTGCGCGGCTGGTCGACCCTCCAGACGAGCTTCGCGCTGATCGTCATCGGCGTGGACGCGATCCTCTCCCCGACCCTCACCCCCCGCCTGGTGGAGCGGTTCGGCAACGCCCGGGTCATCTTCGGCGGGCTGCTGCTGGCCTCCCTCGCGTACGCGCTCTTCCTGCCGGTCGGTGCGGACTGGACGTACCTGGCGATGTTCCCCAGCCTGATCATCCTGGGCCTGGCCTTCTCGCTCGCGTACGGCCCGCTGACGATCGTCGCGACGGAGGGGATCGCCGAGGAGGAGCAGGGCGTCGCCGGCGGACTGCTCTACACGTCCTTCCAGTTCGGTGCCGCGCTCGGCCTGTCCGCCGTGACCGCCGCCAACATCGCCGCCACCGACCCCGGCTCGCCCACGGGTCTGCTCGACGGCTACCGGGCCGCCCTCGTCGTGCCGCTGGTCGCCGCCCTGGTCGCCACCGTCGTCAGCGCCTTCGGACTGCGGAGCCGGCCGGGCGGGACGGCCGTCGCCTCGGGCACGCCGGAGTCCCCGGTGCCGGCGGAGGCCGCGCGGTAACGACGGGCAGGGAGCGGGAAGTCCCGGACACCACAGAAGGAGAGACGACATGGCCGCCACCCAGGTGAAGACCTTCGCGGAGATCGAGCAGCAGTTCTTCGAGTACGTCCGGACCATCGCCTACGCCACGATGGTCACCGTCGACAGCAGGTCACGCCCCCGGGCCCGCGTCCTGATGCCCGTGTGGGAGCTGGTCGACGGCAGACCCGTCGGCTGGCTCGCCGTCCACCGGACACCGGTCAAGGCCGCGCACCTCGCCCGCAACCCGCACACCACCTACGCCTACTGGAGCCCCCGGCAGAACGCCGTCTTCGTCGACGGCGTCACCACCTGGGCCGAGGACCCCGAGGTGAAGCGGTACGCCTGGGAGCTGTACCGCGAGGGCAGCCCGGAGGGGGTCGGCTACGACCCGGTCCGCTACTGGCCCGGCGGGCCCGAGGACCCCGGGTTCCACGTGCTGCGGATCGATCCCTGGCGGGTGCAGGTGGTGCGCGGGACGGACCTCCGCAGCCACATCTGGACCGACGAACCGGAGCGGAGCGCGGAGCGGGGCGCGGGTCGGGGCGCGGGTCGGGGCACGGCCGGGGCAGGGGCCGGGGATGCGGGACCGTGACGCCGGGCCGGCGGCGCCGTTCGGCGTCAGCGTGCCGGGCCGGCGTCGGAGTCGGGGTCGGGGTCGGGGTCGTCGATCCGGGCGCGGAGCCAGGCCGGGTCGGGGTTGGTGTGGTGGCGGCCCGCCAGGAGGACGGTGGGGACGGTCTCGTTGCCGTCGTTCACGGCGCGTACGGCCGCCGCCGCCTCCGGGTCGCGCCAGATGTTCACCCAGTGGACACGGCGGGCCCGGCGGCCGAGGCGGAAGCGCAGGCGCAGGCAGAAGGCGCAGCCGGGGCGCCAGTAGACGACCGGCCGCCCGTCGGCCTCGGCCCGGCGCAGGGCCTCCGCCGAGGTGACCGACCTCGGGAAGACCAGCGGGGAGGCGACGGCGGCGAGGAGCAGGAAGACCACCAGGAAGCCCAGGCCGGCCACCGGGCTGCCGTCCGCCACCCGGCTCCCGGCGGCGAGCAGCCCCACGAGGGCCAGGAGGATCGACGTCAGCCAGGCGCGTATCACCGGGCCAGGCTAGCCGCCCCGGCGCGGGGGTGACGGGCGCGGACGGCGTCGACACACGTGTCCCTGGACGTCGGACCGCCGAAGCGGAGCCGGTCGTAGGCGGTGAAGTCAGGCTCCAGCGCGTCGAGTTCGTCGACGAGCGCGTGCAGTCGCGCGGCCCAGTCCGCCGAGCCGGCGTCCGGTGCGTTCTCCGCCGCACCGATCGCGCCCGTCAGGTACTCCTTGCGCCGGATCGTCTCCGGTGTGACCGTGCGCAGGCAGACGTACTGACCGCTGAGGTACGCGTCCCACTCCGCCCGCCCGGCGCGCGCGTCCTCCCAGTGCCCGGTGAACCAGGCTTCGAGGCGGTCGATCCCGCCGGCCCGCTCCGCGAGGTCGAACAGGTCGCGCGGCACCATCTCGGCGCCGTCGGAGCGCAGGTACGAGGGGAGCGGCAGCCGCCGGGCCAGCATCAGCCGCCGGACCTCGGCGGCCTCGCGCCCCCGGGCGGCGCACAGGTCGTCCAGCGGTACGAACTGCGCGCTGACGTAGGCGTCGTCGGCGGCGGACATCGGGTGGTCCCCGTTCACCTCGCGGAACCGTTCCGCGACGCGCCGCCTCAGCGCCGTCTCCGGTGGGTTGTCGGGCAGGGTGTGGGGCATCGATGCCTCCCGTTGTCGGGCGTGCGGGCCGGTCCCGCGCGGGGTTCCCGACGCTAGCCGCGGGACGGTTCGGCCCCCGCCGAACCGTCCGGCGCGCCCGGCAGGAGGCTCGTGCGGTCGAGGGCGTCCCAGGCGCGACCGGGGTGTTCGGCGAAGGCTTCGGCGACGCGGGTGCGCCAGTCGCCGCGGACGGGGGGCGCGTCCGGGCGCTGGGCCTGCGGGTTGGCCCGCCTGGCCGCCTCGCTGCGGCAGGGCCCGCAGAGCGTCTCGTCCGCGACCGGCCGGAACGCGTGGGGCTTGCCGCCCGGGCCCTGGCAGTTCACGAGCGGATTCGGCGCCGGGCGCGGGGCCTCCCCGAACGGGGCTTCGCCGAAGGGGCCTTCCCAGAACGGGGCCTGGCCCAACGGGGCTTCCCAGGCCGGGGCTTCCGTCAGCTCCGGCGGCAGCTTCTCGGTCAGCCGGTGCCGGAGGAACCCGACCGCCGAATGGACGCCGGTACGCGGCAGATGCGCCGTCAGTGCGTGCCGCAGGTCCGCCGTCGAGACGCCCCGCCGCAGCCACTCCGCCGCGAGGGCGGCGAGCCCCCGCGCCTCCCGGACGCCGAGCCGCAGGTCGCGGTCGGCGTGGTGGAGCGTCAGGAGGAGACGTTCGGCGTGGACGAGCGGGGCGTCGGGCGGGGACGGCCGCCCGTCGTCGCGGGGGTCCGCCGGGCCTCCCGGCCCCCTCGGCTCGTCCGGGCCCCTCGGCTCGTCCCGGCCCCCGGGGTCCCCGGCTCGTCTGAGTCCCCCGGCTCGTCCGGGCCTCCCGGCCTCCCAGGCTCGTCCGGGTCGTCCGAGGCGTCCGTCGGTGCCGGGGCTTCGGTGGGTGGGTGGGGGTGGTGAACTGCTGCGGGTTGAGTGATGAGGAGTGCGTGCAAGCGTGTATGAGTGCGTCCTTTGTCGGTGGTGTCGGGGGCTGTCCGGGGCGGTTGTCGGTGGGTGCCGGTAGGTTCGGAGTGTTGGCCAGGAGGGGGTGAGCGGTGCGGGAGACCGCGAATCGGCAGCTGCGTGTGATCGACGCACCGTTCGTCGCGCTCGGTCCGTCCGGTGTGGCGATCCGGACGCGCCTCAAGCGGCTCACCCCGGCCGACGAGGGGGTTCTCCGGCAGACCGGTGAGCACCTGGGCCGTCTCGCGTCCCGGGATCTGGCGGTGCGCTGCGCCCAGGGCCTGGGCCACAGTGCCGGGTCGTGGGCGGCCCGGAAGCAGGGCCTGACCGCAGCGTCCTCGTCCCGCTGGGCCGGGAGCATCACGAAGGCCAGCCATGATCAGTGGGCGCTGTCGCGGCGCGGCCAGCTCGCGTACATCCAGGGTCTGGAGGCCGGGGTGCGGATGCTGATGCACCGGCTGTCGCTCCCGGTCGGGGAGAAGGGCACCAAGCGCACCCCGGGCGGATACCGGTCCAGGCACGAGTGGTTCGTGAAGTCCCGGCGCCTGGCCGTGCTGGAGCACCGCCTGGACGTGGCGCGCGCCGAGCGTGAGGCGGGTGTCGTGCACGTCGTCCGGGGTGGCCGGCGGCTGCTGAACACCCGCCACAACCTGGACGCGGCCCAGCTGACCGAGGAGCAGTGGCGGGAACGGTGGGAGGCCGGGCGGTGGTTCCTCGCCGCTGACGGTGAGTCCGGGAAGCGGTACGGCAACGAGACGATCCGTGTCACCCCGGACGGTGAGGTGTCCATCAAGCTGCCCGCCCCGCTCGCGCACCTGGCCAACGCCCCGCGTGGCCGGTACGTCCTGGCCTCTCAGGTGGCGTTCGCGCACCGGGGCGCCGAGTGGGCCGACCGGATCGCAGGCAACCGGGCGGTCGCCTACCGCATCCACTACGACGCCGGACGCGGCCGCTGGTATCTGACCGCGTCATGGCAGAAGCCGGTCGTCCGGACGGTCCCGCTGGAGACGGCCCGCGCAGCCGGGATGGTCGGGGTGGACACGAACGCCGACCACTTCGCCGCCTACCTGCTCGACCGGCACGGCAACCCGGTCGGTGACCCGCGACGCTTCCCCTACGACCTGTCCGGCACCGCCGGACACCGTGACGCCCAGGTCCGCCACGCCATCACCCGCCTGCTGCACTGGACCAAGCGGTCCGGCGTCACGGCGATCGGCCTGGAGAACCTGGACTTCACCGCCGAGAAGACCCGGGAGAAGCACGGCCGCCGCAAGCGGTTCCGTCAGCTGATCTCCGGCATCCCCACCGGAAAGCTCAAAGCCCGTCTGGTGTCGATGGCCGCCGAGCAGGACATGACGATCGTCGCGGTCGACCCGGCCTACACCTCCATGTGGGGCGATCAGCACTGGCGCAAGCCGCTGACCAGCAACAAGCGAAAGATGTCCCGTCACGACGCCGCGAGCGTCGCGATCGGGCGACGCGCCCTCGGACACCCGATCCGGCGACGGACGACACCGCCCCACGACGACCAGAGCGATCGCCGTGGGCATCGGACCGCCCAGGCCGAACCGGAAACCCCAGGACGTGAGGAAACCCGCCCCCGCGTACCCGGACCACGGACACGATCCGTGCATCCGGACGCGGAGCGAACGCGGGCAACCAGGACACCCAAAACCGTTCGGGATGTCCGCAGTGCACAGGAATGGGTCCAAGGCTCACTCCTGCTCACTGACTAGGAACGGTTGTTCTTCTTCTCTCCGTCTTCGCCTTTGGAGGAGCCCCCGGCCCTCCGACCCGTTGGCTCACCGACCGTCGGATCGGGCACAGTCGGTGACCGGTCGCCGTCCCGTACCGCCCTCGCCTCTTCACGCGTGAGGCTGACGTTCGTGACGAGCTGGGTGGTCTTCCAGAGCCCCTGACCGTCCTGCCATCGCCACTCGTGCAGATGTCCGCACGTGGTGAGCGATTCCTTCGCCTTCTGGTAAGTCCTCGGCTTCATGCCCAGGTCAACGGCGTGTTCGCCGAGCGGCTTCGTGGTGGCCGCGCTCTCCGGGAGCCCCTGGAGGTAGACGAGGAGGACTTTCGCGTCGCTGGTCAGTCGCGGATTCCGGACGACACTGTGCGAGACCTTCGTGTACGCCGACAAGGGCGCGATAGCATGCCGAAGCATTTCTGGTGGACCTCATATCCACTAGCGGTGAAGGCCCTCGGATGGTGTTGGCGCACCCCCGGGGGCCGCTCCATTAACGGAGCGTGATGATGGCGTCACCGTAGCGCAGACTCCACCGCTCGGCGCAACAACTCTCCCTCTACGAACGGATCTTCGAGCGTCGGGAGCGACCTCCAGCCCAGCGGCCACGTCGTCCCGCCGAACGCGGGAATCCCGACGTACGACTCGCTCCGGCCCCCGCCGTACAGCGCCCGAGTCGGCGCGGGCCACGAGTGGCCGGCGGCCGTCCCCGGCGCGAGCAGGAAGTAGACGTTCCGCTCCCGCGTCGCCTCCCGCACGATCGGCCCCGCCCGGAACCCCGTGAACGCCATGAGGTCGTACGCGACCTCCTCCCCCAGATACCCGCCGATCCGCACGGCGTCGAAGTGCACACCGGCGAGGCGGAGGGCGTGGCCGGCGTCGGGGACCCAGGTGGGCTTGGCGTCAAGCGACTTGCGCAGATTCATGACGCCAGCTTTGCGAGCGTGGTCTGCTCTCACCAGGGAGAAAGTGATGTTGTGCAGGACTGTGCACTCGGGGAGGCGGGGTGTGAACGAACAGCGCGGACTGGGATCGGGGCCTGCGAGGACGTTCGGGAGGATGCTGCGGTTCTACCGTGAGCGGGCGGGCATTTCGCAGGAGAAGCTGGCAGCGGCGACCGGATACTCCAAGTCCCAGGTGGCGATGATCGAGCGGGGCGAGCGCCGCGCCCTGGAGCACTTCGTCGCCGTCGCGGACGTGGAACTGGGTGCACAAGGTGCACTGCTGGAACTCGCGAAGGAGGTTCCGCCCGGGTCCGCTCCCGGTGGATTCGAGGAGTACATGCGGGAGGAGAAGAGGGCCGTCTCGATCGCCGGCTACGAATGCCGGGTCATCCCGGGACTCCTTCAGACGCCGGAGTACGCGCGAGCCGTGTTCAACTGCGCGACGCCCCCTTGGTCGGACGAGGAGCGCGAGTCCATGCTCGACGGTCGCATGGCGCGGCAGGCCGTGCTCCATCGGCAGCCTCCGCCGCTCGTCAGCTTCGTCGTGGAGATGGCCACGCTCACCCGCCCCATCGGCGGCCGGCGCGTCCTCAAGGACAACCTGATCCGCATGCTCGACCTCGGCCGCCTGCGGCACGTGGAGATCCAGGTGATGCCCGGCGATGTGGAAGCGCACGCGGGCATCAGCGGGCCCTTCGTACTCCTGGAGACGGAGAAGCGAAAGAACCAGCTCGTCTACGTCGAGGCGCAGAGCAACAGATACCTGCTCACCGAGCAGCCTGACTTGGGTGATGCGTTCGCACGCTACGGAATCCTGCGCTCGCAGGCGCTCTCGTCGGATGCGTCAGCGCGATGGATCGAGCAGGTGGTCCGGGAGCTGTGATCACCGCCCTCCCCGCCGTGCACGTCCGTGACTCAAAGGACACCGACCTCCCCTCCCTCTCCGTCTCCCCCACCGCGTGGGACGCCTTCCTGCGCCGCGTGCGGTAAGGCGGCGGCAACGCACAGGGCCTCCGCCCCTCTCCGGGGCGGAGGCCCTTCCGCGTGCGGTGTCGGATCAGAACGCGCCGTTCAGGCCCCACCAGCCGCTGTCGGCCCGGTTCCAGGCCGCGAGGGCGCCGGTGCCGAGGCCACGGTAGGTGCGGAGCTCGTCCGCGTGCTCCGGCTCCAGGCCGGGGCGCCGGGCGATCGCCGCGAGGTCGGGCTTGCCGTCGCCGGTGAAGTCACCGATCGAGAGGAAGGAGCCCATCGCGTTCCAGCCGCCCGTACCGACCAGCTTGCGGGCGCCGAGCGAGCCGGAGGACGTACCGGGGTACAGCCACAGCTTGCCCGTGGACGCCTCGCGGGCGTAGACGTCGACGCGGCCGTCGCCGTTCGTGTCGCCGGGGCCGGTCAGCGCGTTCATGCTGTTCCAGCCGCCGGTGCCGACCAGCTTGCGGGCGCCGAGCGCGCCGGAGGACGTACCGGGGTACAGGTACAGCTTGCCCGTGGACTTCTCCACCGCGAGGAGGTCGGCCCGGCCGTCGCGGGAGAGGTCACCGACGGCGGTGATCCGGGTCATGGCGTTCCAGCCGCCGGTGCCGACCAGCTTCCGGGCGCCGAACACACCCGTGCCCGTGCCCGGGTACAGCCACAGCTTGCCGGTGGACGCCTCGCGGGCGATCACGTCCTCCTTGCCGTCACCGGTGAAGTCGCCGTGGCGGGTCAGAGCGCTCATCGCGTTCCAGCCGCCACCGACCAGCTTGGCGGTGAAGGCACCGGACAGGGACCAGAGGCGGCCGACCTTGTCGCGGACGAGGACGTCCGCCTTGCGGTCGCCGTTCAGGTCGCCGAAGCCGGCCGCCTTCGGGGAGGTCTCCGCGTACCACGTGGGGTGCGCCTCGCCGCCGCACTCGCGCTCCGTGGGAGCGAGCTCCACCGAGCCGGCGTGCGGGTCCACGACGATGTCGTAGCGGTCGTGGAGGTCCTCGTTCGGGTCCAGGGTCCACAGGGTGCCGAGCTCGTAGTTCGGCAGGTCGTAGACGCAGGCGAACTTCGAGGTGCGGTTGACCTGGGACCGGAACGTGTTGTTCCACGCGCCCAGCGTCGGCAGGGACTTGTTCGTCTTGAACATCGGTCCTGTGGCATTGCCCGTCTTCCAGGCGCAGAAGTAGCCCTTCGGGCAGTCGCTCGCCGCCGCCTGCGCGGGGGCGGCCGTCGCCGTGCCCAGGGCCCCCAGGGCCGCCAGGCCCAGCAAGGACGCCAGGCCCCGCTTCATCGCCTTACGCACATGTCCCCCTCTTGTATATGGCCGAGTCACAGGTCAGAAAGCGCCGTTGAGGTCGTTCCAGTCGGCGTACGGAGCAGCGGCACCCGGCTGGAAGCCGGGCGCGGCCTTGCCCAGGTACGCGGTCTCGACGCCGGCGCGGGTGAGCGCGACGAGGTCGTGGTGCCCGTCCGCGCTGTAGTCGCCGACCGCGAGGAAGGAGGCCATGCCGTTCCAGCCGGTGCCGATCTGCTCGCGGGACCCGAGGGCGGACGCCTTGCCCGGGTACAGCCACAGCTTGCCCGTGGACGCCTCGCGGGCGAGGAGGTCGGCCTTGCCGTCCTTGGTCATGTCGCCGAAGCCGATGAGGGCGTTCATGCTGTTCCAGCCGCCGGTGCCGATCAGCTTGCGGGCGCCGAGCGAGCCGGAGGACGTACCGGGGTACAGGTACAGCTTGCCCGTGGACTTCTCGACGGCGAGGAGGTCGGAGCGCTTGTCGCCGGTGAGGTCGCCGAAGGCGGTGATCTGGGTCATGGCGTTCCAGCCGCCCGTCCCGATCAGCTTCCGCGCGCCGAACACGCCCGTGCCCGTGCCCGGGTAGAGCCACAGCTTGCCGGTGGACGCCTCGCGGGCGATCACGTCCTCCTTGCCGTCACCGGTGAAGTCGCCGTGGCGGGTGAGGGCGTTCATCGCGTTCCAGCCGCCGCCGACGAGCTTGCCGGTGCCGTTGCCGGGGAGGGACCAGAGGCGGCCCGACTTGTCGCGGACGAGGACGTCGGGGACACGGTCGGCGTTCAGGTCGCCGAAGCCTGCGGCGGCCGGCGACTTCACCGCGTACCACTCCGGGTAGGCGGCGAGGCCGGTGCACTCGCGCTCGGTGGCGACGAGGCGGAGCGAGCTGACGCTCCTGCTGCCCGGGCCGCCCCACTCGGTGCCGGAGGGGTTCGGGTCGATCTGCCAGACGTCGCCGTCGTAGCCGTGGTTCGGGTCGTCGTGGATGCAGGCGAACTTGGTGGTGCGGTTGGAGACCGACCGGAACTTGTTGTCCCAGCTGCCGAGGGTGGGGGCGTCGGCCTTGGTCTTGAACATCTCGCCGGTGGCGTTGTCCGTCTTCCAGGCGCAGAAGTAGCCCGCCGGGCAGTCGGCGGGGGCCGCCTGTGCGGGGCCGGCGCCGGCGCCGAGGACGGTGGCGACGGCGAGTCCGAGCGTCGCGGCCGTGGTGGCCAGGCGTCGACGCGAGGTGATGCGCATGCGGTTCCTTCGTGTGGTGCGGGGCTGTGGGTACTGCGGGACTTGCCGGATCGGCTCGGGCACGCGTACGGGATTCTCCGGCAGGGCGGGCAGGGCGCGGACGCTCGCCCTCCGCCCTGCCCTACCCGGCCCCCGATCCGCGCCCCCGGGCTCTCGCCCGGGAGGACCGGCGGCGCCGGGCGTTCGCGGCCGGGCGGGCTCGCTGCCCGGTACGCCGCCCGGTCGCGGGGTCAGAAGAGGTTGTCGAGCGTGGGGCGGTTCCTCACGTGGTCGAGCTGACCGTACGCGAAGGGGGTCCGCCACTGGCCGGTACCCCGGTAGAGGCGCAGGAGGGTCCTGCCGTCGGAGTCCCGGCTCGAGGCGAGGAGGTCCCGGCGGCCGTCCGCGTCGACGTCTCCGATGGCGACGAGGTGGCTGAAGGAACCCCAGCCGCTGCCGATCCGGGTCCGGGCGGTGAAGGTGCCGTCGCCCTTGCCGAGGTGGAGCCACAGGACTCCGGCCTTGTCACGGGCGACGAGATCACCCGCGCCCGCACCGCCGAGGTTACCGGTGGCGATGATCTGGTTGTAGACCCCCCAGCCGCCGCTGATCTTCTTCCGCACCGCGAACGGGGCCTTGGGGTTGCCGGTGCCGCGGTAGAGCCACAGCACGCCGGCCTTGTCCGAGGCCACCAGGTCGGCGCGGCCGTCGCCGGTCAGGTCGGAGCCGGCCGTGATCTGGTTGTAGATCCCCCAGCCGCCGCCGATCCGCGTGCGCGTGGCGAACGGGGTCTTGTGGCCGCTCTTGCCCTCGTAGAACCAGAGGACGCCGGTCCTGTCCCGGGCGACGAGGTCGTCCTGACGGGCCCCGCCGAGGTCGCCGGCGGCGAGGACCTTGTCGTACACGCCCCATCCGCCACCGATCAGGCGCCTGTACGGGGTCTGGCTGTGGTACTCGCTCGGCGGAATGCTGTCGAGGCGCCACATCTTCCTGACGTCGTACGAGGCCAGTTCGCCTCGGCGGTCGACCGAGAGGACGTCCGGGGCGCCGTTGTCGTCGAAGTCGTGCGCCTTGGGCGCGCGGGTGAGGGTGAAGGACCCCTGCCGCTCGACGGCCGGACCGAGGCCGTTGACGGGCTCGGCCCTCATCTTCCACGTGTAGGCGCCGTTGTAGGCCTGGAGACGGCTCTTGAACGCCCCGTTCCAGGTGAAGAATTGGGGGAACCCGGGTACGTGCGTGACGTACGGCCCCTGGTCCATCTCGGCGGTCTGGCCGGACGCCGTGTGGGTGAGGGTGAGTCTCGTCCTGGCGTTGTAGCGGTTGAGCGTCCAGCTGGCGATCGGCTTCCCGCCCAAGCGGTCGAGGTCGATCGTGCCCGTCGGCAGCAGGTTCTCCTTCGTCACGGTGAGGGCGGTCGGACGGTTGAAGGTGCGCAGGAGGGTGACGGTGGGGCTGCCGGTGTCGGGGTCCTGGGCGATGCGGTACAGGCCTTCGCCTTGGGCGAGGGTGCCGCCGAGGGCGAGGAGGCCGCCGTCCGGGGCGTGCGCCACGGAACCGGCGTGGTCCAGCAGCCGCACGTCCGGCGCCCCGCCCTTCAGTGGGCGCGCGGTGAGCGGGAAGTACGGGCTGAGGTATTCCGCGGTGGCGCCGCCCGGGTTGACCAGCATCACCCAGTCGCCCACGTGGTGCACCGTCAGTCCGCCGGTTTCCCAGGTGATCAGCGGCGTGGTGGACACCGGGGTGTCCGTGGCGCGGGAGATCACCTGAAGCTCCGGGTCGGGGTCGTACGGGCGGAGTACCCAGGTCAGGTGGTCCGGGGTCACGGCGATCGCGTCGCTGTTGTGGTCCGAGGGGAGGACGCGGGACGAGGTGATCGCGCCGGTGGCCACGTCCACCGTGCTGAGACGGTAGTGGAAGGAGGGCTCCCGCAGCGTGTAGGTGACGGCGAGGCTGTCCGGGCCGGAGGAGTAGCTGTGCCCCGGACGCGAACCGGCGGGCAGGTCGAGCTTCTGGTTCCTCACCTGGCCCTTCTCGTCCAGGGAGACGAGACGGTACTCAGGCTTCTCGTTCACGTCGGCCACCATCAGCAGTGACTCGCCCACGACACGACTCACCCCGTACGAGTTGGGGCCGGTGTCGAACGTCGAGGTGTCGAACACCACCGGCGCCTTCGTCCCGCTCATGTCGGTGAGCGTGAACACATCCCCCTTCTGGGACACGACGAAATCGGTGCCGGCGCTTCCCCAGTAGAAACGGGCGGGCGGCAGCACCGTGGTGACGCCGTCCGAGAACCGCGTCCACCGGAAGGGGGTGTCGTGCCCGATGCCGGTATGGGTGAGCATGCCGGTCTTCCCCACACTGACCAGCTCGGAATCGAAGGGTATGGACAGCGGCGGGACCGCGTCCGCGGTCGACCCCTGCCCTGACTCGGCGGCGGGGGCCGCGAACGCCGGAGTGCTCAGGGCGCCCGCGCTCAGGGTGCCCGCGCTCAGGGCGAGGGCGAGGGCGAGGGTGGTACTGAGGTGTCTCATGCGAGGACCTTCCGTGCTGAGGCTCGGGGCGACGTCTCCGTCACCCGCGTCAGACTTGCCACAGCGCTTCAAGGTTGTACGGAGTCGTACCCGAGTTCCGCCCCGGCCTCGGTGGGGCAGGACGGGGCGTCAGGGGGTCAGCACGCCCGACGGAGCATCAGGGGGTCAGGACGCCCGTCAGGAACGGGTTCACCGATTCCGCCCACGCCCGGGGGTGGGAGTAGTGGAGGAGGTGGCCGGCGTCGGGGATCTCGGCGTAGGCGCCGTGCGGCAGGACGCGGACCATCTCCTGGGCCTCGGCGCGGCCCAGTTCGCCGTCCAGGCCGCGGAGCACGAGGGTGGGGCAGCGGACCTGGGCGAGGGAGTCCCAGTGGGCGTCGTGGACCCAGGTCTCGCGGGAGGTGAGCATCTGCTCCGGGTCGAAGACGGGGTGCCAGCCGTCCGCGCGCCCGGTCATCACCTCGGCGAAGAACGCGCCCCGCGCCGGGTTCGGCGTCTCCACCCACGGGTCGTCCGCGCCGAACCAGCGGTGCACGGCGTCCAGCGTCGGGAAGGGCGCCGGCCAGCCCCGGAACCAGTCCTGCCAGGCGCGCTGCGAGGCCGCGCCGAGCGCGGAGGCCCGCATGTCGCAGATGACCAGGGCGCGGACCAGGTCCGGGCGCTCGGCGGCGAGCTGCCAGGCCGTCAGCGCGCCCATGGAGTGGCCGACGAGGGTGACGGGGGCGAGTCCGAGCCGCTCGATGACGGCCGCCGCGTCCGCCACGTACGCCTCGCGCGTGAAGGGGCCGCCGGGCGGCTTCTCGCTCGCGCCGTGGCCGCGCTGGTCGAGCGCGATCGTGCGGTGCCCGCCGGCGAGGAGGCCGGCGGCGCGGGCCCAGTGGGCCGCGTGGCCCATGAGGCCGTGGAGCAGTAAGACCGGGGCGCCGGACGGGCGGGGAGGCGCGGCGCGGTCCTCGGGGCCCGAGGGCTGGCGGGCGATGCTCACGGCGGTGGCGCGCGGCAGGGCCGGGCGCGGGGCCGTACGGGCCTCGGGGCCGGAGGCCGTACCGCCCTCGGCCGTGAACTCCCAGGCCGCCAGCCGGATGCCGTCGGCCCCGGTGACGTCGAGTCGTCGCGCCATGATCTGGCACCCCCTCTCTTCCCGTCGAACCCCGCCAGACTATCGAACCCACATTCGAAAATGCGCCTCTGCCGCGCAACACCCCTCGTTCGAGTGACAGGGCTCAAGGATTGGCGCGCGCGGCCGAGGGGAGATCTTCAACGGGAGGCGGACCGCTCGGGGAAAACGGTCCGAGGGGACCGACCTTGAGAGCTCGGGGCTCCAGGTCGGAACAGGGGAGGACAGGCCCCGGCGCCGCGAGGCGCCGGGGCCCTCTGTCGCTCCGGGCACCCCGTCGGACGCGGCGACCGCGGCGCGCGGCACTCGGCGTACGGCCCCCGTCGCTCCCATGGCCCCACCCTTCCGCGCATCACACAGCGCACGCACTTCGCTCCAGCCTGGCACGCCGAGGGCACGCGCGGGGCCATTCCGGCGTAAACGGGGCGCGCGGTGCGGCGCCCGCGCGCGGACGACGGCCACCGGGCCCGCCTGAACGGCGATCGGGGGGCGATCGAGGCCGGTTCCTGACTGACGGGCCCACGGCCGAGATCCACGTCGTGTACGACCCCGAGGCTCCCTCGGACGCGACCGTCGTGACGCACACCCTCGGCCCGGCCGGCTGGTCACCGGCGGCACCCTCGCGCTGGGGCTGTGGGCGCGCTCGCCCCCTACGTGTGACGGGGCCGGGCGCGCTCCCGCGCACCCGGCCCCGCACATGCCCTGCTCCCGCGCTCCCGCGCTTCCGCGCCTCAGCGCTTCGCGACGAAGACGTGTGCCGCGACCTCCGTGTCCAGCTCCGCCGCCTCGCCGCTGGAGCCCACGAGCACGCCGCCCGCCGACTCCGAGACCGACACGACCGAACCGGGCTGCACACCCGCGCGCCGCAGCGTGTACATCAGCTGGGCGTCCGTCTGGATCGGCTCGCCGATCCGGCGGACGACCACCGTCTTGGGCTCGCTCGCGTCCAGGTCCGCCAGCGACACCATCGAGTCGTCGAGGAAGGACTCGGCCTCGGCCTTCTCGCCCAGCTCCTCCAGACCCGGGATCGGGTTGCCGTACGGCGACTCCGTCGGGTGGCGCAGCAGCTCCAGGACGCGGCGCTCCACCGCCTCGCTCATCACGTGCTCCCAGCGGCACGCCTCGGCGTGGACCTGCTCCCACTCCAGGCCGATCACGTCGACGAGCAGGCACTCGGCGAGGCGGTGCTTGCGCATCACGCGCGTCGCGAGCTTGCGGCCCTCGTCGGTCAGCTCCAGGTGGCGGTCGCTCGCCACGGCGACCAGTCCGTCCCGCTCCATGCGGGCGACCGTCTGGCTCACCGTGGGGCCGCTCTGGTCGAGCCGCTCGGCGATCCGGGCACGCATCGGGACCACACCTTCCTCTTCGAGCTCCAGGATGGTGCGGAGATACATCTCCGTGGTGTCGATCAGTCCGGACATTCGTGCCCCTCGATGAGTCGTGCGCTGGCCCTGCACCAATTCTTGCGCATCCGGCCGACAAGCGGGCGGCCCCCGCCCCGGAGCGGGAGAACTGGGGACACCGGGGCGGTGGAGGCAGTATTGACAGAGCAATGGTCCAGACCGCACCGTGATCGGCGACCTCGACGAGAAGGAGCCTCCTCACATGGGCGAGAGCAAGCTGGCCGGACAGTTCTTCGACGCCGCGATCGGTCTGCTTCAGGAGGTGCGCGACGGGGACTCCGCGGAGATCGCCGCCGCGGGCGCCGCCGTCGCCGAGGCCGTCGCGAACGGCAACCGGCTCTTCACCTTCGGCGCCGGACACTCCTCGCTGCCCGCGCAGGACGTCGTCTACCGTGCGGGCGGCTTCGCCCTGATGAACCTGCTCGCCGTCCCCGGCGTGGTCGGCGTCGACGTCATGCCGGCGACGCTCGGCTCCGCCCTGGAGCGGGTCGACGGGCTGGCCGGGGCCGTCCTCGACTCCTCCCCCGCCGGCGCCGGCGACGTGCTCTTCATCATCTCCCTGTCCGGGCGCAACGCCCTGCCCGTCGAGATGGCCATGAACGCCCGCGCGCTCGGCCTCACCGTCGTCGGCGTCACCTCGGTGGCGTACGCGACGGAGACGAAGTCCCGGCACGTCTCGGGGACGTACCTCAAGGACCACTGCGACATCGTGCTCGACTCGCGGATCGCCGTCGGCGACGCCGAGCTGACCCACGAGGGCATCGAGGCGCCGTTCGCCCCCGCCTCCACGGTCGTCACCAGCGCCCTGATGCAGGCCACCATGGCCGCCGCCGCCGAGGAACTGGTCCGGCGCGGCATCGAGCCGCCGCTGCTGCGCTCCGGGAACGTCGACGGCGGGCACGAGTGGAACGGACGTGTCATGACCGAGTACGCGGACCGGATCTTCTACCGCCACTGACGGGCGGGTAGGGGGCCGGAGGCGCCGCCGTACGGGACCGGTGTGCAGGGCCGTACCGGGCCGTACGAGGCCGGTGCAGGGCCCTACGGGGCCGGTGTCGGGCCCCGTACGAGCCGGTGCAGGGCCGTACGGGCCGTGCCCAGGGGCCGTACGGGCCGTGCCCAGGGGCCGTACCGGGCCGGGAGCGCGTCAGGGCAGCGGCGGTACGTCCAGTGCCGCCGCCACCCGGGCCGCGACCGTCTCGGCGTAGAGCGCGTCCTGGCGGTCGAAGGCGCCCCGGGCCGCCGTCCGCAGGAAGGTGAGGACGCCGACCGTACGGCCCCGGGACCGCAACGCCGTGCACAGCGCGTGCGCGGTGTCCGAAGGCCAGTGCCGGTCCGCCGCCCACGCCGCCGCGTCCCGGCCCGCGTCCACCCGCACCGAACCCGCCCGGTCCCACGCCTGGAGCGCCGGATGCTCGGGGCCGTAACGCTGCGGGAAACCGCCGCCGAGGCCGTCCGCGTCCGGGGCGCCCGCCGGGGACGCCACCGCGCGGGTCAGCCGCCGGGCGCCGGCCACCCGGTCCACCAGGCCGTGGTCGGCGAACCCGGCCAGCGCGAAGTCCAGCAGCACCGCCACCGCCTCCGCCGGATCCGCGTACTCGGCCGCCGCCACGCCCGCCCGGTGCAGCTGGCTCCAGCGGAACCGGGTCCGGTCCGCCTCCCGCGCCGCCAGCCGTTCCTCCGTCACGTCCTGGAACAGCCACGCCACTCCCAGCGGCACCGGCTCCTCCGTCAGCGGCGAGGACAGCCGCACGAACCCGCTGCGCCAGCACCGGCGCCGTTCCACGGCACCGGGAGCCGCCGCGAGCGTCACCCACAGGTCCGCCGGGGCCGGCGGGCCGCCCTCCGCGAGCACGTGCTGGAGCGCGCCCTCCAGCTCCTCCACCCCCTGCGCCACGACATCGCCGAGCGGGCGGCCCAGCAGCGTCGTCCGGCCCGTGCCGATCGCGCGGGCCGCATGCCCGTTGACGACCGCCGGGCGCAGGTCGGCGTCGATCAGGACGACGCCCCAGGGCGCGTCGTCGAAGAGCGCCTCGCTCAGCGCGATCGACCGCTCCAGGTCGATCTGCACATGCACCTCGCTGAAGGCGCAGTACACCCCCGCGGGCCGCCCGTCGGCGCCCCGCACGCCCGCCGACTGGCTGCGCACCAGCACCCGGCCGCCGTCCTTGCGGAGCAGCGCCAGCTCGTGCACCTGCCGTCCGGGCGTCCGCATCGCGCCCATCAGCCGCGCCAGCGTCTCCTCCGCGTCGGCACTGCGCGCCGCCCAGCCGTCGAACCCCCGCCGCCCGACGGCCTCCGCCGCCGGCCAGCCGAGGATCCGCTCGGCCTCGCGGTTCCAGTGCGTGACCGTCCCGCCCGCGTCCAGCGCGCAGAGCGCCGCGTCCATCCCGTCGAGCAGCGCGGCCAGCAGATCGCCGCCCGCCCCCGGCACGGAAGCGGTGTCCGGCGCGGACCCCGTGAAAGCACTCACCCGGAACTCCCCCCGGTAACCCCCCTGATGCAGGCCATTCAACTGGAACGTGACCCAGAACACATCAGGTTCGGCGAAACGGATTCGAGGGAAGCGGCCGAGGGGGTCGGGGGTGGGGTTCGGGGGTGGGGTCAGGTCGGGGACACGAAGCCCGATTCGTAGGCGGCGATGACGGCCTGGGTGCGGTCGCGGGCGCCGAGTTTGGCGAGGACGGCGCTGACGTGCGACTTGACGGTCTCGGTGCCCACGACGAGGCGGGCGGCTATCTCCGCGTTGGACAGACCGCGGGCCATGAGGCGCAGGACGTCCTCCTCACGCTCGGTCAGACGGGCGCGGACCAGGGCCTCGTGGGCCTCGTTGGCGGGGCGGTCCCGGGCGTAGGAGGCGGCCAGGTCGCGTACGGCGGCGGGGAAGAGGAGGGAGTCGCCCTCCGCGACGAGACGGACCGCGTGGACGATCTCGGCGGGGCGGGCGCGCTTGAGGAGGAACCCGTCGGCGCCGGCGCGGAGGGCGCCGTAGACGTACTCGTCGTTCTCGAAGGTGGTGACGACGAGGATCTTCGGCGGGGCGTCGACCGTGCGGAGTACGGCCCGGGTGGCCTCGATGCCGTCCATGAGGGGCATCCGGACGTCCATGGCCACGACGTCGGGGCGCAGGCTCCGGACGAGCGGGATGACGGCGGCGCCGTCCGCCGCCTCGCCCACCACCTCGATGTCGGGCTGCGCCGCCAGGACGGCGCGCAGACCGGCCCGGACGAGGGGTTCGTCGTCGACGAGGAGGACCTTGATCACCATGCGGCCAGCCTAGCCAGCACGGCGGGAGGGCCGGGGCGGGGCGCCGGGGGCGGAGCCGGCCGACGTGGCCCGAGGTCCGGGTCGGCGGTCCACGCGACGGAAGTCGGGTCCTGGTCCCGTCAGCGCAGCGGGAGTCGGGTTCGGTCGGCTCGGGGATCCGGGTTCGGGCGGCTCGGGGAGCCAGGGCCGGTCGGCTCGGCCGGAGCGGGGGGGCGGCGCGGCCGGAAGCCGGTCGGAGCGGCCGGGGCCGGGGGCCGGGCGGTCAGCGGAGGGGGAGGGTGACGGTGACCTGCCAGGTGTCGTTCGCCGTGCCCGCCTTCGCCTCGCCGCCCAGGAGCGCCGCCCGTTCGCGGATGCCGCGCAGGCCGCTGCCGGAGCCGGGGACGGCGGGGGGACGGCCTTCGGGCAGGGGGTTGGTGACCAGGAGGCTGAGGCGGGAGTCGTCCGCCGCCACCTGGACCGCGACCGGGACCGGTCCCGCGTGGCGCAGGGCGTTCGTCAGGGCCTCCTGGAGCATGCGGTACGCCTCCCGGGAGACCGGGCCCGGAAGCTCCTCCACGGGGCCGGTGATCACGGCCTCCACCACCGCGCCCGAGGAGCGGGCCGAGTCCAGGAGGCGGGCGGCCTCGTCGAGACCGGGGCCCGCGCCGGGCGGGCGGCGGCCGGTCTCGCGCAGGAGCAGCAGGACGCGTTCCAGGTCCTCCAGGGCCGCCCGGCCGGTCTCCTCGATGGTGGCGAGCGCCCGGTCGGTGAACTCGGGGTCGCCGGCCGCCCGCGCGGCCCCCGCCTGCACCACGGCGAGGGTCAGGGCGTGGCCGAGGGAGTCGTGCAGTTCGCGGGCGATCCTGTTGCGTTCGAGGAGCCGTTCCGTCCGGTCCTCCAGGGCGGCCATCCGTTCCCTCACCGAAGGGCCGAGGAGCCGGCGGGCCACCCGCGTGTCCAGCCGGCCTCCGGCGACGACCAGCGCGAGCAGGGCCAGGAAGGGCAACGGGGCCAGCGGCGCGGCCCCCGCGAGCGGGGTCACGGAGCCCAGCACCGGCTCCTCCACCGACACCCCCGACAACACCAGCGTGACCTGGAGCAGCCAGATCGTCAGCAGCCAGGCCGCGAGCCCCGCCCCCATCCGGAACACCAGCCACAGCGCCGTCCTGCCCCGGTCCGTCCAGGACGCCGACGGGGTCGCCGAGATTCCGGTGGCGGCCTCGCCGACGCCCGCCTCGCCGACGCCCGCCTCACCCGCGCCCGCCTCACCCGTGGCCCGCACGCGCGCGTGCTTCCCGGGAAAGAGCATCAGGCGCGCCTGGAGGCCCTCGGCGCGGCGCGCCGACGGCAGCAGGGCGGCCGCCGCGACCAGCGGGACCGGCAGCGCCGCCGCGATCAGCCAGTCCACGACGCCCGGATCGGAGAGGCCCGGGTAGATGAGCCCGCCGGCGAGCGGCACGATCGCGCCGATCAGCAGGTGCAGCCAACGCGTGTACGTGACGGCCCGGACCAGCGGCCGTACAAGGGTCTGTACGAGGGTCTGGAGGAGCGACAGCGGTGCGGGCATTCGGCGATCTTCTCAAGGAGGCGGCCCGGGCGGCTCCCCCGCACGGGGGAGCCGGTCCCCTCCGGCAGGGGATGGCCCGGGCCCCCCGGATCGCGAGGCTTGAGCCATGACCAGCATCGACGTCAAGAACCTCACCAAGGAGTACGGCGGCAGGCGCGCGGCGCGGGCCGTGGACGAGCTGACGTTCCGTGTCGAGCCGGGGCGCGTCACCGGGTTCCTGGGCCCGAACGGGGCCGGGAAGTCCACCACCATGCGGCTCGTCCTCGGCCTCGACCGGCCGACCTCCGGCACCGCGACCATCGGCGGACGCCCGTACACGACCCTCGCCGAGCCGCTGCGCACGGTCGGCGCCCTCCTCGACGCGCAGGCCGCGCACCCGTCCAGGACCGGCCGCGACCACCTCCGCTTCCTCGCCGCGAGCAACGGCCTGCCGGCCCGCCGGGTCGACGAGGTGCTGGCCGAGACGGGCCTGGAGGGCGCCGCCCGCCGCCGGATCCGCGGCTACTCGCTGGGCATGCGGCAGCGGCTCGGCATCGCCGCCGCGCTCCTCGGCGACCCGGGCGTCCTGATGCTGGACGAGCCGGCCAACGGCCTGGACCCGGAGGGCATCGTCTGGATCCGCGAACTCCTGCGCCGGCTCGCCGCCGAGGGCCGTACGGTCCTGGTCTCCAGCCACCTGATGAACGAGACGGCGACCTTCGCCGACCACCTGGTGGTCCTGGGCCGCGGCCGGCTCCTCGCGGACGTGCCGATGCGGGAGTTCATCGATTCCCACAGCCACGCGCGCGTGCGGGTGCGGACCGGCGATCCGGTCCGGCTGCGGGCCACGCTCCTCGCGAAGGGGTGGACGGTCGGCGACGCGGCGGACGCGGACAGCCGGTGGGTGGTGGAGGGCGCCTCCGCCGAGGAGATCGGGGCGGTCACCGCCCGCGAGGGCATCCCCGTCTTCGAACTCGCCGACGAGCGCGCCTCGCTGGAGCAGGCGTACCTGGCCCTCACGGCGGACGCCGCCGAGTTCACCGCCCGCACCCCCCAGGAGGTCTGACCGTGTCCCCCACCACCGTGCTGCGCTCCGAGTGGATCAAGATCCGGTCGGTCCGGTCGAGCTTCGGCTCGCTGCTCGCCGTCCTCGTCGCCGCCCTGGGCATCGCCCTGGCGGTCTTCCCCGCCATCGGGCAGCCGGAAGCGGCGACCGGCGAGATGGACCCGCTGTTCTGGCTCTACTACCCGATGAACTTCGTGCAGATCGCCGCCATCTCCTTCGGCGCGACCGCCGCGTCCTCCGAGTACCTGAACGGCGCCCTGCGGAACTCCCTCGCGGCCGTGCCGCGCCGGAGCCTCTTCTACGCGGCGAAGGTGGCGGTCGTGGGGGCGGGCGCGCTCGTCGTCGGCGTCGTGGCCGGATTCGTCATGTTCTTCACGGCCAACGCGTTCCTCGGGAAGTACGCCATCGGCATCGGCGACCCCGGCGCCCTGCGGTCCTGCTTCGGTGCCGGGCTCTACCTGGCGCTGATCACGCTGTTCTCGCTGGGGCTGACCTTCCTGCTGCGCAGCGCGGTGGCGGTGCTGAGCCTGCTGATCCCGTTCATCCTGATCGTGTCCTTCGTCATCGGCGGGGTGTCCGAGGGCGCCGCGACCTGGCTCCCCGACCGCGCCGGCCAGCAGATCCTCTTCCAGGACCCCTCCGGCCCCCTCGGCGCCTGGACCGGGCTCGGGGTGACCGCCCTGTGGACCGCGGCGGCGCTGCTCGCGGGCTGGTGGGCGGTGCGCCGGCGCGACGCCTGAGGCCCGGCGGAAAGCACGCGAATTAAATCGCTTGTGGCGCTCCCGAGGGGTTCGTAGGGTGTGGTCACACGCGAAAGGAGGTGATCCGAAAACATGGTTTCTTTTCGGACTCGTGAGGTGACTGCGGGCTAAGGCCTGCCGTCGCACGATGTGCACCTCGGCAGGCCAGCTGCCGAAACCCAAGCAGTCACCCGACCCGTGGGCCGCCGGTAAGTCCGGCCGGCTCCCGTCCGAACCTAGGCGGACGGGACCAAAGGCCCACGGGTCGTCTGCGTTCCCGGGGCCTTTCCGCAGCTTTCCCGCAGCTTTCCCGCGGCCTTCCCGCGGCCTTCCGCGGCCTTCCCGGGGCCTTTTCGGGCCACCGGGACTCGCGCTCCTCCGAGGGCCGCCTACGGCGCCAGGCGCTCGACGCGCCAGCCGCCGTCCTCGCGGACGTACCGCAGCCGGTCGTGGAGGCGGTTCTCGTGGCCCTGCCAGAACTCGACCGTGTCCGGGACGACCCGGAAGCCCCCCCACTCCGGCGGCACCGGGACCTGCTCGGTCGCCGGGTAGCGGGCGGCCAGCTCCTCGTAGCGCTCCAGCAGCTCCTCCCGCGAGGTGATCACCGACGACTGCTCGCTCGCCCACGCGCCCAGCTGGGAACCATGGGGGCGGGTGCGGAAGTAGGCGGCGGTCTCGTCGCGGCCGGTGCGGACGGCACGGCCGGTGACGATGACCTGGCGGGCCAGCGGGTGCCAGGGGAAGAGCAGCGCGACATGCGGGTTCGCGGTCAGCTCGGTGCCCTTGCGGGAACCGTAGTTGGTGAAGAAGACGAAGCCGGCGGCGTCGAAGTGCTTCAGCAGGACCGTACGGGACGAGGGCCGCCCGTCGGCCGTCGCGGTCGAGACGATCATCGCGTTCGGTTCGTGGATCGCCGGACTCGCGGCGGTCTCCTTGAACCAGGCCCCGAACTGCTGGATCGGATCGGGGGCGAGATCGGCCGCGGCCAGTTCCTTGGTGCGGTACTGCTCACGCATGTCGGCGGGGTCCAGAGCGTCGGTCACGGGGCCATCCTGCCGCAGCACCCCAGTCTGCCCACCACGGCGTAGCACCAACCCTTCGTCGCCGGATCGGCGCAGTGTGCCGGATGTCACGCTTCCCCGCATCATCGGAACCGTACAGACTCGACGGCTGGATGACTGTTCAGTCCCACCAGCGACCGCCGTTAGGTTGATCGATCATCGATAGAGGGAGCCGCCTGATGTCCGACTTCGTACCGGGCCTCGAAGGAGTCGTCGCGTTCGAGACCGAGATCGCCGAACCCGACAAGGAAGGCGGCGCGCTGCGCTACCGCGGGGTCGACATCGAGGACCTCGTCGGACACGTCTCCTTCGGCAACGTGTGGGGTCTGCTCGTCGACGGCGCCTTCAACCCCGGTCTGCCGGCCGCCGAGCCCTTCCCCATCCCGGTGCACTCCGGCGACATCCGCGTCGACGTGCAGTCCGCGCTCGCCATGCTGGCGCCGGTCTGGGGCCTCAAGCCGCTCCTCGACATCTCCGCCGAGCAGGCCCGTGAGGACCTCGCCCGCGCCGCCGTCATGGCCCTCTCCTACGTGGCCCAGTCGGCGCGCGGCCAGGGCCTGCCGATGGTGCCGCAGAGCGAGATCGACAAGGCCGAGTCGGTCGTCGAGCGCTTCATGATCCGCTGGCGCGGCGAGCCGGACCCGAAGCACGTCAAGGCCGTCGACGCGTACTGGACCTCGGCCGCCGAGCACGGCATGAACGCCTCCACGTTCACCGCCCGCGTCATCGCCTCCACCGGCGCCGACGTGGCCGCCTCCCTCTCCGGCGCCGTCGGCGCCATGTCCGGCCCGCTGCACGGAGGCGCGCCCTCCCGCGTCCTCGGCATGATCGAGGAGATCGAGCGGAGCGGCGACGCCGTCGCGTACGTGAAGCAGGCCCTCGACAAGGGCGAGCGCCTGATGGGCTTCGGCCACCGCGTCTACCGCGCCGAGGACCCGCGCGCCCGCGTCCTGCGCCGTACGGCCAAGGAGCTGGACGCCCCGCGCTACGAGGTGGCCGCCGCGCTGGAGAAGGCCGCCCTGGAGGAGCTGCACAGCCGCCGTCCGGACCGGGTCCTGGCGACGAACGTCGAGTTCTGGGCGGCGATCGTGCTGGACTTCGCCGAGGTCCCGGCGCACATGTTCACGTCGATGTTCACCTGTGCCCGTACGGCCGGCTGGTCGGCGCACATCCTGGAGCAGAAGCGCACCGGCCGCCTCGTGCGCCCGTCGGCCCGCTACACGGGCCCCGGCCAGCGCGACCCGCGCGAGATCGAGGGCTTCGCCGACATCGTGGGCTGAGGCCGATGGGCTGACGCCGCTCGGCTGACACCCGTGGGTTGAGGCCGATGGGTGCACACCCGTGGGCTGACGCCGCTCGGCTGACGCCCGTCGGTCGACGCCCGTGAGCCGACGCCTCTCGGTTAGGCCGGAAGGTCCTGTCGGAGGAGGAGGTCCGCGTGGTGGCGCGCGGCGACCAGCGGGTGCGCGCGGACCTTCCCCTTCAGCTCGTTGCGGCCGTACTCGGCGAAGAGCGGGTTCGCCGGGTCGGTCGTCACGCCCGGCGCCCGGTCCGCGTACGGGAAGTCGAGCGGAGCGATCCGGGCGTCGAGCCGCGGGTTGTAGAAGAACGGGACGGAGTAGCGCTCCGTCGCCCCGGGCGGGGAGACCACCCGGTGGTTGGTGGCGATCAGATAGCCGTTCGTCGCGACTTCGAGGAGCTCGCCGAGGTTGACGACGAAGGCGCCGGGCAGCGGCGGCACGTCGTGGAAGATCCCGTCCTCCCGCTGCACCTGGAGCCCGCCGACCTGGTCCTGGAGCAGAAGGGTCAGGAAGCCGTAGTCCTTGTGGGCGCCGACGCCCTGGTCGTCGCCGTCGCCGCTGCTGCCCGGGTAGCGCACCAGCTTGAGGTGCGAATGGGCGCGGGGCCCGAAGATGTCCGCGTAGAAGTCCTCGCGGGCGCCGATCGAGGCGAGCAGTTCGCGCAGCAGCCTCTCGGCGACGCCGCTGAGCCGGTCGATCCAGTGGAGCGCCGCCGTGCGCAGCTCGGGCAGGGCCTCGGGCCACTGGTTGGGGCCCTCCAGCCACCAGTACGGGGGCTCCCAGGGCCCGGGGGCGCGGGCGGGCCGCTCGGCGCCGATGTCGAGCTGGTCGCGCCAGTCGCGGGAGCCTCCGGTGCGCTCGTCACCGACCCGGGTGTAGCCGCGGAAGTGCGGCGAGTTGAGGTTGTCGACCGCGCGCCGGTCCGCCTCGGGGAGGGCGAAGAAGGCGTGCATCGCGTCGGTGAGCGCCCGGACCTCCGCCTCGGTCACGCCGTGCCCGACCAGCTGGAAGAAGCCGACGTCGTGCGCGGCGGAGTGCAGCTGGGCGTGGAGCAGCCGACGGGCACCGGGCCCGCGGTCGGCCGCAGAGAGGTCGACGATCGGGAGCTGCGAGGCGTACGAGACGGCGGGGGTGGAGGCGGTGGAACGGGTGAGTGCGCTGAGGCTCATGGGTGCGTCCGCGGGTGTACGGGTCCCGGGGCGGCCGCCAGGGTGGGGCGGGGGCCGCGGGTGCCGGTCGACAGGGGTCGGTGAAGGGACCCTCGCGGGGCGGAGTGGTGGGCGCCCCTGGGGTCAGACGTCGCGGCGACAGCTCATGCTCGTGACGCGGACGAAGTCCACGTGACGGCGGCGAACGAGCGGAGGCATGCGACCAGCGTACTGCGGGCGCGCCGGATCGCCTGTGGCCCGCGTCACAAGGGGCGGGGGCGGCTGGGCGGCGGGCGTGGGGGCGGCTGCGCGTCCGCGAGGGGTGGGCGGCCCTTCTGCGGACGGTTCGGGGTCGGGGGCCGTCGGGGGGTGTGCCGGGTGGGGTGGGTGGGGCAGAGTGGGGGTGTGTTGATCACCGTCGCGGATGTCGAGGCCGCATCAGAGCGTCTTGCCGGGCACGTGCTGCGGACGCCGACGCTCGCCAGTCCCGGGCTGAGCGCGCTGCTCGGCGCCGACGTCACCGTCAAGCTGGAACTGCTCCAGCGCACCGGCTCGTTCAAGGCGCGCGGGGCCGCCGCCAAGCTGCTCGCGCTCGGGCCCGCCGAGCGGGCCGCCGGGGTCGTCGCCGTCAGCGGCGGCAACCACGGCATCGGGCTCGCCGTCATGGCGGGCGCGCTGGGGGTCCGCGCCACCGTCGTCATGCCCCGCTCCGCACCCGCCCGGGCGGTCGCCCGCGCCGAGGAGGCCGGCGCCGAGGTGCTGCTCGCCGACACCATGAAGGGCGCCTTCGCGCTCATGGAGGAGCTGTGCGACGCGGGCCTCACCCTCGTCCATCCCTTCGACGACCCGCTCGTCGTCGCCGCGCAGGGCACCGTCGGCCTGGAACTCGCCGAGGACGCCGGGGAGCTCACCGACGTCCTGGTCAGCATCGGCGGCGGCGCCCTGATCTCCGGCGTCGCCACCGCGCTGCGCGCCCGCCGCCCCGGCGTCCGGGTCTGGGGCGTGGAGACCGAGGGCGCGCACGCCATGTCGGCCGCGCTCGCCGCGGGCGGCCCGGTGCAGGTCGAGCTCTCCTCCGTGGTGAGCACGCTGAGCGCGCCGACGGTCTCCCCGCTCACCTACGCGCACGTCGTCGCGCTGGTCGAGGACGTCGTCACGGTCACCGACGCGGAGGCCGTCCGCGGCACGCTCGACCTCGCCGAGCACGCCAAGGTCTGGGCCGAACCCGCCGCCGGCTGCCTCCTCCCCGCCGCCCGCACGGTCCTCGACCGCGTCGGCCCCGACGCCCGCCTCGGCCTGGTCGTCTGCGGCGGCAACGCCACCACGGCCGACGTCACCGCCTGGGCGGAACGCTTCGGAGTGCCGGCCTAGGAGGCCAGCGCCTCGTCGATCAGGCGGGACCACTGGGCGACCACACGGTCGCGGCGGGTCGTGTCGTCGGTGAGGAGGGTCGCCAGGCCCAGGCCCCGGGCCATGTCCAGGAGGCCCTGGACGGTCTCCCGGACTCCGGGGCGGGACTCGTCGGCGCCCAGCAGTTCGACGGCGATCCGGTGCGACTCGCGGCCCACCCGGGCCTCCAGCTCGGTCACCCGGGCCCGGAGCTGCTCCTCGTTCGACGCGGCCACCCACAGCTGGAGGGCCGCCCGGAACAGCGGGCCGGTGAAGAGGCCGACGAGCGCGGCGACGGTCTGCTCCCGGTCGTCGGTGGGCAGCGCCCGCAGCGCCTGCGAGCGCTCCTCCGCGACGTACTCGACCGCCGCCGTGAACAGGTCCTCCCGGGTCGGGAAGTGGTGCTGGGCGGCACCCCGGGAGACCCCGGCCCGCTCGGCGACCACCGCCACCGTGGAGCCCGCCCAGCCGTGCTCGGCCAGGCACGCCACGGCGGCCTCCAGAAGCCGCTGCCGGGTCGCCCGGCTCCGGTCCTGCTTGGGGCTGCGGTCGGCAGCCGGGGTCCGGTCGGCACCCTGGCTCCGGTCGGAAGCTCCGCTCCGGTCGGTGGCAGGACTCCGGTCGGCGGCCGGGCCTCGGTCCGGGGCCGGGCCGCGGTCGGAAGCCCCGCCCCGGCCGGCGGCCGGCCCACGGTCGGAGCCCGGCTGTCCGTCCTGCTGCCGGTGCGCGGTCACAGCCGCCATTCGGGGTCCCGTCGTTCGAGGAAGGCCGTCATGCCCTCGCGCGCCTCGGCGGAGGCGAAGAGCGTGGCCGATCTCTGCACGAGCTCCTCCGCGTCGCGCTCGAAGGTCTCCAGGACTCTAGCGGTGAGCAGCCGCTTCGACTCGCGCAGGCCCTGCGGCGAGCCCGCCCGCAGGCCGTCGAGGATCGCGTCGAGCTCGTCGTCGCCGGCCGTGACGAGGCCCATCGTCCGCGCCTCGGGGACGCCGAAGCGCTCGCCGGTGAGGTAGTGGCGGGCGGCCGCGCGCGGCTCCAGCCTCGGCAGCAGGGTCAGCGAGATCACCGCGGGCGCCACCCCGATCCGTACCTCCGTCAGGGCGAAGTCCGCCCCCTCCCCCGCCACCACGACGTCGCAGGCGCCCAGCAGGCCGAGGCCGCCCGCGCGGGCCCGGCCGCCGGCCCTGACGTGACCGACGACCGGTTTCGGCAGCTCGACGACCTGCCGGAGCAGGTCGACGAAGGTGTACGGGCTCGGCGGCGCCTTCAGGTCCGCGCCCGCGCTGAACGTGGAGCCGGTGTGCGTGAGCACCACCGCCCGTACCGACGGGTCCTTCCCGGCCGCCGCCAGCGCCTCGCCGAGTTCGGTGACGAGCGCCGCCGAGAGGGCGTTGCGGGTGTCCGGTGAGTCGAGGGCGAGGGTGGTGATCCCCCGCTCCTCGGTGACGGCGACCAGGGTCATGTGCGGTTCCTCAGCTTTCTCGCAGCTCGCGACGGAGGATCTTTCCGGAGGCGGCCCGGGGCACCGCGTCGATGAACTCGACGGCCCGGACCTTCTTGTACGGGGAGACCCGGGCGGCCACATGGGCCATGACGTCCTCGGCGGTCAGCCCGGGCGCGGCCGGCTGGCGCACGACGAACGCCTTCGGGATCTCCGTGCCGTCGGCGTCGGTCACCCCGATGACGGCGGCGTCGGCGACGCCCTCGTGGGTGAGGAGCAGGGCCTCCAGCTCGGCCGGGGCGACCTGGAAGCCCTTGTACTTGATGAGTTCCTTCACCCGGTCCACGACGTACAGCCAGCCGTCGGCGTCGACGCGGCCGATGTCGCCGGTGTGCACCCAGCCGTCCTCGTCGATCATCGCGGCGGTGGCGTCCGGCCGCCCCAGGTACCCCTTCATGACCTGCGGGCCCCGGATGGCGATCTCGCCCTCCTCGCCGGGGGCGGCGTCCTTCGAGGGGTCGTCGAGGGAGAGGATCCGCAGCTCGGTGGAGGGCAGCAGTCTGCCGACGGTGCCGGGCGGCGGGTTCTCGGCGGAGAGCGGGGTGACGTGGGTGCCCGGGGACAGCTCGGTCATGCCGTACGCCTGCCGCACCGGCGGCAGCCCGAGCCTGGCCGAGCACGCCTCGGCGAGCGCCGCGTCGAGCGGGGCGGCGGCGGAGACGATGTACTCCAGCGAGGACAGGTCGTAGTCGGCGACGGCCGGGTGCTTGGCGAGCGCGAGGACGATCGGCGGAGCCACGTACAGGCCGTTGATGCGGTGCTTCTGGATGGCGCCGAGGAAGGTGTCGAGCTCGAAGCGCGGGAGGACGACGACGGTGGCGCCCTTGCGGAGCGGCGCGTTCATCAGGGCCGTGAGCCCGTAGATGTGGAAGAAGGGGAGGACCGCGAGGATGTGGTCGCCCGGGCCCATCGGGATGAACGGCTCCAGCTGCGCCAGGTTGGTCGCGATGGAGGCGTGGGTGAGCATCACGCCCTTGGGGACGCCGGTGGTGCCGGAGGAGTACGGGAGGGCGGCGACGTCCTCGGCGGGGTCGACGGCGATCACCGGCTCGGGCGCCGTGGAGGCGAGGAACGCCTGGAGCGAGCGGACGCCCTCGCCCTCCGGCGCCGTGTCGCAGACGAAGATCTCCTCGATGCCGCCCGCGAGTTCGGCGGCGGCCCGGGCGGCCGGCAGCAGCGGCGAGACGGTGACGATCCAGCGCGCGGCCGAGTCCCGCAGCTGCTTGGCGAACTCCTCGGGCGTCGCGAGCGGATGGACGGTGGTGACGGAGGCGCCGGCGCGGGTGGCGGCGTAGAACGCGACCGGGAAGAGCACGGTGTTGGGGCTGTGCAGCGCGAGCACGTCCCCCTTCCGCACCCCGGCCTCCGCGAGACCGGCGGCGACCCGCCGGTGGAAGGCGTCCACCTGCGCGTACGAGAGGGACATTTCTCCGGCCCCGTCGACCAGCGCGGGCGCGTCCCCGAAGGCGGCGGCCCCGCCGAGGACGGCGTCGTGGATGGGGAGGGACAGGGTGGAGACCGGCTCGTACTCGCTGTGGAACACCATGCGTTGCCCCCTGGAGAGGTGGAAGGTGGCCGCCAGGATCGCTGCTGCGGGTACCGCTTGGGGAGACCCTGTCAGCCACCCGTAAAACAATCAAGCACGCCTGCATGGTTCGGGGCGGGCGGGGTCAGGGGCGCCGTGCCCCTGACCCCGGACCGGTTCCAGGACCAGTTTCAGGCCCGGTGGCCTCGGACCGGTTCACGGACCGGTTCCAGGCCCGGTGGCCTCACTCGCAGGCGACGCCGTCGCCGTCGCGGTCCAGCTTGCGGCTGTAGCCGGGATCGCCGGCGTAGATGGGGTCGGCGCCGGCCGCGCGGACGGCGGCGCAGTTCGCGTAGTAGACCTCCTGGGCGGGGGCCTCGGTGGTCGGCTCCGGCTCCGGCTCGGCCGTCTCCGGCGGCCGGGTCGCCTGCGTCGGCTTCGGCTTCGCCGGCTTCGGGGCCTGGGTGGTGGGCGCCTGGGTGGTGGGCTCGGGGGCCTCGGTGGTCGGGGGCGTCGTGGTCGGGGCCTGGGTGGTCGGGGCCTGGGTGGTCGGCTCCGGCGTGGGCGTCGGGGCCTCGGTGGTGGGCGCCTCGGTCGTCGGCTCGGGCGCCTGGGTGGTCGGCTCGGGCGTCGGGGTCGCCGTGGCCGTCGCCGTCACCGCCGGCTTCGGGTCCCCGTCCGTGCCCTTCTTCTCCTTCTCCGGGTCGGTGACCAGGAACAGGAGGAACCAGAGCGCGGACAGCACCGTCGCCACGATCTTCGTGCGGTTCGTCCACCGGCCGAGCCACGCCAGGGCTATGCCCACCGGCGGGAGGAGGACGAGCAGCGCGATGATCAGGGCGGGGTGCTGCCACCACCGGCGCGGCGGCTGCCACGCCGGGGCGGGCTGATAGGGGTTCGGCTGCGGGTACACGCGCGACTCCAGAGGCGTGAAGGGACGACGGGCACCGAGCGGAGTACCGTGGCCGTGGATCGTACACAGGACCTTCACAACTGGTGGGCGCTATTCGAGGATCGGGATCCGGGATCCGGGAATCGGGATCCCGGAATCGGGATCCGGCGGGCGGAACCCGGAGGTCCGTGGCCGGAAGTCCCTCCCCCGGGCTCAGTACGACTTGGGCAGCCCCAGGGTGTGCGTCGAGACGAAGTTCAGGATCATCTCCCGGCTGACCGGGGCGATCCTGGCCACCCGGGACGCGGTGACCAGGCGGGCGAGGCCGAACTCCTTCGTCAGGCCGTTGCCGCCGAGGGTGTGGACGGCGGTGTCGACGGCCTTCACGCACGCCTCCGCCGCCGCGTACTTCGCCATGTTGGCCGCCTCGCCCGCGCCCAGGTCGTCACCCGCGTCGTACAGCTTCGCCGCCTTCTGCATCATCAGGCGGGCGAGTTCGAGCTCGATGTGGGCCTGGGCGAGGGGGTGCGCGATGGCCTGGTGGGCGCCGATGGGGGCCTTCCAGACCTGCCGCTCCTTGGCGTAGGCGACCGCCCGGTCGAGGGCGTACCGGCCCATGCCGATCGCGAAGGCGGCCGTCATGATCCGCTCCGGGTTGAGGCCGGCGAAGAGCTGGAGCAGCCCCGCGTCCTCGTCGCCGACCAGCGCGTCGGCCGGCAGGTGCACGTCGTCGAGGGTCAGCTCGAACTGCTTCTCGTCCGCGTCGAGTTCCATCTCGATGTGACGGCGGCCGAAGCCGGGGGTGTCGCGCGGGACGATGAAGAGGCACGCCTTGAGGTTGCCGGTGCGGGCGTCGGAGGTGCGGCCGACGACGAGGGTCGCGTCGGCGATGTCGACGCCCGAGACGAAGACCTTCCGGCCGTCGAGGACCCAGCCGTCCTCGGTGCGGGTGGCGGTGGTGGTGATCCGGTGCGAGTTCGAGCCCGCGTCCGGCTCGGTGATGCCGAAGGCCATCGTGCGCGACCCGTCGGCGAGGCCCGGGAGCCAGGCCGCCTTCTGCGCGTCGGTGCCGAAGCGGGAGATGACCGTGCCGCAGATCGCCGGCGACACCACCATCATCAGGAGCGGGGCGCCGGCGGCCCCGGCCTCCTCCAGGACGATGGACAGCTCGGCCATGCCGCCGCCCCCGCCGCCGTACTCCTCCGGCAGGTTCACGCCCAGGTAGCCGAGCTTGCCGGCCTCCGCCCACAGGGCCGCCCGGTCGAAGCCGGGGCCGTGGCGGCGGCCGAGCGCGGAGACGGCGGCGCGGAGCTCGGTGTGCTCCCTGGGCTCTATGTCGGTGCTGCTCATCGGTGCTGGTCCTCCCGGTCTTCGGCCGGTACGTCTCCGGCCGGGACGTCTTCGGTCTGTACGACGGCGAGCAGGGCGCCGACCTCGACCTGGCGGCCGGGGGCGGCGTGGAGCGCGGTGAGCGTGCCGGAGGCGGGAGCGGTGACGCGGTGCTCCATCTTCATCGCCTCCAGCCAGAGCAGGGGCTGCCCGGCCTCGACCCGGTCGCCGACGGCGAGGCCGTCCGCGAGCCGGACGACGGTGCCGGGCATGGGGGCGAGCAGGGAGCCGGGGAGCGTCCGCTCGCGCGGGTCGGTGAAGCGGGGGCGGGCGGCGAGCCGGTGCGGTCCGACGTGGACGGTGCCGTCGCCGTACCCTGCCGGCTCGAAGTCCGTGACGACCCCGCCGACTTCGAGGCGTACGCGATCGGGGGCGGCGCTCACGACCCGGACGCCCTCGGGGGCGATGACCTCGTACCCGCCGTCCCGGGTGGGCCGGTAGCGGACCTCGTGCTCCCCGAAGGTCTTGGCCTGCTCCCCGGAGCGCACGTTCCGCCACCCTCCCCCGAAACGGCCGGAGTTGCGGGCCGCGTCGGCGAGCGCGGCGGCGACGGCCGCGTGCTCCGCGCCGTCCGGCGGGGCGGCGAGCGCGTCGAGGTGCCGGTCGTAGAAGCCGGTGTCGAGGCTCCGGTGGTCCTGGAAGCCGGGGTGCCGCAGCGAGGCGACGAGGAGGTCCCGGTTGGTGGCCGGGCCGTGGATCACGGCCCGCTCCAGGGCGCGGGCGAGCTTGCGGACGGCCTCCGCGCGGGTCGGCGCGTGGGCGACGACCTTGGCGAGCATGGCGTCGTAGTGCACCGGCACGGTGTCCCCGGAGGCGTATCCGGTGTCGAGGCGGACGCCGGGCACGTCGAAGGCGTGCAGACGGCCCGTCTGCGGGGCCCACCGCGCCGCCGGGTCCTCGGCGTAGAGCCGGGCCTCCACCGCGTGGCCCCGGGGGGCGGGCGGCTCCGGCGGGAGCGGGGACCCCTCGGCGACGGCCAGCTGGAGGGCGACGAGGTCGACGCCGTACACCTCCTCGGTCACCGGGTGCTCGACCTGGAGGCGGGTGTTCATCTCCAGGAAGTGCGCCTGGGGGATCCCCTCGGCCTCGGGGATCCCCCCCGCCTCGGGGATCCCCCCCGCCTCGGGGATCCCCCCCGCCCGGGCGGAGCCGACGACCCGGGCGGAGCCGACAGCCCGGGCGGAGCCGACAGCCCGGGGGGAGCCGACAGCCCGGGGGGAGCCGTCAGCCCTGGGGGCGTCCGCGACCAGGAACTCCACCGTGCCCGCGCCGACGTAGCCGACCGCCTTCGCCGCCGCCGCCGACCGCTCGTACAGCTCCTCCGTGAGCGCGGGCGGCAGGCCCGGCGCCGGGGCCTCCTCGATGACCTTCTGGTGCCGGCGCTGGAGGGAGCAGTCGCGGGTGCCGAGCGTCCAGACCGTGCCGTACGCGTCGGCGAGCACCTGCACCTCGACGTGCCGGCCGTTCTCCACGTACGGCTCGACGAACACCTCGCCGTCCCCGAAGGCACTCGCCGCCTCGGCCGAGGCGGCCGCCAACGCGTCCTCCAGCTCCGCGAGTTCGCGGACGATCCGCATGCCCCGGCCGCCGCCGCCCGCCGCCGCCTTCACCAGGACCGGCAGGTCGCCGGCGGTGACGTCGGTGAGCGGCGCGATGCCGAGGAGCTCCTTGGCGCGGGTCTTCGACGCCATCGCCTCGATGGCCTCCGGCGGCGGCCCGATCCAGGTCAGCCCGGCGCCGGTCACCGCCCGCGCGAAATCCGCGTTCTCGGAGAGGAAGCCGTACCCGGGGTGGACCGCGTCCGCGCCCGCGGCGAGCGCCGCCGCCACGACGAGATCCCCGCGCAGGTACGTCTCCGAGGACGCGGCCCCCGGCAGCCGTACCGCCGTGTCCGCCTCCCGCACGTGCAGCGCGTCCGCGTCGGCGTCCGAGAAGACGGCGACGGTCCTGATGCCCAGCTCGCGGCAGGTGCGGAAGACGCGGCAGGCGATCTCGCCGCGGTTGGCGACGAGCAGCGTGGAAATCAACTGGTGCCTCACATTCGGAAGACGCCGAAGCCGCCGCGCGCGCCCTCGACCGGTGCCGTGTGGATCGCGGACAGGCACAGCCCGAGGACCGTGCGGGTGTCGCGGGGGTCGATGACGCCGTCGTCGTAGAGCAGCCCGGAGAGGAACGCCGGCAGCGACTCGGACTCGATCTGGGCCTCGACCAGGGCCCGCAGACCGGCGTCCGCCTCCTCGTCGTACGGCTGCCCCTTCGCCGCCGCCGACGCCCGCGCCACGATCGACAGCACGCCCGCGAGCTGCTGCGGGCCCATGACGGCGGACTTGGCGCTCGGCCAGGCGAAGAGGAACCGGGGGTCGTACGCCCGGCCGCACATGCCGTAGTGCCCGGCGCCGTAGCTCGCCCCCATGAGGACGGACAGGTGCGGCACCTTCGAGTTCGACACCGCGTTGATCATCATCGCGCCGTGCTTGATGATGCCGCCCTGCTCGTACTCCTTGCCCACCATGTAGCCGGTGGTGTTGTGGAGGAAGAGCAGCGGGATGTCCCGCTGGTTCGCCAGCTGGATGAACTGCGCGGCCTTCTGCGACTCGGCGGAGAACAGCACGCCCTGCGCGTTGGCGAGGACGCCGACCGGGTAGCCGTGCAGCCGCGCCCAGCCCGTGGCGAGCGAAGGGCCGTACAGCGGCTTGAACTCGTCGAAGTCGGAGCCGTCGACGATCCGGGCGATCACCTCGCGCGGGTCGAACGGCGTCTTGAGGTCGCCGGGCACGATCCCGAGCAGTTCCTCGGCGTCGTACTTCGGCGGCTCGACGGCCAGCGCGTCCGGATCCCGGTGCGCCTTGCGGTGGTTGAGCCGGGCGACGATCCGGCGGGCCTGCCGGATCGCGTCGGGCTCGTCGACGGCGTAGTGGTCGGCGAGGCCGGACACGCGCGCGTGCATCGCCGCGCCGCCCAGGGACTCGTCGTCGCTCTCCTCGCCGGTCGCCATCTTCACCAGCGGCGGCCCGCCGAGGAAGACCTTCGACCGCTCCTCGATCATCACCGTGTGGTCGGACATGCCGGGCACGTACGCCCCGCCGGCCGTCGAGTTGCCGAAGACGACCGCGACCGTCGGGATGCCGGCGGCGGAGAGCCGGGTCAGGTCGCGGAAGAGCGCCCCGCCCGGGATGAAGATCTCCTTCTGGGAGGGCAGGTCGGCGCCGCCGGACTCCACGAGGGAGATCACCGGGAGCCGGTTGGCGAACGCGATCTCGTTCGCCCGCAGCGCCTTCTTCAGGGTCCACGGGTTGGAGGCGCCGCCGCGCACGGTCGGGTCGTTGGCGGTGATCAGGCACTCGACGCCCTCGACGACCCCGATGCCGGTGACCAGGGACGCGCCCACGGGGTACGAGCTGCCCCAGGCGGCGAGCGGGGACAGCTCCAGGAACGGCGAGTCCTGGTCGAGCAGGAGCTCGATCCGCTCGCGGGCCAGCAGCTTGCCGCGCCCCCGGTGCCGGGCGGTGTACTTCTCGCCGCCGCCCGCGAGGGCCTTGGCGTGCTCGGCGTCGAGGGCGGCGAGCTTGTCGAGCATCGCGGCCCGGTGGGCGGCGTGGTCGGGTCCGCCGGTGTCGAGGGCGGAGGCGAGGACGGTCACGGAAGTTCCTCCGGAGGGACGGGGCGGGCGGTCGCGCGGCACACGGCGGCGGGCGTCGGGCGGGCGGTCACAGCAGGTCCTCGGGGACGTCGACGTGCCGGGAGCGGAGCCATTCGCCGAGCGCCTTGGCCTGGGGGTCGAAGCGGGCCTGCGAGGCGACGCCCTCGCCGAGGATCCCGGTGACGGTGAAGTTCAGCGCCCGCAGGTTCGGCAGCACGTGCCGGGTGACGTCCAGCTCCGCCGTCTCCGGGAGGAGCGCGCGGAACCGGTCGGTGGTCAGCGTGTGGACGAGCCACCGCCACTCCGCCTCCGTCCGCACCCACACCCCCACATTGGCGTCCCCGCCCTTGTCGCCGCTGCGGGCGCCCGCGATCCGCCCGAGCGGCGCCCGCACGGTCGGCCCCGGCGTCGGCGGCGCGGGCAGGGCCGGCTCGGGTACGGCTTCCAGGACGCGGGCCGCCGGCGGTACGGGGATCGCGGCGCGGGTCCCCTCGGGCAGCACGGCCGTGTGCGGGACGTCGCCGACGGGCACGTACGCCGTCTCGAAGACCCCGTAGGGGGCGCCCCTGCCGGGCGGCGCGGTGACGTGGAAGCCGGGGTAGCTCGCGAGGGCCAGCTCGATCGCCGCCCCCGTCAGGGCCCGCCCCACCTTCTCCGGGTCCTGGTCGCGGACGACGAGCCGGAGCAGCGCGCTCGCCGTCTCCTCGGTGTCCGCGTCCGCCCGGTCGGTGCGGGCCAGCTCCCAGCGGACGTCGGCGGGCGGGTTCTTCGCCAGGGTCTCGTGGACCTGCTCCCGGACGAGCGCGGCCTTGGCCTCGACGTCGAGTCCGGTGAGGACGAAGACGACCTCGTTGCGGTGGCCGCCGAGCCGGCAGCGGCCGGCCTTCAGGGTGGGCGGCGGGGCCTCGCCCCGCACCCCGTCGATCCGCACCCGGTCCGGGCCGTCCTGGGTGAGCCGCACGGTGTCGAGCCGGGCGGTCGCGTCGGGCCCGGCGTACCGGGCGCCGCCCGTCTCGTACAGCAACTGGGCGGTGACGGTGCCGACATCGACGACACCACCGGTGCCGGGGTGCTTGGTGACGACCGCCGAGCCGTCCTCGTACAGCTCGGCGAGCGGGAAGCCGGGGCGCAGCAGGGTCTTCGGGTCCAGCTCCCGGAAGAAGGCGTAGTTGCCGCCGGTGGCCTGGGTGCCGCACTCCAGGACGTGCCCGGCGACGACCGCCCCGGCGAGCCGGTCGTACTCCTCCGGCCCCCAGCCGAAGTGCCACTGCGCGGGCCCGGTGACGAGCGCCGCGTCGGTCACCCGGCCGGTGACGACGACGTCGGCGCCGGCCGCGAGACAGGCGGCGATGCCCGCCCCGCCCAGGTAGGCGTTGGCGGTCAGGACGCCGGGCTCGGACGGCAGCAGGTCGCCCTCGACGTGCGCCACCCGGGTCGGCAGGCCGAGCTTCGCGGCCAGCTCCCGCAGGGCGTCGGCGAGCCCCGCCGGGTTGAGGCCGCCCGCGTTCGCGACGATCCGCGTGCCGCGCTCGTGGGCGAGCCCGAGCCCTTCCTCCATCTGCCGCAGGAAGGTCCTGGCGTATCCGGCGGACGGGTCCTTCAGCAGGTCGCGGCCGAGGATGAGCATGGTCAGCTCGGCGAGGTAGTCCCCAGTCAGCACGTCGAGCCGGCCACCCGTCAGCATCTCGCGGACGGCGGTGAAGCGGTCGCCGTAGAAGCCCGAGGCGTTCCCGATCCGGAGCGGGTTCATCGCGTCTCACCCTTCGGCGCGCGCCCGGCGCCGGCCGGTCCGGCGAAGGCCTGCGCGATGCGGAGCCAGTGCTCGGCGTCGTCGCCCTCGGCGCGCAGGGCGGTGTCGTCGCGGTGCACCCGCTGGGTGACGAGGAGGCAGAAGTCGAGGGCGGTCCCGGTGACCCGCTGGGCGGCCCCTTCGGGCCCGAAGACCCACGACTCCCCGTCCGGGGCGACCAGTTCCACCCGCACCGGCTCGGCGGGCGGCCGCTCGCCCCGCACCAGATAGGCGTAGTCACGGGCCCGGTGCCCGATCCAGGCGACGTGCCGCAGCCGCGCGGTGGGCGCCCGTACGACCCCGAGCGCGTCGGCCACGTCCTGCCCATGCGCCCAGGTCTCCATGAGCCGCGCGGTCGCCATCGCCGGCGCGCTCATCGGCGGCCCGTACCAGGGGAATCGCCCGCCCGGCTCCACGCCGAGCAGCGCCTCCCGAAGGAGCTCCCGCCCCTCCCGCCAGCGCCCCAGCAGCTCGGCGGGCGGCAGCGCGGCGCCCTCCTCCGCCCCGTCGGCGACGAACCGCTCGGGCGCGACCATCGCCTTCCCGACCTCCACGGCGAACGCGTCGGGGTCGGTGACGGCCAGCAGCGCGGCCCGGTCGGTCCAGGCGAGGTGCGCGATCTGATGGGCGACCGTCCAGCCGGCGGCGGGCGTCGCCACCGCCCACCGCTCCTCGCCCAACCCCCCGACGATCAGGTCGAGTTCATCACCCTCGGCACGCAGATCGGCGAGAACCGTACGGACGGCTCCGGGGTCGGACACGGTGCGCTCCCCTCGGGAGGACGGGCCTGAGGAGTGGGAGCATGGCAGCGATCCGAGAAACAATCAAGCATGCTTGCTTGAAAATATGGCCGCCCTGGACGGCGGCGCGGAGAACCGGCCGGAAGGGCAGCCGGATCCGGACAGTTTCGGCCACGGCGGCCACCGGCCGTGGATCTTCGGCGTGGAAGACCAGGGACACCCGAAGGCCGCGGGCCCCTCGCCACCGGCCCCGACCCGACCACCGGCCCTCCCCGCCGCGCCGCGACCACCGGCCCGCCCCGCTCCGCCCCGACCACCGGCCCCCGAGGAACACACCCCGTGCTGACCGCGATATTCCAGGACCATCTCACCTATCTCGCCGGCTCCGTGCTGGCCGCCCTCGTCCTCGGGGGCGCGGCCTGGTGGGCCGCCCGCCGGCGCGGGAGCCCGCACGGCCCGTGGTGGGCGGGGCTCGTCGCCACCCTCACCGGCGTCCTCGGCGTCACCTTCATGGGGAGCGGCCCCGCTGCCGGGACCTGCGTGGTCAACCACGACGTCCTCGAACCCTTCGGCACGACCCAGGGGTTGTGGAACCTGGCGATGACCGTGCCGCTCGGCTTCTTCGCGCTCGGAGCGGTCCGCCGCCCGCTTCCGGTCCTCGTCGGAGTCGTCGCGCTGCCGCCGGCGATCGAGTTCGTCCAGGGCTCCGTGGACGGACTGGGCCGGATCTGCGACAGCTCGGACGCCCTGATGAACGTCCTCGGCGGGCTCGCGGGCGCCGCTCTGGCCGCTCTGCTCCTGCGGAGGGCCCCGGGCTTCGCGCCGCGGGGCGGGGCACGCGGGGCGGGCGTCGCCGCCGCCGTGCTCCTGGTGGCCGGCATGGCCCTGGCGCGGACCGCGATCACCTTCACGCATCTGGACGGCACGGGCCTCTCCCCCGCCGACCCCGCCCAGCGCAGGGCGGCGGAGGCCGCGGTGCGGGAGGCGTTCGGCGACGGGTACGGCGTCAGGAAGGTCTACCACCAGCCCTGCTTGGACGTCCCCTGCTCGCACCTCGTCTTCGGCGTCCAGCCGCCCGGCGCGGGCCCGGAGGACCCGGGCGGCATTGGCTCGTTGTCGTGGCCGGACGGCAAGCGCCTGACCGTCGAGCCGGGGACCGCCGGCTTCACCGGACCGGGTTCGGCTCCGGGCTTCACGGTGCCGGGCGCCGGAGCCGCGCCGGACACGGAGGCGGAGGCGTACGACACCGCCCGCCGCTACATGCGCGCCCACTACCCGTGGGCACAGAGCGCCGCCGACACGACAACGTATCCGTCCGGGCCCGGGGCGGCCCAGGGCTGGGTCACCGCCTGGCGGTGGGTGGACGGCGGCATCGTCATGCCCCGCACCCTGAACGTCCACGTGGACAGGACCGGCCGCGTCGCCCGCGTCGACGTGACCCTCGGCCCCATCCGCCTGGACCTCCCGGACCCGAAGCAGAGCACGGACCAGGCGGCCGGGGCCGTACGCCGGCACCTGGAGGCCGGAGCCGGGGACGCGGCGCTGCCGCCGGGCCTGCGCGTCGAGGCGTACACCCTCCAGGCGGTCGAGCGGGGCGGCGCCTGGCGACCGGAATGGCTCGTGAGCGTGGTCTACGACGAGACCGCGCCCGAGCTCGACCCGCACGTGTCGGACGCGACGGAACGCCTGTACGTGGACGCGGTGACGGGCGAGGTGTACCGCGACGCCTTCGGCACGACGCCCGTCGAGTAGAAGCACCCGGGGAGGTGCGGCGCGGAAAGCCGGCGGAGAAACAACCGGGCGGGACCGATGAGTTTCGCCGGGGCCCCCGGTCCTACAGCATGAGAACGAACAAGAACACCGCGGCGGACGGCAACGGACGCACCGAGAAACGAGGAACACGCCATGCGCACTCTGATCACCTCCGCCTTCGTCTCCCTCGACGGCGTCGTCGAGGGCCCCGGCGGCGAGGAGGGCTACCGGAACTCCGGCTGGACCTTCAAGGACATCGACTTCCTGCCGGAGGCGTACGAGATCAAGGGACGCGAGCAGGGCGAGGCGACGGCGATCCTGCTCGGCCGGGTCAGCTACGAGGCGTTCAGCCCCGTGTGGCCGGCGATGGCGGACTTCGCCGAGTACAAGGAGATGCCGAAGTACGTCGTGTCCACCACGCTCACCGAGGACGACCTGGTCTCGGACTGGGGCCCGACGACCATCCTCCGCACCCTCGACGAGGTCGCCGCCCTCAAGGAGACCGAGGGCGGCCCGATCATCGTCCACGGCAGCGCGTCGCTGAACCGCGCGCTCGCCGACGCCGGCCTGGTCGACCGCTACCACCTGCTGGTCTTCCCGTTCCTCCTCGGCGCCGGCAAGCGGCTCTTCAGCACCACGGACAAGGACGCCCAGAAGCTGAAGCTGGTCGAGCACGAGGCGTACGCCAACGGCATCCAGAAGCAGGTCTTCGACGTCGTCCGCTGAGCGTCCGGGCCCCCGGGGAGGTCAGCCGGCGCGGATGTAGCGCTCCTCCGACCCCTCGCCCGAGTCGTTGGTGAGGATCAGCAACTCCTTGCCGCCCTCCTCGCCGAGCTTCAGCGGGGCCAGCTGCCGGCCGGCCCAGCCGCAGTCCGCGTCCGCCAGGAAGTGGCGCCAGGTCTTGTCCGCCTCGGAGGGCACGGCCTTGACCGTGCCCTCGCAGGTGTCGCTCCCGTCGGTGGTCCGGAACGCGCCGTCCTCGGAGACGCGGATCGTCCAGGGAGTGTCACCGGCTTCGGTGACCTCCTTCCACTCCCCGACGACCGGCGCCAGATCCGTCCCGGCGGCTGCGGCGTCCAGCGGTGTCGTACCGTTCGGGCCCGCCGAGACGTCGGAGGTCCCACAGCCCGTCAGGAGAAGCACCGCGCACACGGCGGCCCCCGCGGCTCCTCGTGTCCATATGTTCATGGGCCCTACCGTACCGATCTCAAATCGGCGGTCTGACCAGGGCATTGGCGTCAGGAGGCGCGGCGGGGGCGTGGGACGAGCTCGCCGCCGCAGTTGGGACAGACGCCGGCCATCGCCTCCGTGCAGGGCACGCAGAAGGTGCACTCGTACGAGCAGATCCGGGCGGGTCCGTCGGCCGGCAGGGCCGTCGTCTCGCAGCGTTCGCAGCGGTCGCGCATCTCCAGGGCCATCTCGGGGTTCCCCTCGCTCGGTCGGTGGATCCATGATCGGCGGGGGCGGCGCGGGGCGAAACAGGGGAACGGCCAGAGTTCGACAGGATCGGGTCCGCGCCCGGGACCGGACGCCGATCCGACGCGGACCCGGGCTCGGACCCGACGCGGACCCGGACTCGGACCCGACGCGGACCCGGGCTCGGACCCGACGCGGACCGCCCCGCCGGCGTGTGGGCCGGCGGGGCGGAGGGGCTTCGGGGCTGCGCGTGTCCTACTTGGGGTCCTTGTTGAAGGTCTTCGTCGACCAGACGTAGCCGAGGACGGCGAGGCCGGCGCACCAGGCCACCGCGAGCCAGCCGTTGTGGCCGATCTCGGTGCCGAGGAGGAGGCCGCGGAGGGTCTCGATGGCGGGGGTGAAGGGCTGGTACTCGGCGATGGGCTGGAACCAGCCGGGCATCTGGTGGACCGGGACGAAGGCGCTGGAGATGAGCGGGAGGAAGATCAGCGGGAGGGCGTTGTTGGAGGCGGCCTCCGCGTTGGGGGAGACCAGGCCCATGCCGACGGCGATCCAGGTCATCGCGAAGGCGAAGAGGACGAGGAGGCCGAAGGCCGCCAGCCACTCCAGGGCGGTGGCGCCGCTGGAGCGGAAGCCGATGGCGACGCCGACCGCGCCGACGAGGACCACGCTGGCGACCGACTGGAGGACGCTGCCGACGACGTGTCCGACGAGGACGGAGGGGCGGTGGATCGCCATCGTCCGGAAGCGGGCGATGATCCCTTCGCTCATGTCGTTGGAGACGGAGACCGCGGTGCCGATGACGGTGGAGCCGATGGTCATCAGGAGCAGGCCCGGGACGAGATAGGCGACGTACGCGTCGCGGTCCGCGCCGCCCATGCCGGCGCTCATCGTGTCACCGAAGATGTAGACGAAGAGCAGGAGCAGCATCACCGGGGTGAGCAGCAGGTTCAGCGTCAGGGACGGGTAGCGCCGGGCGTGCAGGAGGTTCCGGCGGAGCATGGTGGTCGAGTCACGGACGGCGAGGGTGAGGGTGCTCATCGGACAGCCTCCTTCGGCTGGGCGGGGACGGTGGCGGCGGCGGCGGTGGCGGTGAGGGCGAAGAAGACGTCGTCGAGGTCGGGGGTGTGGACGGTGAGTTCGTCGGCCTCGATGCCGGCGGTGTCGAGGCGGTCGAGCAGTCCGCGCAGGGCGCGCTGGGTGCCGTCGTTGGCGATCTGGAGCGTCAGCGCCTCGTCGTCGCGGGCCGCCTCGGTGAGGGTGCCGGCGGCGGTGCGGTAGGCCGTCGGGTCGGTGAAGCGGAGGCGGACGTGGCCGCCGGGGATCTGGCGCTTGAGCTGTTCGGCGGTGCCTTCGGCGACGATGCGGCCGCCGTTGAGGACCGCGATGCGGTCGGCGAGTTCGTCGGCTTCTTCGAGGTACTGGGTGGTGAGCAGGACGGTGACGCCGTCGGCGACGAGTTCGCGGATGATCTGCCA